>DATHIT010000372.1:0-8180 GCA_035489915.1 Pseudonocardia sp. | reverse complement strand
GCCGAGCTGTCCGCCGGGTGGGGGATCCGGGCGGAGGTGATCCCCAACGGGGTGGCCGCCGACCGGTTCGCCGCCGCCGCTGACCCGGACGATCCGGTAGCCGCGCAACGCCGGGCCGGCTGGCGCCGGAAGCTGGGCCGTTACGTGCTGGCGGTGGGCGGTATCGAGCCCCGGAAGGGCACCGCGGACCTGATCGAGGCGATGGCCGCGCTGCGTGCCAGGGCGCCGGACGTGGCGCTGGTGCTGGCCGGCGGCGACACCTTGTTCGACTACCGAGGCTATCGGGACCAGGTGCTGGCCAGAGCCGACGAGTTGGGCGTCGACCCGGTGCTGCTCGGCCCGGTCGAGCACGACGAGCTGCCCGCGCTGATGGCGGCGGCGAGCGTCTTTGCGTTCCCGTCGACCAAGGAGGGCTTCGGGCTGGCGGCCATGGAGGCGCTGGCCGCCGGGGTGCCCGTGGTGCTGCGCGACCTGCCGGTGCTCCGCGAGGTGTTCGGCTCGTCAGCTCAGTTCGCGGCCAGCCCCTCGGCACTGGCCGACGCGCTCGGCGCAGCGCTGGCCAGCCCGGATCCGGCCCGCGCCAGTGCGGGTGCGACGTTGGCACGGCGACACACCTGGTCGGCGGCCGCTGAGGCACACCTGCGCCTCTACCGAGGCTGGCGGACCGCCTGATCGGGCTCCTGCCCATCCGCGGCGCCGTCGTCCCGCCGCGCGCCGCCGGACCCGTTGGACTGCGCACGCAGCAGATCCCGGATCTCGGCGAGCAGCTGGACGTCGGTCGGCTCGGCGGGCCCTGGCTCCTCGCCCCGCCTGCGCCGCTCCTGGATGGTCCGCATCGGCAGCACGATGACGAGGTAGACCACCAGGGCCACCATGACGAAGTTGATGAATGTGCTGATCAGCGAGGCGAAGTCGACGAACGTACTCGGCTTGCCAGAAATCAGCTGGACGCCGAAACCCGGGCTGGCCGGCGGCGTGATCGCGTTGAGCAACGGCTTGATGATCTTGTCGGTGAACGCGCTGACGATGCCGCCGAACGCCGCGCCCATCACCACCGCCACGGACAGATCGATGACATTCCCGCGTAGCACGAAGTCCTTGAAGCCCTTCAGCATGGCATCCCTTCCTCCACGTGGTGCCGGGTTTCAGCCGCGCAGCGGCCTGACCTCGACTCAGCGGAGGGTAACTGTCACCTCCTGACTGAGCGTGGCGGCGGCAAGCTTGCTCGCCGCCGCCCTCGGCACCGCGACCAGCACCAGACGCCCACGGGCGGCGGGTTTGGTCTCAGCGGGCAGCACGGTGAGTACAACCGCGGCCGAGGCGAGCACAGTGGGCTGGTCGGACCGCTGGCCGACGGTGACGACGTCCACCAGCCGCCCGGGGCTCAGCAGGCCGGCCACGTCGGCATCCGCCAGCCGGATCGGCACGCTCGCGGCGTCCCGCCCGCCGGTGGCCCGACTGGCCAGCTCCTGGCCGGCGAGGCGCACCGAGGTCAGCGGCTCGCCGAGACTGGCGGCCCCGGCGAGTATCCGCCCATCGACCTGCTCGAGCGTCTTCAACGCCGCGGCGGGGATCAGATCAGACGGCCAGCGCCGGATCTCCACATCGCCGGCGCGCACTGTGCTTCCGGAGGCGAGCTCGCGCGCCGCCACCACCACCGGCGCGGTGCCGGTGGCGGCATCTGGCGCGCGAATGGCCAGCACCAGCGCGGCGAGCACCAGCAGCCCGGCGGCCAGCCGGCGGGCGAGCACCAGGCGACGCCAGCCGAGCCCCTGGGCCAGGCTGAGCAGCCGAGCGGGCGGCCAGGCCATCGGCGAGCCGGTTCGACCGGTGCGGTCATCAGAGTCGTTCACCGGGCCCACGCTAGGTGGCGGGCAACTCCCCAAGGACCGCGTCACGGGCCGGCTGTGGATAACTAGGGCACCTGTGGATAACTACCCCGCCGAGGAGGCGATGAGCCGTCTGAGGGTCGGATCCACCGGCATGCTGGACGAGCGAGCGGATGCACCGCTCCCGCCCGCATCAGGCTGACTGACTAGGAGGCCTTGGCCGCGGCGGGACTTGACCCCGACGAGGAGGACCCAGATGACGAGCCTGACCCGGACGACGAGCTCTTCGAGTCGGAAGAGGACGACGAGTTCGACGAGGACGAGGAGTCACTCGAGCCGGCGCTCGCCGCGGCGGGTTCAGACTTCTTCTCCCCGTTCGTACCGCTCGGCACACCCGCGCCGGCCCGGCTGTCCGTGCGGTAGAAGCCGCTCCCCTTGAACACGATGCCGACCGAGGAGAACACCTTGCGCAGCCGCCCGGCGCACTCGGGGCACTCGGTCAGGGTGGCATCTGAAAAAGCCTGCACAGCGTCGAAGCGGTGTCCGCAGGACGTGCACGCGTACTGGTAGGTCGGCACCGTTCTCCTCCGTACCATGCCCATTCGTGCTAGCAGCCGAATCGTGCTAGCACTCGCACCCAACGAGTGCCAGTCTAGTCCACAGTCAGCGGGAATGCGCGCAGCCCGTGCTGTGGCGTGAGCACGCCCGTCATCAGCACGTCGTGTCGCTCCATGGGCAGCGCGTGCACGACTTCGCAGTCCCGAACCACGGCGACGAGCGGCGTGTTGGGCCTGGCCAGCGGCAATGTCCGGTCGTACCAGCCAGCGCCCCTGCCCAGGCGCACCCCTCTGCGATCCACGGCCAGGGCGGGCACCAGGACCAGGTCCGCCGTGGCCACCGCCGCCGGCCCCCAGCCGGGGCCGCTGGGGTGACGAATACCATATTCGCCGGGCTCCAACGACTCCGCTCCTCGGTAGGGCGCCCAGTTCATCGGCCCGCGCGATTCCGGGGATCCGGCGCCATCGGTGGGCACCACCGGCAGCAGCACCTCGTGTCCGGCGGCGCGCAGGGCGTCCAGCATGGCCAGCGACCCGGGCTCGTCCTTGGCCGGAACGTAGCAGCAGATCGGGTCGGTAGCCCCGCGCGCGGCCGCGATCACCACCTCGGCGAGCAGCGCGGCCTCCGCCGCGCGCAGCTCCTCGGACACCGCGCGGCGGCTCGCCACGAGCCGCTTTCGCCACTCGGTCTTGCCCTGGGGCGCGGTTCTCGGGGTGTTGCCGGGCGTTGTCATGGCCTCCGGCTCCCGGCTCGAACGGCCCCCGGGTGGGCGGCTCGGCGCGGTACAGGTCGGTTGAGGACAGACGGTTCGAGCTGTCAGCTCGGCCACCAGTCAAGCCACAGGCTACCGGCGCGGATAGGCTCGCCGACCATGCAGGCATCTCGACCGTTCCGAACCGCGATCGTCCCGGCGGCGGGCCTGGGGACCCGGTTCCTGCCGACCACGAAGACCGTGCCGAAGGAACTGCTCCCGGTGATAGACACCCCGGGCATCGAAATTGTGGCCGCGGAGGCGGCCGAAGCCGGCGCGGCCCGGCTGCTCATCGTGACCTCCCCCGGCAAGGACGCCATCGCGGCGCATTTCGCTCCGCAGCCGGACCTGGTGGCCACGCTGATCGCGCGGGGCAAGAAGGACCTTGCGGAGAAGGTCCGCCGGGCCTCCGAGCTGATCGAGATCAGCACAGTCGCCCAGGATGAGCCACGGGGTCTCGGCCACGCGGTGGGCTGCGCCGGCGACGCGCTGGAGGCTGACGAGGACGCGGTGGCGGTGTTGCTGCCCGACGACCTGGTGCTGCCCTCGGGTGTGCTCAACCGGATGGCCGAGGTGCGCGCACGCTACGGCGGCAGTGTGCTCTGCGCGTTCGACGTGCCCCGGGAGCAGATCAGCGCCTACGGGGTGTTCGACGTGGAGGACACCGCCGACCCGGACGTCAAGGTGGTCCGGGACATGGTGGAGAAGCCGTCGGCAGAGGACGCGCCGTCCACCTTCGCCACCGCCGGGCGGTACCTGCTGGACCGGCAGATCTTCGACGCACTCAAGCGAATCAGCCCTGGCGCGGGCGGGGAGCTGCAGCTCACCGACGCGGTCGCGTTGCTCATCACCGAGGGCCACCCGGTGCACGTGGTGGTGCACCGCGGCGGGCGGCACGACCTGGGCAACCCGGCCGGCTATGCACGCGCGTACGTCGACTTCATGCTGGCCGACCCGAGCTACGGGCCCACCCTGCACGAGTGGCTGCGGGAGCGGCTGGCCTGGAACGGCGAAGGAATTCGCGGGGCATGACCGCCACCGGAGTGAGCCCCCGACTCCGCTGACCGGCGGTCGCGGCCGCGACCGGCCGGTAGGCCCGTTGCCGCGTGCCGCCAATTGTTGGCCGAGCGTTGTGCCCATCCGCGTGTGGTGCGCCATTTGGGTACCAGCGGTGCGAGGGTGGGTGACCGGCACGCACCAGACGGTGTGAACTGCGTGACCCCCGCGCGTGCCGACAGTTGGGCAGGGTGACGAGGGAGGGTAGCCGGGGCGTGAGATCTGTCGACGAACAGCTCGCCCGGGTGTTGGACACAGCGGTACGTCCGGCGCCGGTCCGAGTCGCGATCGCCGACGCCCAAGGCATGCTGTGCGCCGAAGAGGTGATGGCCCAGCGCGCCCTGCCCGGCTTCGACCAGGCCGCCGTGGACGGCTACGCGGTACGCAGCGTGGACCTGTCCGGGGCCGGCCCGAACAATCCTGTGGTGCTTCCGGTGGTGGGCGAGATCGCCGCCGGCTCCCGCCAGCCGCACCGGCTGCAGCCCGGCCAGGCGGTTCGACTGGTGACCGGCGCGCCGCTGCCCACCCTGGCCGACGCGGTGGTGCCCACCGCCGACACCGACGGCCATCCCGCCCAGGTCACCATCTACCGGGCGGTTCCGTCGGCGGCCTTCGTGCGCCGCATCGGGGAGGACGTGCAGCCGGGCGACATCGCGGTCCGGCGCGGCTCGGTGATCGCCGCCGCGCAGGTCGGGCTGCTCGCGGCGGTCGGTCGGGAGCGGGTGCTGGTACACCCCAGACCCCGGGTGGCCGTCCTCTCCGTGGGCGACGAGCTGGTCGATGTGGCGCGCGACCCCGGCGCCGGCCAGGTGTACGACGTGAACTCCTACGCCCTGGCCGCCGCCGCCCGGGATTCCGGCGCCGACGCGGTCCGGGTCGGCCTGGTGCCCCGCGAGCCGGCCAGGCTGCGCGCCGCCGTGGAGGACCATCTGTCCAACAGCGAGATCTTGGTGATCTCCGGCGGGATCGGCGGCGCGGCCGGCCAGCAGATCCTGGACACGCTGAGTGATCTCGGCGAGGTGGACGGCAGCCGGGTGGCCATGCACCCCGGCTCCGTCCAGGGGTTCGGCCGGCTCGGCCGGCACAAGGTGCCAACTTTCCTGCTGCCGGCCAACCCGGTCAGCGCGCTGGTGCTGTTCGAGGTGCTGGTCCGCCCGCTGATCCGCACCACGCTGGGCCGCAACGACCCGAGGCGGCGGCGGATCGCGGCACGGCTGCTGTCCCCGGTCAACTCGATCCCCGGCCGGCGCGGCTACCTGCGCGGCCGGCTGCTGCGCGAGGAGGCGACCGGGGAGTACCTGGTGCAGCCGCTGGGCTCGTCAGGTACCCAGCTGCTCACCGCGCTGGCCGAGGCGAACTGCCTGATCGAGCTTGCCGAGCACATCACCGAGGTCACCGTGGGGGAACAGGTCACGGTGGCGTTCCTGGCGCCGCGCAGTTGAGCTCCGTGGCCCACTCTCCAGACTCGGGGCGAATCGGCCGCCACCCCGGGTGGCCGGCCACGCTGGGGCGGCTGCGGGTGCCCGGCGGGCTGGTCGGGGTGCGCCCGGTGCGGCTGCGCGACGGCGGGGCCTGGGCGGCCATCCGCTCCCGGGACGAACGCCACCTGGCCCCGTGGGAGCCGGACACCCCGGGCCTGTGGGCACAGCGCAACACGGTCGCCGAGTGGCCGGCGCGGTGGGGTGCGCTGCGCTCGCTGGGCCGGCGCGGGTTGGGCCTGCCCTTCGCCATCACGGTGGACGATGAGTTCGCCGGCCAGGTCATGGTCGGCAATGTGGTGCGGGACCCCCTCTGGTCGGCCTATGTGGGCTACTGGGTGGGCAGTCACGCGGTGATGGGCGGGGTCACCACGGCCGCGGTCGCGCTGGTGCTGGACCACTGCTTCGGGCCCGTCGGGCTGCACCGGGTCGAGGCGACCGTGCGCCCGGAGAACGTCGCCAGCCGGCGCGTCCTGGAGAAGCTGGGCTTCCGCGAGGAGGGCCTGTTCCGCCGCTACCTCAACGTGGACGGAGCCTGGCGGGACCACCTCTGCTACGCGCTGACCATCGAGGAGCTGGAGGTCGGACTGGTGGAGCGGTTGATCCGGGACGGGCGCGCGCAGCGGCCCTGAGTGCCCTGTGTCAATCGTCAGGCCGGCCCGCCTCCGGCGCGTCGTCATGATCGACGCCGGTTCGCTGGTTACCGTGAGCTACACCTGTACGACCGGGGGAGGAGCGCGTGCCCAGCTCATTGCTCTTCGCTGGGCTGGTCGCCACCTGGCTGGCCGTGCTGGTCCCGATGGCCGCGCGTCGTCGCCAACCGATGTCGCGCCCGAGCGATGCGGCGTTGTCCTGCCGAGTGTTGGAGCGACCTCGGCGCCGCGACCAGGAGGTGACCCCGATGGGCGACGCCACGACTAGCCCTGCCTGGAGCGAGTCGGAGGCGCCGGAACCGTCGAGTCGCCAGGACGGTGGGCACCCGGCCTCGCCCCGGTACCGACCGGGACGCGGCGGCTATGACGCGGACGCCGCCTCCCGCGCCGCCCGAGCCAGATCCGTCTTCCGACAGCGGATGGTGCTCACGCTGGCACTGCTCGCGGTGGCGACCGGGCTGGTCGCCGGGGGACTCGGGCTGGCCGAAGGCTGGTATGCGCACGCCGGCGTGGACCTGTTCGTGGTCTGCTACCTGATCTACCTGCGGCGGCAGGTGCGGGTGGAGCAGTCCATCCGGGCCCGCCGCGCCGCCAGGATGGCGCGCCG
Source organism: Pseudonocardia sp. (assembly GCA_035489915.1). Lineage (GTDB taxonomy): Bacteria > Actinomycetota > Actinomycetes > Mycobacteriales > Pseudonocardiaceae > Pseudonocardia. The sequence goes on along the minus strand of DATHIT010000372.1, from coordinate 1,248 downwards.
AGGGGACCCGGGCGAGACCGACCACGAGCTGGACGACCGGTCAGGGGACCGTGGGGCGGACGGCGGGCGAGCCCGGCGCGGCCGAGGCCGACGACGGCCCACGGTGGCCGACGCGGTCGCCGCCCGGCAGGCTCAGGAGGCCGCCCGCTCTGGAGAGTCGGGTGCGGGCGAAGATCTCGAGTACGACGAATCGGTGGACTACGAGTCGGACTACGAGACGGCGGATTACCAGGAGGCGGACTGCGAGCCGGCGGGCGACCCGGTACGGCGCGAGGCCTCGCCCACCGGGCACGGTGAGCTGATCAACGACGAACCCGCGCTTCCTCGGCTCCAACCGGCCGCGCCGCCCGAGCGCCCACGCGGCACCGTGGTGGTCGAGCTGGACGACGAAGACCCCGAGCTGCACGATCTCGATACCCGGCTGCACCGGGGATACCGTCACGCGGCCGGTCAATGAGCGGCTGATAGGCTTTGCGTCGCGTTCCGGTCCAGCCGGTACGACGCACCTGGGGCTGTGGCGCAGTTGGTAGCGCGACTCGTTCGCATCGAGTAGGTCAGGGGTTCGATTCCCCTCAGCTCCACTCGAAGGCCGAGCTGTGCCCGCGGAGAGCGCGGGTGGGGTTCGAGTTCAACTTGTTGGGGGGCCGAGCCCCCCAAGCCCCCCACGGTGCGGGCTCCCTGGGATCCAGCGTGGGTGCGTTTGGGATTGGCCAGCTCGGGTTCCTCGGGTTCCTTCGCTTCGCTCGGGTTCCTTGGCGGGTTCGTGGTTCAGCTGGTGGGGTGGGGTATTGGGTTGGTTATGGTTTGGTGGACTCGGGATAGTTTTTTTACTACTGCGGGGCTGAGGATGAAGGGGTAGAGGGCGTCTCGGCCCATGCTTCGGTTGACTGCGTTGAGCGCGTAGGTCAGGGGCAGCCAGTCGGCCAGGATCGTCTCGAACGGCTCGTGGTCGACCTGTACTGCCGGCTCCGAGGACAGCTTGTTGTCCGGCACGTCGATCCGCATGCCGAACGCGGCCGCGGTCTGCAGGGTGTCGCGGATGTGCAGGTAATGGGCGAACGTCTCGGCCCAGTCCTCCCAGGGGTGCATGGTGGCGTACGCGCTCACGTACCGAGCCGGCCAGCCGGCGGGCGGCCCCTCACGGTAGTGGCGGGCCAGCGCCGCGCCGTAGTCCGTCCGCTCGTCGCCGAACAGCCCACGGAAGTCGTCCACCCGGCCGGCCTGCTCGACCAGAGCCGTCCAGTAGTA
>DATHIT010000371.1:0-5136 GCA_035489915.1 Pseudonocardia sp. | reverse complement strand
CGGGTTAGGGTCAGTCGTGACCTCGTCCGATCTCCAGCCGCCGGATCTCGATTCGCCTCCGTCCCGGGCTCCCCGCGAGTTCAGCGACGAGGCTGCCCGGGTGGCCCTCGCGGCGCTCGGCGGGCCATACCTGCCGTGGGGTTCCGGTGCGATGCGGCCGGCCGGGCTGGTGGCCGTGTGCAACGACATCGTGCTCCACGGGCGGCGCCGCATCGTCGAGCTCGGCAGCGGGGTCAGCACGGTCCTGCTCGCCCGCCTGCTCACCCAGCGCCCGCCGCCGGGCGGTTTCCGGATGGCGGCGGTGGAGCACGACCGCAACTGGGCGCGGTGGGTCACCGACCAGTTGGACCGCGAGAACATCGGGCAGGGCATCGTCGTGGTGCACGCGCCGCTGATCACCCACGCCGAGCGCGACGTGCCCTGGTACGACGACGCCGCGGTGGCCGAGGGACTCGACGCGGCGTTGGGCGGCGACCTCATCGATCTGCTGCTCGTGGACGGCCCACCGGCGTACGCCGCCGGGCAGGGGCTGGCCCGCTACCCGGCGCTGCCCGTGCTGCATGGCCGCCTCGCGCCGGGCGCCACCGTCATGCTCGACGACGTCGAGCGCCCCGGGGAGCAGGAGGTGCTGCGGCGCTGGGAGCGGGACACCGGGCTGGAGTTCCACCGCCGGGCCGAGCACGCCGGAGTGGCCGTCGCCAGGATCGCCGGAGACAGCCCACTCGCCGGTCCACACCACGGCTGAGGCCGCGACGGCGGGCACATCTGCCGCATCGATGGACACGCTGTGCACAAACGTGCGACAGACTGTTACAGGTTCGGCGGTGTGCCGCGATCATCAGCGTTCGTAAAATGCGCGGATGACAGCACTCGAGACGGTGAGCACGGCCCGATTGGCTCCGGGCCGGGCGCCGGGATCCGCGCGTCCGCTCGCCTTCGAGTCGATCGTGCATGTGAACGAGAAGGGTGGCAGCTTCGGCGGCACCGAGGAGTACATCGCCCTGCTCACCGCGCAGCTGGCCCGTCGAGATGTGCGTTCGCATCTCGTGTGCGGGCTGGTCACCGGCGCCGTGGGGGCGGACCTCAGCTCGGTGCACATCGTCGAGGGGCTCGCCTCCCGGCAACCTCAGCCCGGCACCGGCGGCGAGCTGGTGAGCGTGATCGCGGGGCTGGAGCCCGATGTCATCTACCTGCACAACATGTTCGACCCGGCCGCCGTCCGGGCTCTGGCCGCGCTGCCGAACCGAGGGCCGCTCATCTGGTACGTGCACGATCACTACCTCACCTGCCTGAGCGAGCTGCGCTGGCGTCGCGATGTGGGGAGCTGCCCGGACAAACTCGGCGAAGGGTGCCTGGTCGCAATCGGCGAAGGGCACTGCGTGCTGCGCTACCCCGAGGGTTCGCTCGGCCCCGGGGAGCTGCGCGAACGCCTGTCGCTGAGCCACTCGCTGGCCGCCGCCGACGCAATCGTGGTGGTGAGCGAGTACATGCGGTCGCTGTTGGCCGACGCCGAGCCCCACCTCGCCGACCGGATCCACCTGCTCCCCCGCCCGATCCGTGACCTCGGCGCCCTCCGACCCCGCCACCGGGACAGTCCGAGAGACCCGGCGGTGATCACCGTCGCCGGGCGGATCACGCCGGAGAAGGGCTTGGCCGTGCTGGTCGAAGCCCTCGGAGCGGTCCAGGACAGCCCGCCGATCGAACTACGCATCGCCGGAGTCGTCGAGCACACCGCCTACTGGTCGCGGTGTCAGCGGATCCAAGCGGCGGCGATGGCGGCCAACCCCCGCCTGACGGTGACCTACCTCGGCCACCTGGACTACTCGGCGACCGACGAGCTGTTCCGGCAATCCGACCTGGTGACCATCCCGTCCCAGTGGCCAGAACCCCTCGGCGCCGTGGCGATCGAGGCCATGTCGGCCGGGGCCGCGGTCATCGCCTCACACATCGGCGGCCTGGACACCGCTCTCGTCGACGGCCACAACGGACTGCTCATCGACCCGCCCAACGTGGCCGCCTGGGCTTCGGCCATCGAGTCACTGCTGCACGATCCCGAACGAGCACGCCGACTCGGCGCCCAGGCCCACCGCGACGCGGCGGACACCGCGGCCGGCCACCTCGCCGCATTCAACGAGATCATCGCCCGGGCCAGACGTGCCCGAGCACTCGGCTGACCAGGATCGTTACCGGTCTGGAGTTGACTGGGTTGCGGCGGGGGGTCTACCCGTATGCGGGAGGCCGACCCACCGATGTGTTGGCCGCCGAGCGTGCGGGGTGCGACGTGAGCGTCTTTCGGACCAAATCCGTCGAGCAGTCGATCCGGGACACCGAGGAACCCGAACACCAGCTGAAGAAGGAGCTCTCGGCGCTCGACCTCACCGTTTTCGGCATCGGCGTCATCATCGGCACGGGTATCTTCGTACTGACCGGGGTCGCCGCGAACGGGGTGGCCGGCCCGGCGGTGGCCCTGTCGTTCGTCGCGGCCGCCATCGCCTGCGGGCTCGCCGCGCTGTGCTACGCGGAACTGGCCTCGACGGTGCCGGTGGCGGGCAGCGCCTACACCTTCTCCTACGCCACGCTCGGCGAGCTGGTCGCCTGGATCATCGGCTGGGACCTGGCACTGGAGTTCGTCCTTGCCGCCGCCGTCGTCGCCGTCGGTTGGTCCCAGTACTTCGCCGCGATGCTGCAGACGCTCGGGCTGCAACTGCCCGGCCCGATCGCCGGCGGTGACGAGGGCGTGTTCAACCTGCCGGCGGTGCTCATCGTGCTGATACTCACCGCCATCCTGGTGGTCGGGATCAAGATCTCGGCCAGGTTCAACGCGGTCATCGTGACGATCAAGGTCCTGGTCGTGCTGTTCGTGATCGCGACCGGGCTTTTCTTCGTCAAGGCCGCCAACTACAGCCCGTTCATCCCACCCTCGGAACCGGCCGAGGCGGCGAGCGGCGGAAGTGCCACGCTGGTCGAGGCGATCTTCGGGCAGCCCCCGGCCAACTTCGGGGTGAGCGGCATACTCGCGGCCGGCGCCCTGGTGTTCTTCGCCTACATCGGCTTCGACATCGTGGCAACCACCGCCGAGGAGACCCGCAACCCGCAGCGTGACGTGCCTCGCGGGATCATCGGCTCGCTGGTGATCTGCACGGCGCTCTACGTCGCGGTCTCGCTGGTCGTCGTGGGCATGCAGAACTACCGGGAGCTCAACACCAAGGCCCCGCTGGCGGCCGCCTTCCAGGCCGTCGGGCAGCCGATCTTCGCCAACCTCATCACCCTCGGCGCGCTCGCCGGCCTCACCACGGTGATGATGATCCTGATGCTCGGCCAGAGCCGAGTCGCCTTCGCGATGAGCCGCGACGGCCTGCTCCCCCGCGCCCTGTCCAAGGTGCATCCCAGGTTCGGCACCCCCTACCGGATCACCGTCATCATCGGCATCGTGGTGGCGCTCCTGGCCGGCTTCATCCCGCTGGAAGAACTCGCCGAACTGGTCAACATCGGCACGCTGTTCGCGTTCGTGCTGGTCTCGACCGCGGTCATCGTGCTCCGGCGCACCCGGCCCGACCTGCCCCGCTCGTTCCGGACCCCGCTGGTGCCGTTCGTGCCGATCCTCGCCGTGCTGGCCTGCATCACCCTGATGATGTTCCTCACCGTGAACACCTGGGTGCGGTTCCTCATCTGGATGGCGATCGGGCTCGTCGTCTACTTCCTTTACGGCAGGCGGCACAGCCGGCTCGGCCAGCCCGATGGCGGGCTGACCCCGGCTCGCGGCGGCGACACAACGACGTCCGGGACAACACGAGCCGACTGAGCCGGCGGGCTGCGTTTACTCCGCTCGTTGGGTAGAGCAACATCCCGGTCATGACCGAAGACAAGGGCGTGGTCGAACGGCGCAGCATCGACGTGGTCCCCGAGAGCGAACGGCACGGTACGCCGATCAGCCAGTTCACCTTGTGGTTCGGCGCGAACATGCAGGTCACCGCGGTCGTCGACGGTGCCCTGGCGGTGATCTTCGGCGCCGATGCGTTGTGGGCGATCATCGGCCTGCTGATCGGCAACATCCTCGGCGGCATCGTGATGGCACTGCACTCGGCGCAGGGTCCACGGCTGGGCCTGCCGCAGATGATCTCCAGCCGTGCGCAGTTCGGTGTGTACGGCGCAGTGGTCCCGCTGGTGCTGGTGGTCGTGATGTACCTCGGGTTCGCGGCCACCGGGACCGTCCTGGCAGGGCAGGCCGTGAACAAGATCCTGCACGTGGATGCGGCCGCCATCGGCATCGTGATCTTCGGGGTGCTGACCGCGGTGATCGCCACGCTCGGGTACCGCTGGATCCACCTGCTCGGCCGGATCGCGACGGTGTTCGGCGTGCTCGGCTTCACCTACCTCGGGATCCGGCTGCTCGTCACGGTTGACGTCGGTGCGCTGCTGGGGGCGAAGCCGTTCGACTGGGTGACGTTCCTGCTGGCGATGTCGCTCGGTGCGGGCTGGCAATTGACCTTCGGCCCCTATGTGGCCGACTATTCGCGCTACCTGCCGTCCGACACGCCTGAGCGGACGACGTTCCTGGCAACCTTCCTCGGCAGTGTGATCGGGTCACAGTGGTCGATGACGCTCGGTGCGCTGGTCGCCGCCGGTGGCGCCGGATTCCTCACCAACCAGGTTGGCTATCTCGGCTCCCTGGCCGGGCCGTCGGCGGTGGCGATCCTGATCTATCTGGTGATCGTGGTCGGCAAGCTGGCGGTGAACTGCCTGAACGCCTACGGCGGCTCGATGACGTTGCTGACCACGGTGTCCGCCTTCACCCGGGCCGCGCGGATCGGCCCGGGCGCGCGGGCGGCGTACACGGTTGCTTTTCTCCTGGTGTCCGTGCTGGTGGCGATCTTCGCGTCGGCCGACTTCCTGGACAACTTCAAGAACTTCGTGCTCGTCCTGCTGATGGTGTTCACACCGTGGAGTGCGATCAACCTGACCGACTACTACCTGATCTCGAAAGAGCGGGTCGACGTGCCGGCGCTCTACGATCCTGACGGTCGCTACGGCCGCTGGAACCTCGTTGCCCTGGTCTGCTACTTCGCCGGGATCGTTGCCCAGATCCCCTTCCTGGCGCAGAAGCTCTACACCGGCCCGGTGACCGACGCGCTCGGC
>DATHIT010000370.1:0-2618 GCA_035489915.1 Pseudonocardia sp. | reverse complement strand
CTGGATCGGCTGCTCGCGCTGACCACGCTGCTGGAAGGGCACGCGGACCACGTGATGGACGCCGTCGGGCCGTCCGTGGTGCCCAGCGTGGCCACCATCCGCTCCCGGTTCACCGCCCGCCGCAGGGGTGGTGGCCTGCTGGACCGGTTGCTGCGCGCGCTGCTCGGGGTGGAGGCCAAGGTGCGCCAGTACGCGGTCGGCGCCGCGTTCACCAAGGCCGTGGTGGGGGAGGTGGGCATGACCGGCTTCAACACGGTCTGGACCTCGCCGGAGACCCTGCCCACCCGCGCCGAGCTGGACGATCCGGGCCAGTGGTTGCGCCGGGTCCCGAGCTGAGCGAGCTGAGCGGGCTGAGCCGGTTGCCTGACCTGAGCGGGGTTCGATGAGCGGACCGCTCCCGGCCCTGGTGGCCGTGCGGACCGCGGTGCGCGGCGCGCTCGCCGAGCTGGACATCCCGGACTCCGTCCCGCTGCTGGTGGCCTGTTCCGGCGGCGCGGATTCCACCGCGCTCGCCCTGGCGGTCGCCGCCGAGTCCGCCGCCGGTCCGGGGAAGTGGTCGCCGATGGCCGCTGTGGTGGATCACGGCCTGCAGCCCGGCTCGGCCGAGCGGGCCGAGCAGACCGTGGCGTTGCTGGCCGAGCACGGGGTGCCCGGCCAGGTGCTGCGGGTCCAGGTCACCGGCGGGGGCGGGATGGAGGCGGCCGCCCGCCGGGCCAGGTACGCCGCGCTGCGCGCCGCCCGCCCCTCGCCGGAGACCCCGGTACTGCTCGGACACACCCTGGACGACCAGGCGGAGACCGTGCTGCTCGGGTTGGGTCGAGGCTCCGGTCCGCGCTCCCTGGCCGGCATGACCAGGTACGACCCGCCCTGGTTGCGGCCACTGCTCGGGGTGCGGCGGTCTACCACCAGGGCGGCCTGCGCCGAGCTGGGCGTCCCGGTCTGGGATGACCCGCACAACGCCGACCCCCGGTTCACCCGGGTCCGGCTGCGCGCCGAGGTGCTCCCGCTGCTGGAGGACGTGCTGGCCGGCGGGGTGGCCGAGGCGTTGTCCCGCACGGCGGCCCAGCTGCGCGAGGACAGCGTCGCCCTGGACGAGTGGGCGGCCCTGGCCAGGGAAGACGTCGGCCTGGCCGAGAACGCCGGCACCGAGCTGGAGGCCAAGAAACTGGCCGCCTATCCGCCCTCGGTCCGCCGGCGGGTACTGCGCGGCTGGCTCACCGACCGCGGCGTCACCGGGCTCACCGACGCCCAGCTGCGCCAGGCCGATGACCTGCTCGGCCGGTGGCGGGGCCAGGGGGGAATAGCGCTTCCGGGACAATGGGTACTCGCTCGCCGGCATGGCAGGCTCGTGCTGGAGCCTCCGAGGCAGTCGAGTGATCAGCTCCGCCGGCAGCAATGAGGAGGCACGCCGCGTTGTACGACGGTGACATCGCATCCGTCCTGGTCACCGAGCAACAGATCAGTGACAAGATCGCCGAGTTGGGCCGCCAGGTGGCCCACGATTACGCGGATCGGTGCCCGGGCAGCGGGCGCTCCAACGATCTGCTGCTGGTCGGCGTGCTCAAGGGCGCGGTGATGTTCATGACCGACCTGGCCAGAGCGCTGCCGCTGCCGGTGCAGCTGGAGTTCATGGCGGTCAGCTCGTACGGCTCGGCGACCTCGTCGTCCGGGGTGGTGCGCATCCTGAAGGACCTGGACCGCGACATCGCCGGCCGGCACGTGCTGATCGTGGAGGACATCATCGACTCGGGACGCACGCTGTCCTGGCTGCTGAAGAACCTGGAGGCACGCGCCCCGGCGTCGCTGGAGGTGTGCGCCCTGCTGCGCAAACCGGACGCGGTGAAGGTGGACGTGCCGGTGCGCTACGTCGGGTTCGACATCCCCAACGAGTTCGTCATCGGCTACGGCCTCGACTACGCCGAGCGCTACCGGGACTTGCCGTTCATCGGAACCCTGGACCCCAGCGTGTACGCCTGACCACGACTCGCACGAAACGACTGAGGCCCGCTCCGGTTTCCCGGAGCGGGCCTCAACGTCGTGTGCGGCTAGCTTGGATCGGCTAGAGCCCGCCGACCAGTCCCGGCTGCTTCGCCGGCGCCCCCTGGCTGGGCAGGCCCGGCTCGGAGCGCTTCGGGGTGATGGACAGGCCCCGGTCCGGGGTGTTGGCCGCCGGTGCGCCGTCGGTGACCGACTGCTCCGGCTCCTCGGCGGAAGCGGTCTCACCGTCGGAGTCCGACGACGCGGCATCCGCCCTCGGCGTGCCGGCCAACGAGGGCAGCGGCAGCGGCGGGTGGAACGCGCCGCCGATCTGGAGCACAACATCGTCCATGCCGTTGGCGTTCGCGTAGGCCAGTTCCCGGTTGAGGTCACCCACGCCGTTGGTGCCGGGGGCCGGCTCCAGGTTGAGGGTGCTCAGCACGCCGAACGCGTTGCCCGCTGAGTCCATGAAGCCGCTGCCCGAGTCACCGGGGACACCCGGGGTGATGGTGGCCACCTCGTGGGTCCACCCACCGCCGCTGTCACCCAGGTTCAGGCCCTGCTTGGGGGACAGCAGGCCGATGCCCTGGCGCAGGCTGGAGTTCTGGAAGCTGTACACCGTCGCACCGGCCGGCACCGGC
>DATHIT010000369.1:0-13642 GCA_035489915.1 Pseudonocardia sp. | reverse complement strand
GTCCGGGCGCGCCGGCGGTCGGCGGGGTCGGCTCGCGGCGGGCGCTGGGCGGGGGCGCGGGCGGGATGGGCGTCGGCGGCGGATACCGGCCGAGCGGGCTGGACCCCAGCGAGGTGGACGACCGGGTGATCTACCGGCGGCCGGATGCAGTTCCGGAGCGGCCGCGGCGGCAGCCTGTGCAGCCGGAGCTGGTCGACGGCGTTCCGGTGTACCGGATCTACCGGCCACGTCCGGTGCGTCCGATCTATCCATACGGGGGCGGCCGTGCTGACTAGCGCCGTGCTGACTAGCGCCGTGCTGACTGCCGCGGGGGTGCGCGTGACGATGAGCGCTGGGGCGTGGCATGCCGATTAGGACACCCAAGGGGCGGGGCGCCGCGTACCGCCCGTTGTGGCAGTGGCCGCTGCGCTCGCCGGCCCGGCTGATCGGCTGCCTGGTGGTGCTGGTGGCGCTGGTGATCGTGGCGAACTCGGCGTTCGGGCTGCTCTCCGGGCGCACCGGCGGAACACCCGGGATTTTCTCCGGCGGCTCGACCCAGCCGACGTCCGCCGCCACCCCTACCGCCGAGGCGGCACCGGCCGAGCCGACCCGGCTACCTCCGGTGCCCGAGCTCACCCCGAGGACCCTGCCGCCGTCCCAGGCGCCGCGCGCCGCGTTGGCCGCGGCGATCCGGTGGACGGAAGCGTGGGCCCGGCATCCGGCCGGCACCACCACCCAGAGCTGGGTGACCGCCCTGCGGCCGTACACCACCGACGAGTACCTCGGCGTGCTGTCCACGGTGGACCCGTCCAACGTGCCGGCCACCCGGGTGACCGGTCCGGCCCGCGCGGTGCTGGTCTCCCCCCACTCGGTTCGGGTCGAGGTGCCCACCGACGCGGTGACCCTGGTGGTGCTGGTGGTGAATACGGCGGGCACCGAGTGGAAGGTCGCCGGCTACGACCGGGCCGTCGACGATCCGAACGCGGTTGTTCAGCAGCCGGCCGGGGAGCCGGCACCGGGCCGATGACGGCGGTGCCCTGATGACGACGGTGCCCTGATGACGGCGGGGGCTCGATGACCGGCGGCGGGCCGCTGGGTAAGTTCCGCGCGCTGCGGCTGCTGCTCCCGCTGGTGGCAATCGGCTGCGCATTGCTGCTGTTCCTCGGCGTCGGCCTGATCATCGGCTTCGGGGGTCTGGGTGGCCGGTCCTACGTCGGTCCGTGTGACGCCACCCTCGGCCCGCTGGGATCCACGGCGGACGCCGCCGGCCCCCGGAGAGTCACCAGCGCGGCCCAGCTGTCCGATGAGCAGCGGGAGAACGCCGCGCTGATCATCGGAGTGGCCAAGGGCATGGGCCTGCCGCCCAGGGCATGGCTGGTCGCGCTGGCCACCGCCATGCAGGAGTCCACGCTGCGCAACCTGAACTACGGCGACCGGGATTCGCTGGGGCTGTTCCAGCAGCGGCCCTCGCAGGGATGGGGCACACCGGCGGAGGTCACCAACCCGGTGTACGCCACGACCACGTTCCTGCAGCGACTGGTCCAGGTACCCGGCTGGGACAAGCTGCCGGTGACCGTGGCCGCACAGATCGTCCAGCGCTCCGCGTTCCCGGACGCCTACGCCCAGTGGGAGGGGCTGGCCGCGCAGCTGGTGCAGATCCTGGCCGATGTGGCCGACCCGATGGGCTGCGGGGTGGGCGCGGTCAACCTGCCCGAGAGCGTGGTGCGCGCCGCGATCAACTTCACCCTCGCCGCGGTGGGCAAGCCCTACGTGTGGGGGGCGACCGGGCCGAACGCCTACGACTGCTCGGGACTGATGCTGCGTGCCTTCCAATCCGCCGGGATCTATCTGCCCCGGGTGTCCCGCGACCAGTACAAGGCCGGCGGGCACCTGCCGCTGGCCAGTGCACAGCCTGGTGACCTGCTGTTCCTGGCCACCGATCCGCACGATCCGGCGACCATCCACCACGTGATGCTCTACCTCGGCAACGGCACCATCGCGGAGGCGCCGTACAACGGGGTTCCGGTGCGGACCAGGCCGATGGACTGGAACAACCCCGAGCTGGTCCCGCTCGCGACCCGTCCGGGTACCGCCCCGAACCCGGCCTGAGCCGTCCGGTCCAGAATCACCCCATGCCGAGCGACCCGTTCGCCCCTCCGTCGAGGTCGGTCCCGCCGCCCGCCTCGGCCACGCCGGTGCGCGACTACGCCGACCGCCCGTGTCCCGGAGCGTCCGAGGACTATCTGGTGATACCCCGGTCACTGGCCCAGTCCATGCCGCTGCGCTGGCAGCAGGTGTTCGTCGGGATGCTGGCCGACATGCACGACGCGTACGGGCACCTGGACTGGCCGATCTACCGGGTGGTGCCCAGCCGCCGCGAGTTGCTCACCGATCTGGACGAGGAGCAGCTGGCCGCCGTCGGTTACGTGGCCGACCTGGACGTAAACGGGGGACTGATCTTCCGGGACTCCGCCGAGCGCCCCGTCCCGGACGCACACGCCACCCGGGTCCTGGCGCCCATCGCCGACCCCATCCCACCCGCCTCCGTCGGCCGGGTCGCCCCCCGCCCAGCCGACGACCGCATCTAGCCCCGCCCCCGTACGGCACGGCCGAGCCCCCGCACAGACCCCGTGGAGCCGGCACAGACCCGGTGCAGCCCGGCACAGACCCAGTGCAGGTGGTGCAGAGGTTGGGAGGTCTGTGTGGCAGGTAGCCGGTCTGTGCGGCGGGAAGTTGGCCGGCGTGGTGTCTGGCGGCACAGACCCAGTGCAGCCGGCACAGACTCCGCGCAGCCGGCACAGACTCCGCGCGGCCGGCACAGACTCCGCGCGGCCGGCACAGAGGTTGCACGGTCTGTGCCGCAGGGCGCCGGTCTGTGCGACGGGAACGGGCTGTTCGGCGCTCGGACCGCGCTGAGGGCGGCTGAGGGAGTTTCGGCGGGGCGGGAACAAGTCGCGCCGGGCGTCCGTTGACTCGTTCAGCTAGGGTTGAGTGCATCAGGCTCAAGGATCGGGTTGACGATCACCGGGTCGGACGCTCGAACTTGAGCCACGCAAACTCAAGCATGGCTCCCGCAGCAACACAGGAGGACAACAACTATGGCTCGTGCGGTCGGAATCGACCTCGGGACCACCAACTCCGTCGTCGCCGTCCTCGAAGGTGGCGAGCCGACGGTTATCGCGAACTCCGAGGGTTCGCGGACTACCCCTTCGGTCGTCGCCTTCGCCCGCAACGGCGAGGTGCTGGTCGGCCAGTCGGCCAAGAACCAGGCCGTCACGAATGTGGACCGGACGATCCGGTCGGTCAAGCGCCACGTCGGCACCGACTGGACCACCGACGACATCGACGGCAAGAAGTACACCGCCCAGGAGATCAGTGCCCGCGTGCTGCAGAAGCTCAAGCGGGACGCCGAGGCCTACCTGGGCGAGGACATCACCGACGCGGTGATCACCGTGCCCGCGTACTTCGAGGACGCGCAGCGGCAGGCCACCAAGGAGGCCGGCCAGATCGCCGGCCTGAACGTGCTCCGGATCGTCAACGAGCCGACCGCGGCCGCGCTGGCCTACGGCCTGGACAAGGGCCAGAAGGAGCAGACCATCCTGGTCTTCGACCTGGGTGGCGGCACCTTCGACGTGTCCCTGCTGGAGATCGGCGAGGGCGTGGTCGAGGTCAAGGCGACCAACGGCGACAACCACCTCGGTGGTGACGACTGGGACGAGCGGATCATCAACTGGCTCGTCGAGAAGTTCAAGAGCAGCCAGGGCATCGACCTGACCAAGGACAAGATGGCCCTGCAGCGGCTGCGTGAGGCCGCCGAGAAGGCGAAGATCGAGCTGTCCAGCCAGTCGACGGCCACCATCAACCTGCCCTACATCACCGTGGACGCGGACAAGAACCCGTTGTTCCTGGACGAGACGCTGTCCCGCGCCGAGTTCCAGCGGATCACCGCTGACCTGCTGGACCGGACCAGGGCGCCGTTCAACCAGGTGATCAAGGACGCGGGCATCTCGGTCGGCCAGATCGACCACGTCGTGCTGGTCGGCGGTTCCACCCGGATGCCGGCGGTCACCGACCTGGTCAAGGAGCTGACCGGCGGCAAGGAGCCGAACAAGGGCGTCAACCCTGACGAGGTCGTCGCGGTCGGCGCTGCCCTGCAGGCCGGCGTGCTGCGCGGCGAGGTCAAGGACGTCCTGTTGCTCGACGTCACCCCGCTGTCCCTGGGCATCGAGACCAAGGGCGGCGTGATGACCAAGCTCATCGAGCGCAACACCACGATCCCCACCAAGCGGTCGGAGATCTTCACCACGGCCGACGACAACCAGCCGTCGGTGCAGATCCAGGTGTTCCAGGGTGAGCGCGACATCGCCGCGTACAACAAGAAGCTCGGCATGTTCGAGCTGACCGGCCTGCCGCCGGCCCCCCGGGGCGTGCCGCAGATCGAGGTCTCCTTCGACATCGACGCGAACGGCATCGTGAACGTCTCGGCGAAGGACCTGGGCACCGGCAAGAGCCAGGCGATGACCATCACCGGCGGATCCGCCCTGGGCAAGGACGAGATCGACCGGATGATGCGCGACGCGGAGCAGCACGCCGAGGAGGACAAGAAGCGCCGCGACGAGGCCGAGGTCCGCAACCAGGCCGAGACGCTGGTCTACCAGACGGAGAAGTTCGTCAAGGACAACGACGAGAAGCTCCCGACCGACGTGAAGGACGGCGTGAACGCCGCGCTGGGCGAGGCCCAGGAGGCGCTCAAGGGCACCGACACGGACAAGATCAAGGCCGCCATGGAGAAGTTGGCCACCGAGTCGCAGAAGCTGGGCGCCGCGCTGTACCAGCAGCAGGGCGCTGACGGCTCTGCCGCCGGTGCGGCCGGTGGAGCCGCCGGCGGCGCGGGTGCCCAGGGCGCCGGCAACCAGGCCGGGTCGGACGACGTGGTGGACGCCGAGATTGTGGATGAGGACGACAAGAAGTGAATGAAGAACGCAACCAGGAGCCCGAGCGGGTCGTGGTGCGTGACCGGCGGCGGATCGACCCGCTGACCGGTGAGGTCCGGGTGCCGGAGGCCGAGCAGTCGGTCTCCGGCGCCGGGGCCGGCGGTCCCACCGAGCCGGCTCCAGGGACGATCCCCACGCCCGACCCCGCCGAGGAGAAGCTGGCGGAGCTGTCCGCCCAGCTCGACGAGCGCACCGCCGACCTGCAGCGGGTCAGCGCCGAGTACGCCAACTACCGGCGCCGGGTGGACCGGGACCGGGAGGCGATCACGGTGGCGGCGCGCGCCCAGGTGGTCGCGGAGCTGCTCACCGTGCTCGACGATGTGGCCCGCGCCGATGCGCACGGCGACCTCACCGGCGCGTTCAAAGCCGTGGCGGACAAGCTGGTCAGCGCATTGACGCACGTCGGGCTGACCGCGTTCGGCGCCGTGGGCGACCCGTTCGATCCTTCGGTGCACGAGGCGGTGCAGCACACCACCTCGCACGACGTCACCGGACCTACCGTGACCATCGTGCTGCGTCCGGGCTACCGGCTGGGCGACCGGGTGCTGCGCCCGGCAATGGTCGCGGTCACCGACCGGGACCCGGCGGCGGGGCCGGTGGAGCAGCCGCCCAACGAGCAGGAGACCCAGCACGAGGACAACAACGAATGAGCGGGAAGGAGGCGTCCGGTGACCGAGCGAGACTGGATTGAGAAAGACTTCTACGCCGAGCTGGGCGTCTCCTCCGACGCTTCCGCCGACGAGATCAAGAAGGCCTACCGGAAACTGGCGCGCGACCTGCATCCGGACAAGAACCCGGGTGACGACAAGGCGGAAGCCAGGTTCAAGTCGGTGGGTGAGGCCTATTCGGTGCTCTCCGACACGGAGAAGCGCCGGCAGTACGACGAGACCAGGCGGCTGTTCCGGTCCGGGGGCAACTTCGGCGCCGGGGCCGGCGGCTTCGGAGGTTTCGGCGGTGGTACCGGCGGGTTCAACACCGGCGGTGACTTCAACCTGGACGACCTGCTCGGTCGGGCCGGGGCCGGCGGTGCGCGGGCCGGTGGCACCGGCGGGCTGGGTGGCCTGTTCGGCGACCTGTTCAGCGGGGGCCGGGCCGGTACCCGTCCGTCCAGTCAGGCCCGCCGGGGCGCGGACGTGGAGAGCGAGATCCGGCTGCCCTTCGCCGACGCGGTCCGAGGTGCCACGGTGGCGCTTCGGCTGACCACCCAGGGCCGCTGTGAGACCTGCGGCGGCACCGGGGCCAGGGTCGGCAGTACCCCGAGGGCCTGTCCGACCTGCAACGGCGTCGGGCTGGTCACCCGCAACCAGGGGGCGTTCGCCTTCTCCGAGCCTTGCCGGGACTGCCGGGGCACCGGCCGGATCATCGACGACCCGTGCCCGGACTGCGGCGGCGGGGGGGTCACGCCCCGGACCCGCACGCTCAACGTGCGTATCCCGGCCGGGGTGACCGACGGCAAACGGATCCGGATCAAGGGCCAGGGCGAGCCCGGTCGCGGCGGCGCGCCCGCCGGTGACCTGTTCGTCCTGGTGCACGTGGACCCGGACCAGTTGTTCGGGCGGTCGGAGCGCAACCCGGACGATCTGACGCTGCGGGTGCCGGTGAGGTACCCGGAGCTGGCGCTGGGGGCGACGCTGACGGTGCCGACCCTGGACGGGAAGGTCACCCTGAAGGTGCCGGCGGGCACCGCGAGCGGACGGACCTTCCGGGTTCGGGGCCGGGGTGTGCGCCGGACCGACGGCACCAGCGGTGACCTGCTGGTCACCGTCGAGGTCGCGGTACCGAAGGAGCTGGACGAGGAGGCGGCGGCCGCCCTGCGGACCTACGCTGACGCGACAAAATCCTTCGACCCACGAGCCGGGCTGTTCTGATGAAGAACGCGACGAGGTGATCAGCGATGGCCATTGACGACCGTTCCGGTCTGCCGCCGGGCACCGACCTGGACAGCCCCGTGTTCGTCATCTCGGTGGCTGCCGAGCTGGCCGGGCTGCATGCCCAGACGCTGCGCGGCTACGACCGGCTGGGCCTGGTGCGGCCCGGCCGGTCGGCCGGTGGCGGGCGCCGGTACTCGGCGCGCGACATCGCGTTGCTGCGCGAGGTGCAGCGGCTGTCCCAGGACGAGGGGGTCAACCTCGCCGGGGTCAAGCGGATCATCGAGCTGGAGCGCACGGTGGACGAGCTGCGCGGCCAGATCGCCGAGTTGCTGGACGAGCTGGCCGCGGCACAGGCCGCCGCCGAGCAGGCCGCCGCCACGGTGCACGCCTCCTACCGGCGCGACCTGGTCCCGGTGAAGCGGCACACCGCCATCGCCGTCTGGCGCCCCGCCCCCAAACAACCCCCCGAGCGCTAGCCGCCGCACCCGCGGCCCGCTGGGGGCGGCGCCCACACCGGCCCTCCGCTGAGCCACTTGTCGTTGGAACTTGACGCGACAAGTGGCTCTTGTCGTTGGAACTAGACGCGACAAGTGGGGCCCCGGCGGCTCGGGGCGGCTCTGGCGGCCGGTCAGTCCATGGTGAAGGGGTCGTAGCGGATCTGGTCCAGGGGGGTGCCGGCTACGAGCATGCGGGACACCGTTGCTCTGATCATTGACGGCGAGCCACAGACCAGCACGTCGTGGTCCTTCCACGCGCCGTATCGGGTGACCACGTCGGCCAGCGTGCCGCGCTCGGCGCCCTGGCCCTCGTCGTCGTCCTCCACCACCGGAACCACGTTCAGCCAGGGGTTGGTGTAGGACAGCTGGCGCAGGCTGCCGAAGTCGTAGAGCTCGTCCCAGTTGCGGCCGCCCACAAACACCTCGGTGCGCGGGTTCTCGCGGTAGCGGGACATGTCGTCCAGGATCGCCTTGATCGGCGCCATCCCGGTGCCGCCGACGACCATCAGCTGGTTGCGTCCGGACTTCCGGTTCACCGCCATCCGCCCCATCGGCGGGCCGATCCGCCAGGTGTCGCCGCGCTGGGTGTGCGCCACGATCGCCCGGCTCACCCAGCCGCCCTCCACCGCGCGCACGTGGAACTCGATCACGCCGTCCGGCCGGGGCGCGTTGGCCGGGGAGAGGTAGCGCCACAGCCGGGGCCGGCGCGGCGTCTCCACGCTCAGGTACTGGCCGGCCTGGTACGGGATGGGTTCCCCGGTCTGCACCTGGACCATCGCCACGTCCCAGCTCAGCCGACGATGACCGACCACCCGGCCGAGCCAGGAGGCGGGGCCGCGCTCGGCGTCGGCGGCCGCGCCCATAGCGGTCGCGATCAGCCCGTAGGCGTCGGTCCAGGCTTTCTCCACGGGCGCGATCCAGGCGTTGGCCAGGTAATGCTCGAGCGCGCTGAGCAGCGCGTATCCCACCGCGTCGTAATGCTTGGCGATCACCCCGAACTTGCGGTGGTCCCGGCCGAGTTGGGCCAGGAACGGGGTGAGATCGCCGGGCCGGTCGACCATCTGCACGACGTGCACCAGTGCCCGGAGCAGCCGGCTGCGCTGCACCTGCATGTTCGCCGGGAACAGCTCCCGGGTCTCCGGCGCGTGCTGGAAGAGCACCGCGTAGAAGTGCTTGGCCAGCTCGTCGGCCTTCGGCTCCACCTCCGTCCAGCTGTTCCGGATGATTTCGACCATCTCGGAGGCGCGCGCCTGAGTCGGCTGGTCCGGCGGGAGTGTCAGCAGTGGTTGGGCTGTCATCGCAGGCGGCTGGCTCTCTCCTCGGGAAGCGGCGACGATCCGCCGGTCGCACCGGCTCGTCGAGGGGTGATCGTCCGGGGAGCGACGGGGGAACGTCTCACTAAACGATCACTGTGCCCTTCACTCTTTCGGGCGGTCGGGGATTGCCGATAGTAGTAGCTGGCCGGACCGCTGGGCGCAGAGGGTATTACTTCTCCAGGTCGGCCGCCACGAGCTCGTGACAATGCACCACCTCATCGGGCGTGTCACCCGTCAGATGATCTCTCAGCGTGACATTGGCCAAGATCGCCGACTAGATCGCCGACTAGATCGCGGGCGAGATCGTCGGCGTAGGTCGGCATGCCGGCGTGCCCCTTCCCGCGAGTCGGGGCTCTCAGCACACTGAGTCGGGGAATCTGGCACAGAACTTTGCCTTGAGCGGAACAGACTCAAGTTTCCTGCCGTTATGTCTAGCGAGAGGCACACTGGCGAGTAGGCCGGTGGCGCCCGCGGACCGAAGAATGCAGGAGGACGCAGCGAGCATGGACTCGTTCAACCCCACGACCAAGACCCAGCAGGCCGTCTCGGCCGCGGTACAGGCGGCCACCCTGGCTGGGAACCCCGACGTCGGCTCGGCACACCTGCTGGGCGCGCTGCTGGCGCAGGCCGACGGCATCACCGCGCCGCTGCTTGAGGCAGTGGGCGCTGACCCCGGCACAATCCGGGGCGATCTGGCCCAGCTGGTCAACCGGCTGCCCTCGGCGGCCGGCGCCACGGTGAGCGCCCCGCAGTTCAATCGCGACGCGGTGGCGGCACTCACCGCGGCCCAGCAACTGGCCACCGAGATGGGCGACGAATACGTCTCCACCGAGCACCTGCTCGTCGGCCTGGCCTCGGGCCGGGACGCGGTGGCCCAGCTGCTGCGCCGGCACGGTGCCACGGAGGACGCGCTCAAGGAGGCGTTCGCCAAGGTGCGCGGCTCGAGCCGGGTGAGCAGCCCGGACCCGGAGGGCACCTACCAGGCGCTGGAGAAGTATGGCGTCGACCTCACCGATCGGGCCCGCAAGGGCGAGCTGGACCCGGTGATCGGCCGGGACAATGAGATCCGCCGAGTGGTCCAGGTGCTCTCCCGGCGGACCAAGAACAACCCGGTGCTGATCGGCGAGCCGGGCGTCGGCAAGACCGCCATCGTGGAGGGCCTGGCCCAGCGGATCGTGGCCGGCGACGTACCGGAGTCGCTCAAGGGCAAGCGGGTCGTCGCGCTGGACCTGGGCGCGATGGTGGCCGGCGCGAAGTACCGAGGCGAGTTCGAGGAGCGGCTCAAGGCGGTGCTGAAGGAGATCACCGACAGCGCCGGCGAGGTCGTCACGTTCATCGACGAGCTGCACACCATCGTCGGCGCCGGCGCGACCGGCGAAGGCGCGATGGACGCCGGCAACATGATCAAGCCGATGCTCGCCCGCGGTGAGCTGCGCATGGTCGGCGCGACCACGCTGGACGAGTACCGCGAGCGCATCGAGAAGGACCCGGCGTTGGAGCGGCGGTTCCAGCAGGTCTTCGTGGGCGAGCCGTCGGTGGAGGACACCGTCGGCATCCTGCGTGGGCTCAAGGAGCGCTACGAGGTGCACCACGGCGTGCGGATCACCGACACCGCCCTGGTCGCCGCGGCCACCCTGTCCGATCGCTACATCACCGCCCGGTTCCTGCCGGACAAGGCGATCGACCTGGTCGACGAGGCCGCCTCCCGGCTGCGCATGGAGATCGACTCGCGGCCGGTGGAGATCGACGAGGTGGAGCGCGCGGTGCGCCGCCTGGAGATCGAGGAGATGGCGCTGGCGAAGGAGGACGACCCGGCCTCGCAACAGCGACTGACCGCGCTACGTGCCGAACTGGCGGAGAAGAAGGAAGCGCTCTCCGCGCTGACCGCCCGGTGGCAGAACGAGAAGAACTCCATCCAGTCCAGCCGCGAGCTCAAGGAGCAGCTGGAGGGGCTGCGCGGCGAGGCCGAGCGGGCCGAACGGGACGGCGATCTCGGCCGGGTGGCTGAGCTGCGCTACGGCAAGATCCCGCAGCTGGAGAAGGAGCTGGCCGCCGCGGCAGAGGTGTCCGCCAAGAAGGACGAGCTGATGCTCAAGGAGGAGGTCGGCCCGGACGACGTCGCGGAGGTCGTCAGCGCATGGACCGGCATTCCCGCCGGGCGGCTGCTGGAGGGCGAGACCGCCAAGCTGCTGCGCATGGAGGACGAGCTCGGCAAGCGGGTGATCGGGCAGCCCGAAGCTGTCCGCGCGGTGAGCGACGCGGTCCGCCGGGCCCGCGCCGGGGTGGCCGACCCGAACCGGCCGACCGGGTCGTTCCTGTTCCTCGGCCCGACCGGGGTCGGCAAGACCGAGCTGGCCAAGGCGCTGGCCGAGTTCCTGTTCGACGACGAGCGGGCGATGGTCCGGATCGACATGTCGGAGTACTCGGAGAAGCACAGCGTGGCCCGGCTGGTCGGCGCGCCGCCCGGCTACGTGGGCTACGACCAGGGTGGTCAGCTCACCGAGGCGGTGCGCCGGCGGCCCTACACGGTGGTGCTGCTGGACGAGGTGGAGAAGGCCCACCCGGACGTGTTCGACGTGCTGCTCGCGGTGCTGGATGACGGTCGGCTGACCGACGGCCAGGGCCGCACGGTGGACTTCCGCAACACGATCCTGGTGCTGACCTCCAACCTGGGCAGCCACGCCATCGCGGACCCGTCGATGGACGAGGCGGCCCGGCTGGATGCGGTCATGCGGACCGTGCGCGGGCACTTCAAGCCGGAGTTCCTGAACCGGCTGGACGACATTGTGGTGTTCCACGCGCTGACCACCGAGGAGCTCACCTCCATCGTGGACATCCAGCTGGGGCTGCTCGGCCGGCGGCTGGCCGCGCGGCGGCTGACCCTCGATGTGTCCCCCGCGGCACGCGAATGGCTGGCCATCAACGGGTTCGATCCGCTGTACGGGGCGCGCCCGCTGCGCCGGCTGATCCAGTCGGCCATCGGCGACCAGCTGGCCAAGGCGCTGCTGGCCGGCGAGATCACCGACGGGGACACCGTCCGGGTGGACCTGGCCGGCTCGGTGCTGGACAGTGCCGCCGGGCTGACCGTCGGCCGCGGCGTCCGGTCGAGTGCGGCGAGCTAGCTCGCCGCGGCTGACCCGATCGACCCGCCGGGCGACCCGCAAGGGCGCCCGGCGGGTCTTTTTGTGGGGTTCTCAGCCGGCTCGCCCATACGTCCTACAGCTGGGTTACCTCGAAATGCCCGCCTTCGCCGCTAGGGTGGCTGCGTGAGCATCCCGACTTCGGTGTGGTTTCTCATCGCCGCTGTCGCGTTCGTGCTCGGCCTGGTCATGCTCCGGGCCTCGCGGCACGCCGGCGGCGGGCAGATGCGCGACCGCCGACGCTGGGCCGCGCAGAAGGAATGGGAGTACCTGGACAGCGACCCCGTGCTGCCCAGCCGGTGGCGCTACGGCACCATCCACCAGGGCGGACCGGGAGTGGCCCGCAACCTGGTGACCGGCTCGGTGCCCACCGCCGAGGGACGCCGTCTGGTGTACGTGTTCGACCACGAGCAGGCCGGTCGGCTCAGCTCAGTGGTGTGCGCGGTGCAGCGGCGCACCGCCATGAGCGGGGCGGTCGAGCTGCGGCTGCCGTCGGCTCCGCTGCCCGATGACGCCGGGCTGGACCTGCTGGAGCCGGTCGGCCAGCGCTACGCGTTCGTCTCCGACGCCGCCGCGATCCGGCCGCTGATCACGCCCCGGTTGATCCGCGCCGCGGACGCCATCGGCGAGGACGTGGAGCTGCTCTGGGCGGAGGACTCCTGGGTGCTGTGCACCGCCCCGCTGGACTACACGCCGGACCACCTGCAGGACCTGCTGGACCAGCTGGTCGAGGTGGCCGGCGCGCTGGAGGAGGCCAGCCGGGCCGGCGACTCCCCGGCGCTGCCGCAGAACCCGTCCGATCCGGACCCCCCGTCGTCCTCAGCCGCGGCGGACTGGGCCCGGACGTTCACCCAGCGGCAGTCGGACTCGCCGGGCTGGCGCACCTCGGGCAACTCGCCGGACAGCGACTCCGGCTACAGCTAGGAGCTCCAGGTTGCCCACCGCCCTCATCACCGGGGCCACTGCCGGCATCGGCGCGGCGTTCGCCCGCCGGCTCGCCGCCGAGCACGATCGGTTGGTACTGGTCGCCAGGGACACCGCTCGCCTGGACGCCACGGCCGCCGAGCTGCGCGCGCGGCACCCGGTCGAGGTCGAGGTGCTGACCGCCGACCTGGCCACTGCCGACGGGCGCGCGGCCGTCGAAGCCAGGGCAGCCGAGCGGGTGGACCTGCTGGTGAACAACGCCGGGCTGGGCCTGGGCGGGGCGTTCCTGGAGCTGGATGTGGAGCGGCTGCAGCACCAGTTGGACGTGAACGTGACCAGCGTGCTGCGGCTGACCCGGGCCGCGCTGCCTTCGATGGTCGCCCGGGGTTCCGGCGCGGTGATCAACGTGTCCAGCGTGGCCAGTTTCATGCCCAGCCGGGCCGCCACCTACAACGCGAGCAAGGCGTGGGTGACCACCTTCACCGAGGGCCTGGCGGACGCGCTGCGCGGCACCGGCGTGCACGTCCTCGCGCTCTGCCCCGGCTACGTGCGCACCGAGTTCCATCAGCGGGCCGGGGTGGACGTCGGCGCGCGCACCGGGCCGCTCTGGTTGGATGCCGATCGAGTGGTTGCCGACGGCCTCGCGGATCTGGCCCGCGGGCGGGTGGTGTCGGTGCCCAGCATGACCTACAAAGCAGTGGTGGGAGTGATCGACGTGATGCCCCGGTTCGTGGTGCGGGCGATGGTGTCCCGGTTCGACGGGAAGCGCCGGTGACGCTCGGGGGTGGCCGGGCGGATCGGGACCGGGAGGAGTTGGCCGGTCTGGTCCGGGACCTGGCGGTGGTGCACGGCAAGGTGACGTTGTCCTCGGGCGCGGAGTCGGACTACTACATCGACCTGCGCCGGGTCACCCTGCATCAC
>DATHIT010000368.1:0-9519 GCA_035489915.1 Pseudonocardia sp. | reverse complement strand
GCGTTTGAGTTGCCGTGGAGCTAGAGAGGCCGCCCTTCGCCGGGCGGGTACCTGCCGAGGCTGTCCGCTGGAAGTTCCTGTCAGAAACGTGATCAGCGACTTTTGGTGATCTTGTTCGGTTGGGGTTCCTTATTCGACGCGAACTGGAGCGTCCCGCGAGACGATGACTCGGTGGAGATCACCGACGACTTCGAACTTGCTCGAGATTCACTCTGTGCGGACCTGGACCGGGACCGCGCCCTAGAGATGTTCTCGCGCTTCGTCCCGCAGTCTGCGGCGGCGATCAGCGCACCGAGCACGGCGCCCGATCGGAGGCATCCGACCACCTACATGATCGCCGCACAGGAGTCGGACAACTGTATCCCGGTGGCCACGCAGGAAGCGATGTCGGCGAATGCCGATGAGGTGGTTCGGTTGCCAGCCGCGCACATGGTGCAGCTGTCCCGGCCAGATGAGTTGGCTGAGGCACTCGGACGAATCTGACGGCACGCCGCTGGAGGCCCGCCGGCCGCTTAGTGTGACAAGAGAAGCGGCTGTGTGCCGTCGCGAGGTCAAGGCAGGCGTGCTCGGCGGAATTACGGCCATCGCCGTACAGCGGCGAGGTACCGCAACGACGAGGGCCATGAAAAGCCCACCGCGCGACGAGTTCCCGCAGGATCGGACACCAGATTCCGCGAACTCGTTCACTTTGGTATTTGATCTGCTCGCCCACGCCGGCGATGACCTTCGCCCGCTGTCCCAGCGGGAGCGCCGCGCCCGGCTCGAGCAGCTCATTACCGACAGTCGCACCGGCCTGGCCCTGGTCCCCGCCACTCCCGAGCTGTCCGGTGCGCGGGCGTGGATGCACCACTGGCACGCCGGCGTGGAGGGTGTCGTGGCCAAACGGGGAGATCACGGCTACTACCCGAGTCGGCGCCACTGGGCAAAGTCCGATCTGTCCGGGTCGACCTGTTTCGCGGACTCAGATTCTCGGGGTTACCCCTGTTCAGGAGGCTCGATGGCTGGGGTGGCTTGCTGGAGTGGTCAGAGCGCGGACGGCGTCCACGCCGGCACGCAGCCCGGCGAGCTGTTCGCCCAGTTCCCGCTGTGCCTGGCTGGTGTCCATCGCGCCGATCTCGTCGAGCTCCAGCACACTTCGGCGCAGCAGCAGCGCGTCGTGCCGCAGCCGCGCGAGTTGTGCCTGAAGTCCGGGTGCCAGCTCGGCTAGGTAGCCCGTGTTGGGCTCGCGGGCCAGCAGCTTCAGCCGCCGATCCAGCTGGGCACACCCTGCGCGGAGCTGCAGCGCCGGCGCGGACAGGATCTCCGAAGCCATCACCAGCTCGCCCAGCACACGCTGCGTGTGGTTCATATCGCCCAGCAGGTCGCTTCGCATTCGGACGATGTCTTGACGTGGCCCCGGCGGCAACAGGCGCGCTCGCGTCCACTGACGAACTTGGTGCAGCTCGCCGTGGCGCTGGTGTAGTTGAAGTACTCGCGCGAGTCGGCGAACCAGCGCCCGAGCCCACAACCCGATCAACCACAATCCGACCAGCACGAACAGCGCCAGCACAATCAACCCGATCACCTGCGCGGACATCACTCGCTCCTCACCTGATGGTTCCAACAATCGTCGGTCCCGGTCGCGTCGCCGGGGGTTCCCGGCCGACCATGGATTTCGGTGTCGATCTGGGCGTAAAGCTCCCCGCAATCGCGGCCGGGACAGCAGGGACACCGACCTCAATCCCTCACGGGGCGGGCCTGGCCGCGACCGAGCGTGATAGCCGCCACCGACGCGGCCAACAGTGCGGCCAACCCGATCAGACCCCCACTCAACCCGCTGCCGATGGCGATGGCTCCCACCAGCAGCGGGCCTCCCGCGTCCCCGAGCTCGCGGCCCACCTCCGCGGCGCCCATCGTCTGCCCCAGCCGCGCTGCATCGGCCGTCGCGGCCAGGTGCGCGAATCCCAGCGGGGTGGCCACTCCGGTCCCGGCCCCGATGAAGACCGCGCCCACCACCACCGCGCTCAGGCCAGGGAGGGCGGCGACCAGAGCCAAACCGGCCGCGGCCAGGACAAGCCCGGCCGCCATCCCGGCGCGGCTGCCGATCCGCCCGCCATCGTGGGCTTTGCCGACCCAGGGCTGCACGAGCGCGGCGGTCGCGGCGAGCAACGACACCGCAGCCCCGGTGGCCAGCGGCCCGAGTCCGCGGGCGGCGCCGATCACGGGCAGGAACCCGACACCGACCGACAGCGCGGCGGTGGCGGCGGCGAGCGCAACGGTGGGACGCAGAAAACTGCTCGTGCCCAGACGGCGGGCCAGGTCGAGCACGGTCTGTCGTGCGCGGGGCAGCGCCGGCAGGGCAGGGACGGTGAACCATGCCCAGGCGGCGACGGACAGCCCGAGCCCCGCGAGGGTGGCAAACAGCAGTGGGTAGCCACCAAGGGTGATCAGGACGCCGCCGAGTAGGGGGCCGAGGGTGTAGCCGAGTCCTTTCCAGGCGCCGTAGCCGCCGAACGCGCGACCGTGTTGTGTGCGGGGCGCCAGGCGGGCGACGAGCGCGCTGGCGGCCGGCGAGAACGCCGCCGCGGCAATGCCTTGGCCGAGCCGGGCGACGCCGACCAGCGCGGGGTCACCAGCGAGGACGAACCCAGCCGACGCGACGGCGAACGCCACCAGGCCCCCCAGCAGCACCGGGCGCGGCCCGATGCGATCGGCCAGCGACCCAAATACCGGCTTGCCGATCACCTCCGCACCGTCATAGACCGCCAGCAGCAGCCCCAAGGTGAGTAGCGAAGCGTGCTGAGCGTGGGTATATCCGCCTAGGCTGGCGGCGATGCTGTGCGCACCGAACGCGGTGACGAACCCCGCCGCGCATAACGGAGCGAGCTGGCCCCGAGTTGCCGAGGCGTGAGCTCGGTCGGGCACGGACCGGTTCATGGCTTGGTTGTCTCTGCCGGGCGTCGGCGGAGCAGATGCCACACGATCAGCGCAGCGACAAGCCTGCCGAGTACGACCAGCAAGAATCGCTGGTCGCGCTGAGCCGGCTGGTGGACGGGTGCGATGTGGCCGCCGGCGACATATCCCAGGGTTGCCCGCACACCCACCCACAGCCCGGCACCGACCGCGTTGAAGGCCAGGAAACGGCCGATCGCGGCATAGCCATAGCGGTCCAACAGCGGCGACAGCTCGCCCAGCACCCGCGGCCCACCCGCCACCACACCTACCCCTCGAGGGCGTGGCTACGCCCGACGCTGGCCGCTGGCGCGCTGGTCAGCACCCAGCGCAGCGGGGTGGATTCGACCAGCGAGACCAGCCAGGCGAGGATTCGACGCAGGGCGAGATAGCCCAGCATGCTGATCACGGCACCAACCACCAGGCCGGCCGCGACGTCGTGGGGGTAGTGCGCGGCGATGTAGATCCGGGCGAACGCCATCACCGCCGCGGCGATGGTGGCCAGCCAGCCGAGCCCACGGCTGACCCCGAACAACCCCGCCGCCACCGCGCCGGCCATCACCGCATGGTCGCTCGGGAAGGAGGGGTCGTGGCTGTGGTGGGCCAGCACTAGCAGCCCCGACAGGCTTGTGTAGGGCCGCGGTTCGCCAACCTCGGCAACGAACAACTGGTTGACCGCCAACGCCAGCGCCATGCCCAGCGGCGCCCAGATCGCCCTGCCCATCACCAGCGGATCGGCCGCGCGCCGCGCGACCCACCAGCCGGCCAGCATCAGCAGCGCGAACAACACGATCCCGTCATTGGCATACGCCAACACGATCCCGTGCAGCCACGGGGTGGCGCGGGCGAACTCGTTGATCTGCAAAAACAGTGGAGTATCGAAGTTCACTACCTTGTCCTCGTTCTCAGTGGTGTGCGCTCAATCGGCGATCGAGGCCGCCGGTCACATCTGGTGCAGGGCGGTGAAAACCTGCTCGGTGTAGTCAGCGAGCCGGTCGGCGCAGTGCTTGAGCCGCGCCTCGGCCTCAGTCGCGGCAGGGGCGCCAAAGATGTCGCGGGCTTTGATGTCGCGATACCAGCGGCGCAGCCGCTCCAGGCTCTGCTCTTCCTCTTCCAGCTCAGCCATCGTGAACTTGCGGGTGCGGATCTCCTTGTCAATCTCGGCGTCGAACTTGGCGCAATCAGCCACAAACTCCGCCCACTCCTCGGCCCGCTCCGCGGTGAACAACGCCTCCACCCGGGCCGCGTCCGCGTCGGCCCGCCCAGCCGCGTCCAACGCCAGCACCTCGCCCTCGCCCCGCGTGGCGAGCTCGATCACCCGCGCCACCCCGTCCGCGAACACCGGCGCATCCGGCACCACCCAGGCGCCCTGCCCGAGTGACAGGGCGCCGATGCGGCGCAACTCCCGCCACACCGCCACCCGATGCCGCGACGGCTCCGCCGGCACCCGCACCACCAGCACCAGCCACCGAGGCCGGTCATCACGCTCATGCACACAGAAGAATGTATCAGCTGTTACATCGCCTGTCGTGACGGTCATGGGACGCTGGGCCGCTACGACCTGCAGGGGCGGCTGCGGGTGATTGGCCGCACCCACCCGCTGCGCCCCGACGCGCGCGCCGAGCTCGCCTCGCTTCTGGCCGAGCCCTGTGGGCCGCACCCCTGGCCAACTGTGATCGCCGGCGGCCGACTCGGGCTGCCCGGCTCTGAACCCGTCATCCACACCGGTGGACCCGACTGTCGAGGTCGAGATCGATACCGCTGCCCGGGAGTCCGGCCGGTTCCGCCACGGCGCCCGATATCTACGGATCCGCGCCGAGCTGCAACCGCTCGACCTGTCCCCCTGGCCGGCCTGAGGCCCGCGCCGGCCGAGCGGATCGGCATTCGCTATCGCGACCGGCCGCAGTCGATCTGCCCCGCCCGCCGGTGTCGCCGGCCATGCTCTGCGCGGCATCAGAGCTCGACAGACTTGCGGTGAGACCTGCCGCAAGCAGCCGTTGAGAGGGCAGCGACCGCGATGGACAACCCGCACGCCCTGGTCGCTGCGGTAAAGGTCTGCCACACCCTGCGGCTGGGCGAGGCGGGCACGGTACCGGGTCCCCAGCTGTTCGCGCTGCGCAACGGGTTGGTGCGGGCCCGCGTACGGCTGCGCCCGGTTCGCCACGGCTCGGACGCCGTGGCCGCAATCGCGGCTATGGCCGCGCTGGCCGTGGCCGCGCAAGCTGACGAGGTGGTGGCCAGTTGGGAAACCCTGGATCTCGCGGCCGCCTGCAGCCTTCCGCTACTACACAACAACCCCGCGCTCAACCTCTGCGCCACCCGCGACCGCGGCGTCTTGTCCCGCTTCCCGTACCGGGAGCAGGTGCGGCCTGGTCGCACCCCCGATGGGCGGGTACGGATCGAACCGCGGTGGCAGACCCCAGCGGAGGGGCATGACCGACTGCCTGCTCGAGCCGGCGATCGCGGCCATGCTGCAGCGCAGCTTCCACACCCTGCCCCACTACTGGCCCGACGAACTCGAACGCACGGCCGAGCACCTGGAAGCCGACGGCTACCGGGTCACGACCGGTCTCGACGCCCCGCCTGACCCGCGCACGCTGGCGAGGTGGGGACGTGGCCCGATCGGCGGGTTGCGACCAGCCCAACCGCGCCCGATAATTCGAACATGTGTTCGGATCAGTCGCGGTAGTGGGAGTGGACGCCGGCGCCGGCGCCGGCCATCGCCAGCTTCGCCGCGCCCGCCGAGGTGCCCTACGCCCACCCGGTGTGGGTCGATCTACCAGCTGCACTACGCCGACGGCCGGCCGCAACCGGTGATCTTCAACGAGCAACTCGTCCCGTTCTACGCACTGCAACCGCGCACCGACAAGATCCCGCTCGGCGGGCCGCGCTGACCTGCCCCACCCCGCCATCGGGGCGAGTCGGGCCCGGGACTTTGCATTGCCAGCTCCGCCATTATCGAGCCGGCAAGTACTCACCGGCCAGGCGGGCGAACTGCACCACAAGAGTCTTCGCACTGGGGGCGATGTCAGCGCCGATTCGGTCCCCTCTCGACCCTGACTGTCCCATCAGCCCCCGACGATTCAGCCGTCACACGTGGTGGTGCGTTGCCGGACTATCGTGGCGAAGTTCGTGCCGGGGTGTGAGAGCGAGCCGTGATCGCAAAGGAGCGACACCGGGAATGACGGCACTGGCATCCGGCGCCCCCGCACCGGCCCGGATCGAGTTCAGCACCACCGACTCGGCCCTAGCGATCGACAACCTGAAGGACGTCTACGGCACGAACTTCAAGGTCAGCGGCGCACGCGACGGCTATGTGTTCGCGCACTCCCGCCTCGACGGCGGATCGTTCGCCCTCGACGACCTGCGGGTGCCGTTGGACGTGCGCGTCCGACAGGATCCGTTCAACTCGCTGATCGTCGTCCTGCTCCGGGCGGGCCGGTTCGACCGCGAGTGCGGCGGGATCGACGAACGCTTCCTGCCAGGCGATGTCTTCATCGACGCCGAACCCAGCCTGCCCTCCACCGTGCGACTGCTCCACATCGAATTGCAGACGACGATGCTGGACCTGGGCGTGCTAGCCCAGGTCGCCGCCACCTCATCCTCCCGCGCACCCGGCCCGATCCGCTTCACCGGCTACCAGCCCGTCTCTCCGGCCGCCGCCGCGCACTGGCGGAACACCACCCGCTACCTCGGGGAACTGCTCGCCAACCCCGAAGCCGCCGCCCAGCCGCTAATCAGAGGTAACGGCGCACGGATGCTGGCCGCGACCGCGCTGGCCACCTTTCCCAACACCGCGGTCATGGCACCCAGCGGACGCGACCGCTCGGACGCCACCAGCGCCACCCTGCGGCGGGCCGTCGCGTTCATCGAACAGCACGCCCACGCCGACATCAGCCTCGCGGACATCGCCGCCGCCGCGAACGTCAGCCTCCGCGCCGTCCAGTTCGCCTTCCGCCGCCACCGCGACACCACGCCCATGGCCTACCTGCGCGCGGTGCGGCTCGATCAAGTGCAACGCGAGCTGCTCGCCGCCGATCCGAGCGGCGACGACACCGTCACCCACATCGCCGCCCGCTGGGGCTTCTACAACCACAGCCGGTTCGCCGCCCAGTACCGCCGCACCTTCGGCGTCACCCCACACCACACCCTGCGCAACAGATAGCGGTCGGGCTCGCAACGGGTCAGGCTGTGCTCGTCTTCGCGAAGTTCCGGCAGATGCTCCCGCATCCAACAGCGGTCAAACCGCCGCAGGCCAAGGCGTCGGAGACCGTGAACGGATTGCCCCGCCGAGACGTGCGATCAACGATTACTGCCCCGGCAGGCTTGCGCCAGCCGGCCACACGTCGCCGGCGAACCCGGACCGGAGTCATCTCGCTCCAACGCCGCGACCAACGCCGCGCCGAGCCCACCGCTGGGATCCGTTGACACGTCAGTGTCGAAACGAACCGCCGCGGCGGGCTCAGTGGTTGCCTCTGAGCTGGTGGGCGCGGCAGGGTTCGAACCTGCGACCGCTCGGGTGTAAACCGAGTGCTCTCCCGCTGAGCTACGCGCCCGGACCGTGCGGTCCGTGTTACCCGGCCGGCCTCAGACCGAGGCCAGCGCCTTCTTCCAGCCGCCCTGGTCGCGCGCCTCACCCGGCGCGTTGACCTCGGAGAACTGGACCACACCGGACTTGTCGACCAAGAACGTTCCGCGTACCGCCATGCCTCGGGAATCCTCGAACACCCCGTAGGCCTTGGCCACTTCGCCGTGCGGCCAGAAGTCTGACAGCAGCGGGAAGTTGTAGTTCTCCGCCTGCGACCAGGCTTTCAGCGCGAACGGATGGTCCACCGACACCGCCAGCACCTGGACGTCCTCGTTCTGGAAGCTGCCGATGTCGTCACGCACCGCGCACAGCTCGCCGGTGCAGATGCCGGAGAACGCGAAGGGGTAGAAGACGACCAGGACGTTGCGCTCGCCCCGGAACGAGGAGAGCGTCACTTCCTGGTTGTTCTGGTCCCGCAAGGTGAAATCGGGTGCCTCGGACCCGACCTGGGGTGCCATCGACGTCCAGCCTCCTCAGCGCAGCACACAACCACGTCGGTCGACGCGGCTACCGAAAGCCTAGTCGCCGGATCAGCGGCGGGACTTGGCCGCCCTCGGAGCAACCAACCTGGCGCCAGCCCACTCCTCGCTGACGCTGACGTTGGACGTCTGGGACAGCCCCGCTGTGGGTGCGGCCTCGGCGATCTCGCTGGGCTCCACGTGACCGGTCCGGCCGGTCTTGGGCGTGAGCACCCAGACAACCCCGCTGTCGGTCAGTGGCGTGCCGGCGCCGATCAGGGCGTCAGCCAGGTCGCCGTCGCCCTCCCGCCACCAGAGCAAGACGACATCGACCACCTCGTCGGAGTCCTCATCTACCAGGTCATCTCCGCAGCGCTCCTCAACAGCGTTGCGGACCTCCTCATCCACGTCGGAGTCCCAGCCGAGCTCCTGGACCACCATGCCGGGTTCGATGCCGAGCCTCCCGGCGATGTCGGTCTTGCCGGCGTCTCCCGCGGCCGCGACCACGATGTGTTCCTCCTTGTGCTTCTGGTGCGCTCTGCTCGCGTCCCCGCGTGCGAGATTGCCCACTACTGGATGCGGAATCCGAACACGTTCGCTCCCCTCACCGCAACCGGACGCACCGAGATCGTTTGACGGATTAAGAGAAGACCGCCCTGCGCACTCCCCTCAACAGGGGGCACGATGGTATTTACCGTGGCAACACATGGGCCTAATGCCAGGCGCCGCCGAGCACCGCACAGCCTCGACGGGACGCACCGAGAACTCAGGGAGACCCCCGTGACCGGCCAGAACAGAGTCCACGTCATCCGTGACGGCCTTGCCGCGTACCTGCCGGACGTCGACCCCGAAGAGACCGAGGAGTGGCTGGACTCCTTCGACGGCATGCTCGACGCGGCCGGGCAGCAACGCGCCCGCTACCTGCTGTTGCGCCTGCTCCAGCGCGCGCGAGAACGCCACGTCGGGGTGCCGGCACTGACCAGCACCGACTATGTCAACACCATCCCGACCGAGCGGGAGCCCTGGTTCCCCGGCGACGAGGAGTCCGAACGCGCCTACCGACGGTGGATCCGGTGGAACGCCGCGATGATGGTGCACCGGGCGCAGCGCCCGGGTGTCGGCGTGGGCGGACACATCTCCACCTACGCCTCCTCGGCCACGCTTTATGAGGTTGGGTTCAACCACTTCTTCCGGGGCAAGGATCACCCGGGTGGGGGCGACCAGGTGTACATCCAGGGGCACGCCTCCCCCGGTATTTACGCCAGGGCCTTCCTGGAGGGCCGGCTGTCCGCCGAGCAGTTGGACGGGTTCCGCCAGGAGCTCTCCCACGGCGGCCCTGGGCACGGCCTGCCGTCCTACCCGCACCCCCGGCTGATGCCGGCGTTCTGGGAATTCCCCACCGTCTCGATGGGCCTGGGCCCGCTCAACGCGATCATGCAGGCCCGGTTCAACCGCTACCTGCACGACCGGGGCATCAAAGACACCAGCGAGCAGCATGTCTGGGCGTTCCTTGGCGACGGCGAGATGGACGAGCCGGAATCG
>DATHIT010000367.1:0-9348 GCA_035489915.1 Pseudonocardia sp. | reverse complement strand
GACACGCACGAGGGCTATCACGACGCCGAGCTCCCAGTCAGCCAGCGGCCTCTCCATCGCAGATTCCCGCTGCAGAATCCAACGTTGCGGCAGGGCCCGACTGAACAACCGCCTTATAGCGCTGGCCACTGCGCGACCCCTAACCTCGGCCGTACTCTACGGCGCCTGCCTACCTGCTCGACCTCCGGATGGCTCCACGTCGAGGTAAAATGGGAAAATTGTTCTCCAGTCTCAGTTCCGCCTAGGAGACGGACCAGGGCCGGAACTCATAGCTGGCAACATCGCCATCCGCGTAGCGATCCAGCAGCACACCCTCACCAAGCCCTTCAGTGAAAGCGAAGATCGAGTCCTTGTCGAACTGCACAAGGTACGCTCATCCTCGCCGTGCGAGGGGAACAATCCTCGAACCACTCGATCCAGCTCATCCGCTCTGTCAATGAGACGCAGCTGTCGAGCCATAGGGCAAGCCAAATCCAGGCTTTGCCGAATTTGCACGCCCAGAGCGTCAGATCGCTCCAACGGATACGGAACCCATTCGCGCACGGACTTTAGGACCCAAGAGTGCGTCAAGCAACCCTCTCTCCACGGTTCCGCGACGACTCCGTTTCAAGAAATCGAGCCGCCAAGCTCTAGCCGTAGCAGTCACCCCGACGGTCTCGGACTTCCAGGCAGGACTGCGCATCAATTCATCAGAGTTTGATCGGAACCAAACTCTTCGCTCGATGCACCAACTCCTGGTGACGAGATCTGCCGAGGCGGCGAGGCGCCATTGTCCCTAAGCTGATCCTCGAAGTCGGAAGCGGTAACGAAACGTTGCCCACTTTCACGCAGGCCATCGAGCAATTCGCCAACGGCGGCGACGAACGATTTTATGGGCCTGTTCGGATCAGCTGGCTCCACCTCGAGATAATAGGGGAAATGGAGGAACTGACTCACTCCCCACTCGGACTTCTCAGGATCGAAATCATCATTCTTCCTGACGTCGAGACTCAGATCAGTTCCGTTAATTGTTCCAAGGTTGGCGTGCCCGCCAATAATTCGACCTACGAGCTCCTCCAGCTGGCTCTGATCTTCTGGGCCCAGTACAAATATTTCGCAATACTTCTCCACGTGTCACCCCTTCGGGAGCTGAATGTACGGACCCTGATCAAAGTTGCCCCCGATTCTTACGATCGAGAGATCAACCTTACGACCGAAGATCTCCTGCAACTGATCTCTAACCTGTCTATACCCCGCTCTACCTGCCGTAAATTTGCCCTCGGACAGAGCGTATTTGAGGCTATCCTCCTTCGCTGATCCGGGGTTCGGGACGCCCATGCGCCCGCGCACAACCTGGTCAAACTTGTCGGGGGCCACCCTGATGGCGATATCGATATCGCTGTCAGGCCGGGCGGTGCCGGCCCCCCTGCTTCCGTGTACCGCGACGTCGTCGCTGATGTCACCTACGACTTTGCGGAGCGCACTACCGGCCTGCTGGAACTGTTCGGGGGTGACACCCTGAGGTATCCCAGCTTCGACTGAGGTTGGCCCTGTTTGAGGCCTGGGCGCCACGCCGGCGGGATCGTTGGAACCCA
Source organism: Pseudonocardia sp. (assembly GCA_035489915.1). Taxonomy (GTDB): domain Bacteria; phylum Actinomycetota; class Actinomycetes; order Mycobacteriales; family Pseudonocardiaceae; genus Pseudonocardia. Next base: position 7,774 of record DATHIT010000367.1, on the reverse strand, counting down.
ACGGCGACTCATTAGCCGGAGCAGCCCTCTGAGTAGCTTTGTCGCCGGGAGGAACGCCCTCGACCGTGGGCACGGCTCCCTCGGCCGGCGCAACATCATCCGGTGGCTTCGAGTTGGCGCCGCCTTTGGGGCTTCGGGAGGCTGCTCCGGGGGCTGCTCGGCCGGCTGCGGGGGCGGCTAGGAGGGCGGTGTTGGCGCCTAGTTGGACGGCTCGTTCTGTTCGTTGTTGGGGGGTGAGGCTGCCCCAGTCGTTGTATAACTGTTTGCCTTGGTCGGCGGTCTGCGCGCCGAAGGCGCCGACTGCGGCGCTGTCGCCTACCGCCGCCGTTGCGGCGCGGCCCGCGGCGCGCGCCGCCATGCCACCAGCACCGCCGGCGACGCCGACCAGGTTCAACCAGTCCGCGCGGGCTTGCGGGTCGCTCAATTGGATGCTGCGGCCGTGCTGGTAGCGGTTGAACAGATCCTTGCCGGTGCCGTTGACGATCAGCGCGCTGCCGGACATCACCAGGCCGACGCCTACGGCCGCGGTGGGCGCCGCCACCGGTGTGGCCAGGCCGACGGTTCCGACCTCGCCGACCGCTGAAGCCCCCACCATCAGGGCGCCGCCGACGACCATGGCAGGACCGGCGACCTGGGTACCGAACTTGTCGATTCGCTGGCTGAAGGTGGTGTTGTGGGCCGGGCCGGAGATCAACTGGCCCTGTTCGCCGGCCGGGGCACCCGGGTTCGCAGGGCGCACCATGGTCCAGCTGTCGTCGAGGTCGTTGTTCTCCAGGTAGTCGTTCATGTCGGCGTACTTCGCGCCCTGGCCGTCCACCAGGGTCGTCTTGCCGTCGGGGCCCTTGACCTGGAAGAGGGACCCTGTGCCGAACTCGCCCTTGTCACTGCGCAACAGGATCGGCGTCTGCGTCACCTGCGGGTTGGGGCCGCCCACCTCGTTGACCATCGAGTTGAACTTGCCGACGTCACCGCCTTCCTGGCCGACCAGCTGATTCCAGCGTGGCGCAGCGACGGGGGTGGACCCGAAGTCCAGTTGCCCGGAGCGGGCGTCGGACGGCAGCGCGTTCTGGTAGTCGCGCAGCACACCGGCGGTGGCCGGGTCCATCGTCAACTTGGTCGACCCGGACAGCGCCTCGGGGATCTGTGGGTGCGGTCCCACAGCCTGCCGATCCGCCAGTAGGTCGCTCGGGTTGGCCGGCGGGGGGCGGGCCCCGAGGGGCGTCTGGTCGGCAGCCAACTGCGTGCCACCCGGCGGAACCGCACGTGGCGTCGCGGCCGGTGCCACGGTCGGCGCGCCACTGTCGCCGGAAGGGGCCTGGGGCGGGGCGGGTGCCGGCGCGGGGGTCGGCGGCGTGCCGGCGGCCGCCGGCTGGGCGTCGTTGCGCGGCGCGGGTGCCGGGGCGGGGGTGGCTGGCGCATCACCGGGCGAGGGTCGCGGCGGACCGGCGGCCGGGGCGGTGGTGGGCTGGGTACCGCCATCCGACGACGTCCCTGGCGCGCTGTTCGCCGCCGGCTTGGGCGCGGGCTGCGTACCGCCATCCGAAGGCGTAGCCGGCGCGTTCGCCGCCGGCTTGGGAGCGGGCTGGGTAGCGCCGTCCGAGGACTTGGCCGCCCCCTTGTCCGCGGCGGGCTTGGGTGCGGGGTTGCTGCCGCTGTCGGACGCTGAGCTCGGCGCGTCGTGATGGGCTGGCGCGGGTGCGCTGCCGCCGCCCGAGGAACCCGAGCCGGACGAGCTCGACGAGTCCTTGTGCCCGCCCGGGGACGGCGCGGGCGCGCTGTCGCCACCACCGCCGCCGCCACCACCGGGACCGGGCGCCGGCCCCGTCGGCGCCGGCCGCGCGCCGAAGGGAGCATCGGGCGACACCACGGCAACGGTCCGAACCGCCGCCGACAGCACCGGCGGCTCGGTCCTCGAGCCCAGCACACCCGGTGGCGTCAACCCCGCCAGAACGGTCGCCACCAGGACCGGTAACACGACGTTCCGGACAGCGGCGCGAACTCGTTGCCGCCGGACTGCCGACGATGACACCAACATCGGGACTCCCCCAACAGATCCGCTCACCGGGATGAGACCCCCCGTACCCCGGTGGCCCTCCCGACCACCTGCGCCAGGCACCTCGATCAGGACGGCTGGCCGACCGTACTGCGGCGATGCATGCCGCCGAGGCGTTTCGCGGATCTTGCCGCCCCCGGTTTTCCGGACCGGAAAACCGGCGCTGGCGCGCAGGGTCTCATCATGAGACATTCCGGGGCTGGTCGGAGCACCTACCGTTCATGGGTCCAGCGGCGTAGCGTCTCGGGTTGCCCTCGGCGTGATGCCGCGCGGCACCACGTCACCGATGGAGTTGACGAGGAGGCAGCCCGCTTGCCCGACGCGTCCCGACCACCACGCTCAGTACACGCACCTTCACCGCGGCGAGCCGCCAGTGACGAGCTGGCGCACGCCCGAGAGTGCTTCTTGAGCAGCGACGACGTCCGTCCGGGAGTGGTCCGAGGGCCGATCATCGCGTCCTGGCGCCGATCGCGGGATTTCCACGTCTCCCCCGACCATTTCGAGCTGGCCTACGCGCCCAACCCGGAGCGGGCATCCTCGCTGGCGCACAGCGCGAACCAGATCATCGCCGAGGCCAGCGCACAGTTCAGTAACGAGCCGGTGAGCGTCATCCTGACCGACGCCGAGGGTGTGGTGCTGGAACGCTGCACCGGCGACTCGCACCTGCGGCAGCAGCTGGACCGGGTGTCCCTGGCGCCGGGGTTCAGCTACGCCGAGCAGTTCGTCGGCACCAACGGCATCGGCACCGCGCTGGAGGGGCGTGGGCCGGCCCAGGTGTTCGGCCACGAGCACTACGTGGAGCACCTCGAGGAGCTCGCCTGCGCGGGCGCCCCGATCCACCACCCGACCACCGGCAAGGTGCTCGGCGTGGTCGACCTGACCTGCTGGCGGGCCGACGCCAACCAGATGATGGTGGCCGCCGCGACGAACATCGCCCGGCGCATCGAGGAAGCGCTGCTGGAGCACACCGGCCGGCGTGAGCTGGCTCTGCTGCAGGACTACCTGGCCGCCTGCCAGCGCAACCGGGGGCCGGTGCTGGCCATCAGCAACGACCTGGTGATGCTCAACGACGCGGCCCGCCAGCTGATCGACCCTCGGGACCAGGACACCCTGCTCGGGCTGGCCAGCGAGGCACTTGCGGCCGGAAAGGCCAGCCAGTTCAGCTGTCCACTGCCCTCCGGGGTGAGCGCCCGGGTGCACTGCAAGCCCAGCTGGAGCGACGCATCGGTCATCGGCGGCGTGGTCCACGTGCACCTGTTCACTCCGGCCGTGACGGACACCCTGCGCCTCCCGGCGCCGGCCGGCCCACTGCCGGGCATGGTGGGCGGGGGCGCGCTGTGGGCCACCTGCTGCCAGGAGGTGGAGCGGCACTTCCGGTCCCGGGAATGGCTGCTGCTGGAGGGCGAGCCCGGCACCGGCAAGCTCACCGTGGCCAGGGCAGTGCACCTGGCGCACACTCCAGGCGGCCATCTGCGGGTGTTCGACGCCGACGACCTGAGCAAGGCCCGCGCCGAGGCCGGGCCCGATACGGCGGAGGTCGCCGTCCGCTGGCTGGACGGCCTGCGCGAGGAGCTGGTGGACGGGCGCGGCACGGTGATCCTGCGGCACATCGATCGGCTGCCTGACCAGGTGCTGGACGAGCTCAGCGGGCTGCTCGGGCTGCTCAGCTCGGCACCGCCACCGGTCACCGGCGAGCGCCAGTGGATCGTGGCCACCAGGACGGCGAGCGGGCCGGTGGACGGCGCCCTGGAGCGGCTGGTCGACCGGTTCCCCCGGTCGGTGGTGGCACCCCCGCTGCGTCACCACATCGACGACCTGCGCGACCTGGTGCCGTTCCTGATCGCCCGGCTGACCAGAGGCGCCAGCCTGCACTGCTCACCGGACGCGATGCGGGTACTGATGCGGAACCGCTGGCCGGGCAACACCGAGCAGCTCTACCAGGTGATCCGCAAGGTGGTGGCGCACCGGCGAACCGGGGTGATCACACCGGGCGACCTGCCGACCGAGGTTCAGGCGACCAGCCGCCGGGTGCTCACCCCGCTGGAGTCCATCGAGTGCGACGCGATCATCGCCGGGCTGCGCGGGGCGGACGGAAACCGCGCCGAAGCCGCCCGCCATCTGGGCATGTCCCGGGCCACCATTTACCGCAAGATCCGCGAGTACGGCATCGTGGCACCGCCGTCAAAGGGCTCCTGACTCAGGCCTCACCGAGCATGGCCGTCCGGATCCGGGCCAGCTCGTCCTTGGTGTTCTCGAACACCTGCCGGTTGCCTTCCGCCCGTGGCTGGATGCCCAGCGCCAGCAGCAGCCGCGCGGCGTGCTCGCCCGGGTCGCCGGCTTCGCTGAAGGTCGGGTGCAAGCCCTGCTCGGCGAGATGGTGGAACACCAGGTTCACCACTGTCCAGGGGTTGTAGCTCTCGTTCGGCGCAGCCTGCTCCATGCGGCCGATCCTCGACCAGAGCGGAGCGCGGCGGCGTCTCATTCCGCGACGGATGAGCGCGAGCGGGTAGTGCGTCGGTGCTCACAGCGGCGGTAAGGGGGTGACAGCACGGGGGGCTGATGCGATATAGCTGGAGTACGAACAGACGCGGGTACCAGCGACCGAACGGCGACCGAGCCCCTACACGGCTCTGAGACAAGAGCGGGAAGGCTAGTTTCCTTTGGTCAGCATTCTGGACGCGCTCCACCACCTGCGCTGGCTCATCCCGGTGAACCGCTGGTCTCCGGTGCTCGGGCTGCTCGGGTTGGTGGTCTGCGTGCTGATCTGGCGTCCGGTCGCCTCGCTCACCGGCTGGCGCTCGTCGCCCACCCTGCTCTCGCTGCTCTCCCTGGTCGCGGCGCTCACCCTGACCCTCACGCCCAAGGGCTGGAAGGGCAACCACCGCACGCTGGCCCAGTGCATGCCGTCCGACTGGGCACAGTTCGGCGCGTCGGTCAGCCACGTCGGCGTCAACGTGGAGAGCTGGCTGAACATCGCCATGTTGATGCCGCTGGGCTTCGCGCTGGTGCTGGCCACCCGGCGGATGGTGTGGCCGGGCCTGCTGGTGGTGCTGCTCCCGGTGGGCATCGAGCTGACCCAGGTCCTCATACCCGGGCGGGAATGCTCGGTGTCGGACTGGATCGCGAACGCGCTCGGCGGGCTGGCCGGGGTGATCATCGGCGGGCTCACCCAGCGCTGGCTGCGGGCCCGGAAGGCGGCTCGGGCGGGCACCCCGCCGGCCTCCACGCCGGATGCGCTCAGCCGGACGCCCTAGGTGGCTGGTGTCGAACGGCTTGGTTCAGGTATGGGAGTTGCGCGGCAGGCGGGCCATGTGGGCTCCGGTGTCGGGCTGTAGGCGGGGGTCAGCTGGACCGGTTGGTCGCCGTTGCGGTGTCGCTAGCCGGGATCGAGGCCAGGGATGCGCCGCGTTGATGCTGCTCAGGCCGCCGCCGCCCATCCGTGGGTGGTTCCCCGAAGCCCGAGGACAGCCAAGCGCGCAAAATTGATCGCCGCGGCGAGGAGCCGGAAGTCGGCGTTGACTCTGTCGATGCCACGGACTCGGGCCCGGCGTCCGCCGTGTTTGCGGCGCATCAGGTGCCCGAGTTTGCGCTCGACCTTGGGTCGGGTCGCCCGGTAGTCAGCGACCCAGCCGGGGTCGGCCTGTCGTGCTCGGGCATCGGCTAGAGCCTGTTCGTGCGGGCCGATACTGACCGAGCGTCCTTGCTTCGCGGTGGTGCACCGCGCGCGCATCAGACACCCGGCGCAGGCCTGCCCGAAGTAGGCGATGCCGCTGCCGTCGCCGCTGCGAGCTGCTCGGATGGGGGCGGTGACCCCGGCTGGGCAGGTCGCGGTGTGCGCATCGAGATCGATGTCGAACCGGTCTTTGGGGAACAACCCACCCGCCGCGGTAGGTGCCTGGGTCTTGCAGCGGGACTCGATCCCAGCCTCGTCCAGCAGGTCGTGGAACTCCCCGGTCCCGTAAGCGGCATCGCCATACACAATCGGCCCCTGCTCGCCCTGCTCGTTGATGGTGTCGGTGTCGGTGTCGGTGTCGGTGTCGGTGTCGGTGTCGGTGTTGGTGTTGGTGAGGAGGTCGGAGATCAGATCCGCGGCGGCGGCCGCATCCCCTGTGTTGCCCGGGGTGACCGTTGTGGCAGTGATGATCTCGGAGTCCGGGTCGAGCGCGGCGTGGCCCTTGTAGCCGTCGAACCCGCGCGAGGAGGTCTTGTGCCCGTGCCGAGCGTCCGGGTCCACCGTGGAGATCAACCGATCCTTCGCGACCCGACGTGAGACTCGGAACACCCCGTCCTCGCCGGCATCGAGGTCCTGACCCAGCACCGTGGCCAGCAGCACCGCCGCCTGCTCGACCACGTCGACGAGCTCACGACCGTGCAGCACCGCCAGCACCGCGTACCCATCCCGCGCCCGAGAGGCGATCAACCCCTCACGGGCGTGCGGGTCGTCCCAATCGATCCGCGGTTTCCCGACCGCGACATAGTCATCACAGCCCGACAACACCGCCCGCAGCTCCGCCGCCAACTCCACCTCAGCCGCTTTCAGTAACCCCCGCAGTGCTGAGCGGACCAACGTGACGGTGTCCATCGTGGCCACCGCGTCATACAGCGGAGTCGAGTCCAACACCCGGCGCCGACCCACCACCCCCGCCGCGTGCGCTGCCTGCAACGCCACCTCGAAGACCCGGTCCGGGCGTTCGGATTTCCGCAGCCGCTCCCGCATGTCCACCAACACCGTGTGCGCGAACCGCGCCCATCCCGACCCGCTAAACCCGCCGACCCCGGCCGCATAGCGCCACCGCGCGTCAAAGGCGTACCGCTCAACCGCCTCCCGATCCGAGAGCCCGTCGAGCCGTTGCAACACCATCACCGTCGCCACCACCGACGGCGGAACCGACCGGCGGCCCTTCTCGGTGAACAGATCAGCGAACAACTCATCCGGGAACAACCGATCCCGCTCCCGCGCCAGGAACCGGTAGATCGAGTTCTCCGGGAGCGTCTCCTCACAGAACCGGGCCACCTCGTCGAACAGATCACCCTGATGATCAGCACGTCCCAGCGTCACCCGCAGATTCTCCCGCGCCCGACCAACCAACCGGGTGACCGCCACGCGAAAGACACCAGCCACCTAGGAGGGTCCTGAATGATGCCGCTCGTCGCGAGCGGTGATCCAGTCGGATGCATCGCAAGGCGGAGGAGCCCCAGATACCGTTGTTGTATCTGGGGCGACGACAACGCCGCGAGGCGCCGACTGGGCACCGCGCAGCAGAGCATGCATTGTTCAGGGCGCTCCTAGCTCGTAACGGGCCAGCGCCGGCCAGCCGCAGGTCCCGCCGGAACCAAGCAACGCGGTGTCGGCGGGTACCTCCGGTCAGCCTCGATCCCTTGTGTGGGCGATCAGCCCCGGTCATTCATCGGCAGGTACGGCCGCTCCGGGGAACCGGTGTACAGCTGGCGCGGACGGCCGATCTTGGTCTGCGGGTCGGCCATCATCTCCCGCCAGTGCGCGATCCACCCGGGCACCCGGCCGAGGGCGAACAGCACGGTGAAGAACTTCGTCGGGAAGCCCATCGCCCGGTAGATCAACCCGGTGTAGAAGTCGACGTTCGGGTACAGCTTGCGCTCGATGAAGTAGTCGTCGGCGAGCGCGCGCTCCTCCAGGGCGAGGGCGATGTCCAGCAGCGGGTCGGACACGCCGAGCTTCTTGAGCACCTCATCCGCGCTCTG
>DATHIT010000366.1:0-8442 GCA_035489915.1 Pseudonocardia sp. | reverse complement strand
CTGGGCGGCGAGCAGGTCTTCCAGGTGCTGGTGAACAACGCCGGCTACGACGAGTTCCGCTGGTTCACCGAGGTCACCCCGGCGCAGTGGCGGCGGATGCTCGCGGTCAACCTGGAGGGCGTGTTCGCCTGCACCCAGGCGGTGTTGCCCGGGATGCAGCGCGCCCGGTACGGCCGGATTGTCACGGTGTCCTCGGAGGCGGGCCGGATCGGATCCAAGGGCAACGCGGTGTACGCGGCAACCAAGGCGGCGGCGGTCGGCTTCAGCAAGTCCATCGCCAGGGAGAACGCCCGGTTCGCGATCACCGCGAACGTCCTGGTGCCCGGCCCGATCGACACCCCGCTGCTGGACAAGGTCCGGGCGCAGGGCGAGATCGGCGAGAAGCAGATCGCCGCCATGATCGCCGGCACCCAACTAGCCCGCCTAGGCACCCCAGAAGAGGTCGCCGCCGCCGCCACCTTCCTAGCCGCCCCCGAAGCCGCCTACATCACCGGCGAAACCCTCGCCGTGTCCGGCGGCATGGGCCTAGGCGCCTAAAACTGCCCGCGCGCCCGGGGCCGGGACTGAACCGCCGCCCGGGGTCTGGACGGCCGGCGAGTCGGGGATTCTGGCACATCGAGTCGGGCGTCTCAGCACACCAGGTCGGAGGTGCTGAAACGCGCGACTCAGTGTGCTGAAAACCCCGACTCGCGGAAAGTTTGGGGAGTGGCTAACATGGTGTCCAGACACTGTGTCCGATTGTTGGCGCGGAGGCAGGTATGAGCGTTATTGACAGCCCGTCGCGGTATGCCGAGCTGATCCAGCCGGGGCGGGTGCACGGCTCGCTCTACACCGATCCGGCGATCTTCGCCGAGGAGCTGGAGCGGATCTGGTACTCCGGCTGGGTCTACGTCGGCCACGAGAGCGAGGTGGCCCAGCCCAACGACTACGTGGTCAAGAACATCGGCCCGCAGTCGGTGATCATGACCAGGGACAAGAGCGGCCAGGTGCACCTGCTGCTCAACCGCTGCTCACACCGGGCGAACCTGGTCTGCGACGCCGAGCGGGGCAACTCCAGCGCGCTGCGCTGCCAGTACCACGGCTGGACCTTCGCCAACGACGGGACGCTGCTGGGCTACCCGTTCATGCAGGGCTACGGCGGCAAGGCGGCGAAGCAGGGCCTCGGGCTGGGCCGGGTCACCAGGGTGGAGTCCTACCGGGGGTTCGTGTTCGGCAGTTTCGCCACCGACGGCCCCAGCCTGCGCGAGCACCTGGGCGCGGCCACCGACGCGTTCGACCGGCTGACCATGCTCTCCCCGGAGGGCGAGGTGAAGATCACCGCCGGGTGGCTCAGGCACAAGGTCAAGGCCAACTGGAAGATGGTGCTGGAGAACGAGACCGACGGCTACCACCCGCAGTTCGTCCACTCGTCCATCTTTGAAGTGGCGCAGAGCGGCATCGGCGCGCTGTACAGCGACAAGTCGGCGGCGGTCAGCCGGGACCTTGGCAACGGGCACACCGAGAACGACCTGCGCCCGGAGTTCCGCAAGCTGGGCGTCCCGCTGGGCTGGTTCGGCACCACCGCCGAGCGGATGCCGGACTACGTGGCGTCGATGCGCCAGGCCCACGGCGAGAAGGCCGAGGAGATCCTGGTCGACGGCTCGCCGCACGTGATGGTCTTCCCGAACCTGTTCATCGCCGAGATCCAGCTGTTCGTCATCCAGCCGCTGGCGGTGGACGAGACGGTGCAGCATGTCACCGCGCTGCAGTTCGCCGGCGCGCCGCAGCTCAACGAGCGGATGCTGCGCCAGACCATCGGCTCGGTCGGCCCCGCCGGCTTCCTGCTGGCCGACGACTCGGAGATGTACGAGCGCAACCAGCGCGGCGTGCGCGCCCGGCAGCCGGAGTGGCTCACCCTCAGCCGCGGCATGCACCGGGAACGCGTCGACGAGGACGGCCACACCATCGGCTACGCCACCGACGAGGTACCGCAGCGGGCGATCTGGGCGCACTACCTGCGGCTGATGTCCGAGACTCCCCGATGAGCGCGCCGAGCGTGCAGCGGCTCACCCTGGCTGACGTCGAGCAGTTCCTCTACCGTGAGGCGCGGCTGGCCGACGAGCACGACTACGACGGCTGGGAGGCGCTGTGGACCGACGACGGGATCTACTGGATCCCGGCCGGTGGGGCGTCCGCCGAGGACCCGGACACCCAGATGTCCATCGTCTACGACAACCGGTCCCGGATCGCGCTGCGGGTGGCTCAGCTCAAGAGCGGCAAGCGACACTCGCAGACCCCGCCGTCCAGTGTGCGCCGAATGATCAGCAACGTGGAGCTGATGGGTACCGACGGGGGTGATCACCTGGTCGGCGCGAACTTCCTGGCGGTGGAGTCGCGGGACCGGGGCACCACGATCTGGGCCGGCCGGGCGGACTACCGGCTCCGGCTGGTGGACGGTCAGCCGAGGCTGGCGCACAAGAAGGTGACCCTGGTGGACCGGGACCGCGCGCTGTTCACGCTGTCCTTCCTGATCTGACATGGACACCCCACTCGGCACCGTGGCCAGCGAGTTCGCCGCCGTCGCGGTGAGCATCGACCACGAAGGCAACGGGGCTCGGCTGCGTCTGGAGGACCTGTCCGGCGGCCGGGTGGCCTTCCTGGATGCGTTGCAGCTGGAGACGCTGGTCTGGCTGCCCCCGGAGCAGCTCACCGCGCTGCTCGACCCGTCCGCGAACCGCTGGCGGGACAGCCCACCGACGAGCTGAGCCGACAAGTTGAGCACGGAGGACCCGACGATGCGTCCCACCATCGAGCGGCGCCGCGCGGACCTGCGCGCCGCGCACCCGACCTGGCGCCCCCGCACCCTGGACCAGGCGCTGCGCGAGGCCGCCGAACGCTACGGTGACCGCCCGCTGGTGCTCACCGACGAGCGAGCGCTCAGCTACGCGGAGACCGCCGATTGGGCCGCCCGGCTGGCGGACGGGCTGGCGGCGGCGGGCATCCGACCGGGGGACCGGGTGGGCGTGCTGATGGCCAACTACCTGGAGTTCGCGCCGGTCAAGTTCGCCATCGCGGCGGCCGGCGCGGTGGCCGTCCCGTTCAACTACCTCTACCGGCGCGACGAGCTGGCCTACGTGCTGGCCCAGTCCCGCTGCGCCATGCTGATCACCATGACCGGCTTCGCCGGGCTGGACTACCTGGACATGCTGGACCAGATCGCACCCGGCTGGGCACACGGCCCGACCGAGGCGCTGCCCGAGCTGCGCCAGGTCGCGCTGCTGCCCACCGACGGGCGCACCCGGGACGGAGTGGCCACCGTGGCCAGCCTGACCGAGCTGGGGGAGGCGAACCCGGGAGCGGCGGCCGGCCCAACGCGCCAGCCGCACGACGTGGGCGACATCCTCTACACCTCGGGCACCACCGGCTCACCCAAGGGCGTCATGGTCACCCACGACGCGGTGCTGCGGACCGCCTATGCCTCGGCGCTGACCAGGGCATACGAGGATGGCCGACGGATCCTGTTCTCGCTGCCCTGCTACCACATGTTCGGCTACCTGGAGGGCCTGCTGTCGGCGGTGTTCGTCGGCGGGGCGATCATCCCGCAGACCGCGTTCGACCCGGCGCGCTACTTCGCCGGCATCGAGCGGCACCGGGCCACCGACATCCTCTGCGTGCCGACCATGACCGTGGCGCTGCTGGAGCACCCGGCCCGCACCCACCACGACCTGTCCTCGGTGTTCGGCATCCTGTCCGGCGCCGCGCCGGCCCCGATCTGGCTGTGGGAACGGGTGCGCACCGACCTGGGCATCACCGAGATCACCACCGGCTACGGGATGACCGAGGCCGGCGGGGCGATGACGCTGAGCCGCCCGGAGGACTCCCTGGAGCTGCACTCCCGCACTGTCGGCGCGGTGAAGATGGCCGGCGCGGCCGGGCTGCCCGAGCGCGGTGGGGCGCTGTGCGAGTACCGCACGATCGACCCGATGACCGGCGAGGATCTGCCGGCGGGCGGCGAGGGGGAACTGGTATCCCGGGGACCCGCGACCATGCTCGGGTTCTGGGAGAAACCGGCCGACACCGAGGCGGCGCTGACCGGCGGATGGCTGCGCTCCGGGGATCTGGGCCGGGTGCGGGACGACGGCTACCTGGAGCTCACCGGGCGCAGCAAGGAGCTGTACAAGAGCGGCGGCGAACTGGTGATGCCCAAGGAGATCGAGGAGCTGCTCAGCCGGCACCCCGGGATCAGCCAGGCGTACGCCGTCGGTGTGCCTGACGAGCGGTGGGGCGAGACGGGCTGCGTGTGGGTGGTCCGGGAAGCCGGCGCGGCGGTGACCGAGGAGGAGATCCTGGAGCTGTGCCGGGGCAAGCTGGCCCGGTTCAAGGTGCCCAAACACGTGCTGTTCCTGACCGCCGAGGAGCTGCCCACCACCCCGACCGGCAAGGTCCGCAAGTTCGAACTGGTCCGCAAGGCAACTGCGCTGCTGGGGGCCTGACCTCGGCCGGGACCGGGGTCGCGGGGTAACCGCTGGTCAGCGAATACGACGTCCGGTTTCGGCGCAGGAATAGCCGCCGAGCGCTTCCACCCCGGCCCGGAAGTCCGCGCGTTCCAGCAGTTCCCACAGCGGCGTGAGCAGTTCGTCGGACAGCCCGGCGGTGCGTAGAACCAGGTCATAGGGCTCTTGGGCGACGGGCACGAAGTCCAGCCCGAAGGCCCGCGCGGCGGCCAGGATGCCCATCCCGGTGTCGGCGCGGCCGGCGGCCACGGCGGCGGCGACCGCGAGGTGGGTGTGCTCCTCGCGGGAGTAGCCGGTCACCTGGGTGGGGTCGATGCCGCGGTTGGCCATCTCGTGGTCGAGCAGCGCCCGGGTGCCGGCGCCGCGCTGGCGGTTGACGTAGCGCAACCCGGGGCGGGGGAGATCCTCGACGCCGGTCAGGCCGAGTGGGTTGCCCGGCGCGACGATGAGCCCCTGGTCGCGGTGCACCAGCCGGACGACCGCGACGTCGGAATCGGCGCCGAGCAGCCGGTCCAGGTACGGCAGCGTGTACTGCCCGGTCGCCGGATCGAGCAGGTGGGACCCGGCGATGTGGCACAGCCCGTCGCGCAGCGCGACCAGGCCGCCCAGTGACCCGACGTTCGACGAGGCCAGCGTGATCAGCGGATCGGTGGCGCGCAGCCGCGAGGCGGCGAGGTCGAGCACCAGGTCGTGCGAGCCGATCGCTACGATCGTCCGCCCGATCTCGCCGAGCCCACGCAGCAGTTCCACCCGCACCTGCGCGCCGGCGTGGTGACCCTCCAGCCCTGACGGCACCATCAGCAGCCCATCCGCGCGTACCAGCGAGGTGAGCACCCCGGCACCCCGGGGCAGCGGGGTGGCGACGACCTCACCCCCCACCCGGCCGAGCCGCACCCGCACCCAGTCGTCCATGCCGATCGCCGACGGCAGCTTGCGGGCCAGCCGCGCGGTGGTGGACGGACGCTCCTTTGGTGCGGCGCCCTCGAGGTCGGCGAGCATTGGCGCGGCAAAGATGTCGAAGGTGAGCGCGGCGGAGACCGGATATCCCGGTGCGCCGAGAACCGGGGTGGCCGGATCGCCGTCCACGGTGCCGAGCACCACGGGATGGCCCGGGCGCACGGCGACGCCGTGCACCGCGAGCGTGCCCGCCTCGGCGACCACCCGCGCGGTGTAGTCGTCGCGTCCGGCGCTGGACCCGGCGATCAGGATGACCAGGTCCGCGGCCGCGGCGGCGGTGCGCAAGGCCTCGGTGATGGCCGCCGGGTCGTCGGTGATGATCGCGGTGACCTGGGCCTCGCAGCCCAGCTCGCGGGCCTGCGCGGCCAGCATCAGCGAGTTGGTGTCCAGGATCTCGCCGGGTGCCAGTTCGCTGCCGATCGGGCGGATCTCATCCCCGGTCGGCACGATCACCACCACTGGCGCCCGGCGAACAGCGAGCTCGACGGCTCCGGCCGCGGCGCAGGCGGCGACGTCGACCGGCCGGAGCCGATGTCCCTCGGGCAGCAGCAGCTCGGCGGCGCTGATGTCCTCGCCGATCGAACGCACGTGCTGGTAAGGCGGGACCGCGCCGCGCAGCTCGGCCGCCCCGTCGGGAGTTCGGTGCACGTGTTCGCGCATGACCACGGCGTCGTAGCCGGCCGGGAGCGGGTCCCCGGTGTCGACGACCTCGAAGTCCCCGGCGGCCAGCAGTACCGGGGTGGTCTCGGCGGCTCCGACGGTGTCCGCCGCCCGAACCGCGATCCCGTCCATCGCCGAGGAGTCGAACGCGGGGGAGGAACGAAGCGCCCACACCGGTTCGGCGGTCACCCGTCCCACCGCGGCGCCAACCGGCACCCGGATCGACTCCACCCGAGCGGGACACCCCGCCGCGGCACGCGCCTCCCGCCAGGCGTGCAGCGCCTGGGCGGCGGGAACGTCGGAGACGAACGGGCTCTCAGCGCTCACCCGCTCGACGGTAGCCACCCGGTCACGGCTCATCGGTAGAGGGTGACCTCGACGTCGGTGCCCGCGTCCAGGCCGGTCGCGGGCTCGGGGACGACGAGGTAGCCGTCGGCGCGGGTCAGCACGGACAGCAGCGCGGACGGACCGAACAGCGGCTCAGCGAACCCGTCGCGGACCCGCACCTGCACGATGTCCAGCCGACCGGCCGCCGAGGCCAGGTCACGGGACAGCCGGGCGCGGCGGGAGGGCTGCGGTGGCGGGGTCTCACAGCCGGCGATCCGCCACAACAGCGGCACCCCCACCTGGCCGAACACCACCAGGGCCGACAGTGGATTGCCCGGCAGTCCGATGAGTGGGGTACCGCCGCAGTCGGCCAGCAGCGTGGGTTTCCCAGGTTTGATGGCCAGCCCGTGACACCAGACCTCGCCCACAGCGGCCACCGCATCGGCGGTTTCGTCCCGCGCACCGACCGACGACCCGGCCGACACGACGACCAGATCGGCCTCCGGGAGGACCTCGTACAGCCTCTTCTTCAACGCTCCGGGTTCGTCCCCGACGATGCCCGCGTGCACCGGCTCGCCACCGGCGTCGATGACCAACCCCGCCAAGGCCGACGCGGTCGCATCGCGCACCTGCCCGGGCGCCAGCTCCACGGTGTCCGGCGGCACCACCTCGTCGCCGGTGGAGATGATCGCCACCCGGGGCCGGGCATGCACCGCGACGCTGGTGACCCCGGCCGCGGCGAGCAGCCCGAGGTCCGGGGCGCGCAGCGGCCGGCCGGCCGGCACCAACGCGGCTCCGGCGGCGACGTCCTCGTCCGCGCGGACCAGCCCGCCGCCGGGTGCCACCGGCCGGGTGACCTCGATCGTGCCGGGCATCGTCTCGGCGGTGAACTCGACCATTACCACCGCGTCGGCGCCGTCCGGCAGCACCCCTCCGGTGGGCATCGCCACGCAGCCGCCCGGGCTCACCGCGACGGTGGGGGCCGCGCCCATCCGCACCGCGCCGAGCAGATCCAGGTACGACGGCAGCCCCTCGGACGCCCCGTAGGTGTCCGAGGCCCGAACGGCGAACCCGTCGACGGTCGAGCGCACGAACCCCGGGAGCGGGGACGGCGCGCGGACCTCGCCGGCGGGGACCCGGTGCAGCGCCTCCGACAGCGGCACCGCCTCCACCGGCGTGCGGTAGGCGGGCCGAAAGCCGGCGAGGGCCTCCGCGACCGTTCTGGCGGTGAAGAACTCCCGCCCAGTCACCGTGGCGGCTGCTCCTGCTGGCCCTGGGGTTTGGGCTGCTCGCGGGCCGCCGCTCCGCCCTTGTCCAGGCCCAACACCGACACCACCGGCCCCAGCGCGACCTGGCCGAGCCCGCAGATGGAGGTCTTGCGCATGGCCTCCTCCAGCTGCAGGATCCGCCCGCGTTGCGCCTCGTCCAGCGTTGAGGTTCCCGAGTCCAGCACGCCGCTCAGCAGCTCGTGCGCCTTGGTGGAGCCGACCCGGCACGGCACGCATTTGCCGCACGACTCGTTGCGGAAGAACCGCAACACGTTCGTCGACGCGGCCAGCAGATCGGTCCCTTCGGCGAGCACCACCAGCGCGCCGGAGCCCAGCATGGTGCCGGCCTTGGCGAGCGTGCCGAAGTCCAGCTCCAGGTCGAGCTGGTCGGGCCCGATGAAGTTCGACGACGCCCCGCCGGGCTGCACCGCGCCGACCGTGGCGCCGTCGCGGACGCCGCCGGCGAGCTCGATCAGGGACCGGACCGTGGTGCCCATCGGCACGCAGTACACCCCGGGGTTCCGCACGTGCCCGGAGACGGCGAAGAACTTCCATCCGACGGACTCGCCCAGACCCTGCTGTCCCCACCAGTCGGCGCCGCGCTGCAGAATCACCGGGACGTCGGCGAAGGTCTCCACCGAGTTCATCAGGGTCGGCCGGCCGTGCAGCCCGTAGTTGCCGGGGAACGGCGGTTTGTTGCGCGGCTCGCCCCGGTGGCCTTCCATGCACTCCAGCAG
>DATHIT010000365.1:0-6574 GCA_035489915.1 Pseudonocardia sp. | reverse complement strand
CACCAGCAGGATAGAGACGCCGATCAGCACCATCGCCCATACAACGCCGAAGTAGAGCTTGCTCTCGGTCCACCGGGCGCTGCCGGTGAGGTAGATCGTCTTGACTACGTCCGCGATGACCCGGCTGACGTAGTCGACGTTGGCCAGCGCGGTCAGCAGCAGGCTGAGACCGCCGATCAACAGGAACAGGATGCCGAACCACGGGCCGACGATGTCGGAGACCGCGGCGCCCATTGCCTGGATGAACTTGAGGTTGCCCTCCGCGGGCAGCTCCCGCAGGAAGACGGTGGAGTAGGCCAGCATGGAGAACACGAAGATCGACAGCGCGGTCACCGCCCAGAACGAGACCGCCTGTTCGATGTTCGCCACCCGCCACCAGCCCCAGAACCGGCGCAGGTTCGGCTCGTCCTGGCGAACCATTTTCCCGGTCGCCGCGAGGGCCACGTCCTGACCGGTGACCGGCGAGACGATGCGCGGAATGTGCGCGCCCATCCCGAAACCCTTGTCCCGGATCCAGTTGCTCTGCGCCAGGTTGCCGATCCCGCCGGCGCCGGCGAACGCGATTGCGCCCAGCACGAGTGCGGCGTCCAGCCCGCCGGGAATCGTGCCGAGGCCGGTGCCGAAACCGGTCACGATGTTGCCGACGTCGCCCCAGGCCCGGGCGCTGATCCCGACCGCCAGCACGATGAGCAAGAAGATGATCACAGCGACGACCTTGACCGACTCGATCTTCTCAACCGCGGTGTAGACCACCGGTGCAACGGTCAGCGTGATCCCGATCGCTACCAGCGCACCGACCGCCAGCCAGGTCGCGCCCGCCGGGCTCAGTCCGAACATGAACCCGATGACGGTCGCGCCGCTGGTCGCCCAGCCCGGCCAGACGATCGTGACAAACGCGGCGACCGCCATGATGGCGCCCCACGGTTTCCACATCCGGGCGAATCCGGCGATCGCCGTCTCACCGGTGGCGAGCGTCCACCGCTCGATCTCCATGTTCAGGAAGAACTGGAGACTGACGCCGACGATCGCGGCCCACAACAGCACCAGGCCAACCTGCGTGGTGATGTAGGGCCAGAGGAGAAACTCACCCGAGCCGAGTGACAACGCCGCCATGATCACGCTCGGACCGAGCACCTTACGCAACGACTTCGGCTCCGGGATGTCCCCATAGGGCATCGCCGGCAGGTGCTTGCTGGATACTTCCGCGGCGTACTCCTTTGGCGCCACGCTTTCCGTCACGATCTTCTCCCCTCGATCATGGTTCTCACCCGGTGATCGTTGGCCGAATGACCTTTCGCGCTACCTTGTGGAGATCAACTGGTCGGGCCGAGGTGACGGTGGCGGCCCGCCCTCACGTCAGACGTCAGATGAGTGGTCACTATGCAGCCCCATCGGTAGCTGAGTTGGGTGAAACCGTAAAGCTATGGAGTGACGAGCACAAGACCAAGTTGTGATCGGGCTCACCAGGGCGGGCGCGGCCGAGATGGCCGAGCATCCGCGCGTCCACGTCACATACCCGGCGTCCACGTCACAGAGCGCGCGGACTCTGTGGCGTGGACGTGACCTCTGTGGCGTTCTCTGTGGCGTCGAGGTGCAGGCGATGCCGACGGGAGCCGCGGACGGTTAATGACCGGCCGGGAACGCCGGCGCGACGATCAGTAGTCGCGGCGGACGCGGGTGTCGTCGTGGCTGTCCTCGTAGCGGCTGCTGTTGTGCGAGTTGAAGTTGTCGTGGCTGTCCGTGCGGGTGCGGTCCTCGTGGCGGATGTACCTGCTGGTGTCGGACCGGCTCTGGTCGACGCGCTGATCGGCCGTGCCGTCCCCAGCCGAGTTCACCGCGCTGGTGCCGTGCCTGGACGGGCGCACCCGGGTCTCGCTGTCGTTGTCGTCGTTGTACCCGTAGGCGTCACCACCGATGGAGACCGCTCCCCCGTCGCCGGTGTCGGAGCGAGCCGTCAGGTAGTCCGCCGCGGCCGCCGTCCCGGCGGCGCACAGCACGCCGGCGGCAACCCCGATGGCCAGGGCCGTCACTTGGGCCAGCCGCCTCGTCATGGTGTTCATGGCATCCTCCACGGAGTCCCGCTGCCGCCGTATGTGAACTCGCATCACGGCAGCCTCGTTAGCTCACTCGCATCACAGCAGCCCCGTTAGTAACGGGAAGCTTCGAATACGGCAACACCGGGACGCCCTGCGCCACTCGTTAGTGCCGCAACGACACACGATGCGGCACGCCGTCGCGGGCCCTGCCACTTGTCGTTGGAAAAAGACATGGCAACTGGCTCTTGTCGTTGGAAATAGACGCGACAAGTCGGCGAGGGGCTCGGCGGCGGGGGCGAGGGGCGGGGGCTCCGACTACCGGTCTGCGGTCGGGAGGTCAGCGGCGGGCTCCATGGGCAGGAGCAGGGTGGCCCGCAGGCCTCCGCCGGGTGAGTCGTCGAGGTGCAACGCGCCGCCGTGCAGCACCGCCTGCTGCTCCACCAGCGCAAGTCCGAGGCCGGAGCCGCCGCTGCGCGGGCCCGCGCCTCGGGCGAAGCGTTGCTTCATCAGCTCACGCTGATCAGCTGGGATTCCCGGCCCGTCATCGCCGACCGTGACGCGGGCGTTGCCGCCGTCGCCGACCAGGCACACCTGCACCGCGCCGCCCGGCCTGCCGTGCAGAGCCGCGTTGTCCAGCAGGTTGTCCACCGCGATGCGCAGGCCGTCCCGCCACCCCTGGACCAGCACCAGCTCCATGCCGCCACCGAGGTTATAGCTGACGTCGGGGTGCCGGTGCCGGGCGTGCTCAACCGCTTCGGCGACGAGGTCAACCAGCTCCACGCCGACCCGGGCGGGAAGGGCGCCGGCGTCGCCTCGGGCGAGTGCCTGCAGCCCGTCCAGTAGCGCGACCACGCGCTGGTGCTGGACGGTCATCGCGGCCAGCGCCTGCTCGCGTTGTTCGGCGGACAGTTCGGGATTGCGGCGCAGCGTTTCCAAATCCATGCCGAGGCTGGTCAGCGGCGTGCGCAGCTCGTGGCCCGCATCGGCGGTGAACCTGCGGGTGGACAACATGCTGACCTGCAGGCGTTCCAGCATGCCGTTCAGCGTGGCCGACAGGTCGGCGACCTCGCGCGGACGGCTCACCCGAGGTAACCGCTGGGCCAGATCACCCGGCCGGATCCCCATCGCGCCGGTGCGAAGTCGTTGCAGCGGTTGCAGCACCAGGCCGGTGACCAGCCAGGTACCGAGAGCCGCGATCACGCTCGCCACCGCGCCGGCTACCGCCGCGAGTTGCTGGTTGGCGTCCAAGCGCCGCTTCACCTGCTCGAGGTCCTGCAGCAACTGCAACCGGTCACCGCCGACCGCGTCGAGCGGCTGGACCAGCGACCGCCAGGACTGCCCGCCGATCACCAGGGTGCTCAGCCCGTACCCGGCCGGCGGTGGGATATCTCCGGCGGGCAGCCCACCTCGTTCGGCAACCACCGCATCGCCAGACAGCAGCCGCACCAGCGACTGGCTCCCGGCCAGCAGCTCTCCGTACTCGTCGGGTGACCCGCCCGCGGTGCCGGGACCGCCGGACAACAGCTTGTCCGCGTCCGAGCGAACCCGGTCCGCACGTGCGATGAGTTGGTGGTCGACGTCTGCCCGATCGCGATCATCGATGCGCAGCGCGATCGCCAGGCCGGTCAGCGCGACCACCACCAGCACGATCAGCGCGACGCTCGCGGTGACCTGGGTACGCACGCTTCGCGGCAACACCTTCATGCCCGCAGCACGAATCCGACGCCCCGCACCGTGTGCAGCACCCTTGGCTCGCCGCCCGCCTCCAGCTTCCTGCGCAGGTAGCCGATGAACACGTCGACCACATTGCTGTCCACGTCCCAGGTGTAGCCCCACACCTGCGCGAGCAACTGCGCCCTGCTCAGCACCTGCCCGGGGTGGCGGCCCAGCGCCAGCAGCAGATCGAACTCGCGGCTGGTCAGGCCCAGGTCCCGCCCGGCGCGGGTGGCCAGGCGCCGGGCCGGCTCGATCGCCAGGTCCGCCAGTACCAGCGGCCGGGTGTCCCGACTGTGGTGCAGCCGCACCATGGCGTGCAGGCGCGCGGCCAGCTCGGCCACCGAGAACGGCTTGACCACGTAGTCGTCCGCTCCGGCCGCCAGCCCGGCCACCCGGTCGTCGACCTCGTCGCGGGCGGAGAGCATGCACACCGGCAGGGTCCTGCCCTCGGTGCGCAGCCGGCGCACCACCTCGATCCCGTCCATGCCCGGCATGGCCACGTCGAGCACCACCACGGCGGGTGGCTGGGCGGCGATCTGGGCGAGCGCGAGCAGCCCGTCGGCGGCGTCGTACACCTCGAAGCCCTCCGCGGCCAGCCCTCGGCGCAGGGCCTGGCGCACGCCCTGATCGTCGTCCACCACCAGAACCTTCAGCCCCCGGCGGGCGGCGGTCCCCCGAGTCATTTGCTTTCTCCTGGCTTGTCTATGTGTTCGGTGGCCACCCCTGGGGCGCCGACTCCGTGTTTTGCGGCTCCCGTGGTGTTGGCCTGGTAACTGGTCAGCAGAGCGATCACGGTAAGTGTCGCGGTAATCCAGAGGGTGATGCGTTGCATGCTTACTCCTCGTCGTTGTTGTGGACGGCGCCGGCCGGGGCTACCAGGCGAAGTCCTCGCTGTGCACCTGGTGGCGGGTCGCCCCGGCCTGCACCAGGGCTTTCCGAACCGCGCAGATCCACTTCGGCGGGCCGCACACGAAGATGTCCCGGTCGGCGATATCCGGGACGAGCTCTTGCAGCGCCGTGACATCGTCGAGGTCGGGGTCGAATCCGACCGGCAGCCAGGAACCGTCCGCGCGACGGGGCCCCGGCACGTAGTGCAGTTCCACTCCGCGGCGGGCGGCGATCTCGTCGAGTTCGGTGGTGAAAATCGCGTGCTCGGCGCTGGTGAACCGGTAGATCAGCGCCGTCTCACCGGGCGCGTACGGGGAGTCCTCGAGCAACGCCCGCATGGGGGTGATGCCGACGCCGGAGGCCAGCAGCAGCATTCGCGGATGGGCGCGACGTTCGGTGGTCAGGGTGCCGTAGGGCCCCTCGATGAGGACCCGGGCGCCGGGGCGCAGGGTGGCCGCCCGTGCGCTGCCGTCCCCCGCCGCCTGGATGGTGACCCGCAGTCGATCGCCGACGGGCGCGGCGGAGATCGTGTACGGGTTGCCCCGGGACCACCCGGGACCGTCCAGGAATCGCCAGATGAAGAACTGGCCGGACTTGGCGCGCAGCCGATCCAGCCGGTGCCCGGCGATGGCCACCGACACCACGCCGGGAGCTTCGGTGCGCACCTCGGCAACCCGCATCCGGTGGTACGCCGATCGCCACAGCGGCAACCCGATCCGGAACACCAGGATCGCCGAAGCGGCGACGAGGAACAGGGTCCACCAGTACGCCCGGGTCACCGGGTCGTGGAACTCCGCCCCGTCGGCGAGCTGGTGGGGAAAGGTGAACGCGATGCCGAGGTAGGCGTACAGATGCAGCAGATGCCAGGACTCGTAGCGCAGGCGGCGGCGCGCGCGGCGTATCGAGGTGACGACCACGCCGACCAACATGATCGCGCCGACGGTGGCGAAGAGCATCCACGGGTCGGTGACAAACAGCGTCCACAGCCGGCTCCAGGCGCTGCCACCGTCCTTGGACAACCGCTCCGCCGTGAACAGCGCGATGTGGGCGACCATGAACCAGAACGAGGCGAAGCCCACCCACCGGTGCCGGCGCGCGAGCACGTCGTGGCCCCAGGCCCGCTCGACCCAGGGAATCCGGGCCATCAGCACGACCTGGAGCACCATGAGATCGGCGCAGACCAGCCCGGTCAGCAGGCCGAGCGAGCCCACCGCCCCCGGGTCGCCGGTGAGGCTCGCCAAGCCCTGGTTCCGCAGCCACAGGCACACCACCGCGACGACCGAGCCGATCCCGATCGGTCCGAGCAGGTCGGCCCAGCCGAACCGGGACGCGGCGCGCCCGCGCTTCCGTACCGGTAACACCACTGCGTCGGCACCCACCGCGTCCACCTTCACCCTTTCGCACGACGGCCGGTTCCGGAGTGGACCCCAGCCACGTGAGCCATCGTGTTCGGCAATCTTGTGAAGGCTTTAAGACGGCGGTGTTCGACTCCGATACGGCTGCTGAGCCGTTTGGGGTGTGTTAAGACAATCCCGCCGCCACGCTTAATCTCCCGAGCGCTGGGTACAGTCTGTTTATCATTGCCGCACACCCAGGATCTGCCGTGACCAGCATCTTTTCCCGCCAGAGCCGGCGGAGGGGCGAGCTCGACACCCCGTCCGCGCCGGACGCCCCGGTCGACGCCCCCTCTGCGGAACAGGCCGGGGAACTGCTCATCTGCCGACCTCGGACCTGGTCTGCCGGCGCGGGACGGCGGTTCCGGGTGGAGCTGGACGGCCGTCGGATCGCCGACCTGGAAACTGGCTGCGCGGCGCGGGTGCCGGTTTGTCCGGGTCGGCACGAACTGCGCGTGCGCTGCCGCCCGATCAGCGCGGCCACCCTCTCGGTCGACCTGGCCGCCTACCAGACGCTGCGGCTGATGACCTACGTGACCG
>DATHIT010000364.1:0-8967 GCA_035489915.1 Pseudonocardia sp. | reverse complement strand
GGTGGGAGGACTGGGCCCGCTGGTCAGACGAGAACTCCGGACCGCTGGGCGCGCCGCCGCGCATCGGCAGCCTGCGACACCCGGTGCTCGGTGACGGCCCGGGGACCTACGTCAGGACTTGATCATTCTTCCGGCCGCGGCTCATCGGGCTCTGCACCGAGGGCCCGTTGGGGAGGGCGAATAGCGCGGATGGCAGGCCGAGGGATGAGTTGGCATGCGCCTCGCCGGCGAGTTCGCGGCACAGGCTGCGCGCCGCGATCGACAGCGCCGCGAGCATTGGTTGCAGTCCCCGGCCAAGGTCGTGGACCGCGAGCTCTATCGCGGCGATGACCTCGCCGCCCGGCCCGAACACCGGCACGGCCACCCCGCAGGTGTTCGCTTCGAGCTCCCAGCGTGTGACGGCGACCCGGGTCAGCCGGGTGATCGCGAGCGCGCGGCGGAAGCGTTCCGGGGCGGTCACCGTGTATGGCGTGTACGGGCGCAACCCACGCATGATCGTCATCTCCACGGTCCCGGCGGGCGAGAAGGCGAGTAAGACGCGGCCCAGTGCGGTCGGGTGCGCGGGCAGCGTGGCCGCCTGCTTGAATGCCGACACCGGGCGAGGCCCAGGCTGCTTCTCGATGTAGGCCACCTCCAGGTCCTCGAGCACCCCCAGCCGGGACCGGCGGCGAGTTGCCGCGGAGAGGTCCTCCAGCACACAGGGGGCGCGCTCCTGGAGGCTCGCCGTGCCCACATCGCCGGCGCCGATCATCCGCAACGGGAGGCCAGCCCGGTAATACCCGTCCTCAGTCCGCTCCAACAGCCGCCAGGAGGCCAGCTCGCAGGTGAGCCGGTGAGCCGTGGAGATGGGCAGGCCGGCCAGCCGGGCAATTTCAGTGAGCGAGTGCTCACTGCCCTCGGTGAAGGTCAGCAAAATAGATGTGATCTTGCTGGTGACGGACCGTCCCGCTTCGATGGAGTTGCCTGCCACGTGACACCTCCCTGCACACCTCGACGGCGCGGCAAGGCCGGCCGGCGCTGTGACGGAGTTAACACCAAGGAAACATGCTGGCCAACTTGTCTGACCAGCGCGTCATCCCTGATGAGCCATCCGTACTCGCATGGACCAACCCGCACATTCCCGTTTGGCCCACGGCTCTGACGCGTGAGGCGGCGATCCCGTTCCCACTGCGCGGAAGCCACCGCCGCCGGCGTTGCGCCCGCCCACGCCGGCGGCGAACCTGCTTGGGTGCAGCCTGCTGTGCTACATCGCGACCTCGCCGAGGAGCTCTGGGAGGCCGACCGAGCCGCCCGGCCGATCCCACCATTGACCGATCGCCATCCCGAACTGGACGTCGACGACGCCTACGCGATCCAGACGATCAACGTTGACCGACGGATCGCGTCCGGCGCACGGGTGGTCGGGCGCAAGGTCGGGCTCACGTCGCGGCCGATGCAGCAGCTACTCGGCGTCCACGAGCCGGACTTCGGTGTGCTCACCGAGGACATGATCGTGGAAGATGGCGACCTGGTCGACCTTGCCCGGCTTCTGCAGCCACGAGTGGAGGCCGAGATGGCCTTCGTGATGGGCCGCGACCTGGCCGGTCCCGGGGTCACCACGGCGGCTGCGCTGGCCGCGATCGAGGGGGTGCTGCCCGCGCTGGAGATCGTTGACAGCCGGGTGGCTGACTGGAAGATCAAGCTGGTCGACACGGTGGCCGACAACGCATCCTCCGGGCGGCTCGTGGTGGGCGGCCGGATGACCCCGGTGGCCAACGTCGATCTGAGGTTGGTGGGTGTTGTGGTGAGCCGCAACGGTGAGCTCCTGCACACCGGCGCCGGCGCGGCTGTGCTGGGCAACCCGGCCCGATGCGTGGCCTGGCTGGCGAACAAGCTCGGGTCACTCGGGGCCGGGCTGCGTGCCGGCGACATCGTGCTCCCGGGATCCCCGCATGCCATGGTGGCAGTCGCGCCCGGTGATGTGTTCCGCGCCGAGTTCGCCCACCTCGGCGCCGTGACCGTCCGGTTCTCCAAGGAGGCCGCCGCATGATCAACCCAGCGGACATCGCCGCGGAGCTCGTCACGGCCGAGCGCGAGCGTAAGACCATCGCACAGTTCAGCGACCACCACCCCGAGATCGACCTGCAGACCGCCTACCTGGCGCAGCTGGCGTTCGTGCAGACCAAGCTTGACGCCGGCGAGACGCTCGTCGGCTACAAGCTCGGGCTCACCAGCCGCAACAAGCAGCAGGCCATGGGAGTGGACGCCCCGCTGTACGGCCGGGTCACCAGCGGCATGCTCGCCACCTACGGCGAACCGGTTCGGCTGGACTCCTACATCCACCCGAGGGTGGAGTCCGAGATCGCGTTCCTGCTGGCCCGCGACATCGTCGCACCCGCGACCATCACCTCCGTCTTGGCCGCCACCGACGTCGTCTTCTGCGCGGTCGACGTACTCGACTCACGGTACGAGGGCTTCAAGTTCACCCTCACCGACGTCGTCGCGGACAATGCGAGCGCCGGGGCCTTCTACCTCGGCCCAGTCGCGCGCCGCCCCGCCGATCTGACCGACCTGCGGCTGATCGGCTGCGTGGTTCGGGTCGACGGGGAGGTCACCATGACCGCCGCCGGTGCAGCGGTGATGGGTCATCCCGCCGCGTCGGTGGCGTGGCTGGCCAACCAACTCGCCTCGGCGGGGGAGCAGCTGCGCGCCGGCCAGCTCGTCTTCTCCGGTGGTGTCACAGCCCCGGTCCCGGTGGTCGCGGGCGGCAGCGTCACGTTCGAGTTCGACGGTCTGGGCGCCATCGAGGTGTACGGCGTCTAGGGGCCGGGAGAAGCGACCATGCACACAGCCAAAGCCCTCGTGACCACGGACGCGCCGGAGCGCTACGCCAAGCAGCTTCTGTCCCATCTGGGCCGCAAGAACACCGTCGAGTCGATTGACGGCGTCCCGGACGGCGGACGCCTCGTGTTCGCCTACGGCACCGGTGTGGTGCGGCCGGAACCAAACCAGCTGGTCCTCGAGGCGGCCGCACCCGACGTCGAGTCGCTCGCCCGGGTGGAGGAGGTCCTGCGCCGGCACCTGGAGAGGTTCGGCGCCCGCCGTGAGCTCGTCGTCCACTGGCATTCCGAGTCGGACTGATCGTGGAGGTCCCGTTGCGAGTCATCCACTCCGACAACGCACCAACACACGCCGGCCCGGTGCCGCAGGCGGTCGAGGCCGGCGGCTGGGTGCACGTCTCGGCGTTGTTCGGCGCCGACCCCGCGGCCCGGGCGATCCCGGAGGATGCCGGAGCTGAGGCCGAGCAGCTATTCGACAACCTCGAGTCGATCCTTGAGGCCGCCGAGATGGCCCTGACCGACGTGGTACGGGTCGGCATCGTCATGCGCGACCTGCAGCGTGACCGTCCGGTGTTCAACACGGTGTGGGCGGAGCGGTTCGGCAATCACCGCCCGGCAAGGTCGGCGATCCAGTCGCCTGACTTCGGTCGCGCCGGCGAGAACGCCCGCTTCATGATCGAGGTCGCGGCCTACCGTGGCTGAGCCTCCATTGCCTGAGCTGGTCGCGAGCTTCTTCACACTCTCGGGAGCGGGGTTCGGTGAGCCGCCCCGCAACTCCTTCACCCAGCGATGTGAGGCCGCTGCGGCGGCTGGGTTCGCGGGCATCGGTCTGCACGTCGACGACCTGCGGCGCAACATGGTGGCGGGCCTTGAGGTCGCCGACATGTCGGCCGTGCTCGCCGATACCGGATTACGCCTGGTCGAGGTCGAGTTCCTGGCCGGTTGGGCGGTCGATGTCGACGAGGCGGCCCTGGCGAGCACCCTCCGAGACGTCGAGGCCGTCGCCGACGCGTTCGGTGGGCGACACGTCAGCGCCGGGGAGTTCCGGGGCGGTCTCGGACTTGACCTCGACGCCGCTGCCGGCCGACTCAGGGCGATCGCCGGCCGCTTGGGTAAGCGCGGGCTGCTCTTGGCCCTCGAGCCGTTCCCGTGGTCGGCGATTCCCGATGTCGCAACCGCCGTCAAGCTGCTGCGTCGGGCCGAGGTCGCCAACGCGGGCTTGCTGGTCGATGTCTGGCACTTCTACAACGGCGGCGGTCGGCTCGACGAGCTGCTTTCTGGCGGGGTGGCCGCCGTCCAGCTCAACGACGGACCGAGGGTGGACCGCGATTACCTGCGGCACGCCCGTAGTGCGCGCCGGCTGCCCGGTGAGGGTGAACTCGATGTCGTCGGACTGGTGCGCGCCGTGGAGCGGACCGGGTTCAGCGGGCCGTACTGCGTCGAGGTGAACACCCCGGAGTTCCGTGCGTTGCCGGTCGCGGAGGCCGCCACCCGCGCGGCCGCCGCCGCCGCGAGCGTGCTCCGTGCGGCGCGCCCGCGACTGCCCGTCGCCGACTAGGCCGGCCAGCTTCGGCTGGCCGACAGCACGCGGCTCACGGTGCGGGCCATCTCATCGGGCGACGCCGCCGCGCTGGTCGCGCTGCACTCCCGCTTGTCGACCGACACGATCTACCTCCGCTATTTCGGCCTGCGCCCGCACCTGGCGCCGGGCGACGTCGCACGGTTCGCTCGGGTGGCCGAGGCCTGGCGGTTCGCCCTTGTCGCGGTCCGCGAGTCCGGGACCTGGTCGCCGTCGCCCGCTACGAGGGAAACCCCACCACATGCAGCGCGGAGACCGCCGTTGTGGTTGACGACGCGCTGCACCGCCAGGGAGTGGGCCGGGCACTGTTTGGTCGGTTGGTGGATGTGTCCCGCGAGCGCGGGGTGAACGAGCTGGTTGCCGAGGTCCTGCCCGACAACTCCGCGATGCTCAACTTGCTGCGGTCGCTCGGGCTGCCGCTGCGGGCAGTATCCGACGGGGACAGCCGCAAGATCACCGTGCCTGTCGCCTGACCGGGCGGCCCGGGCGGCCCGGGCGCGCTTGCATGTCATCTGGGCACACGCGCAGCGGACCCGCTGAGGCCATGCCGCGGCCACAACGCTTCGCGCGCGCAGTCGCGTCAGGACCGTCGCACCACTGGGCGTCGTGGCGGCGTGACGTCGGTCGCGCTGCTCCTAATACCTAGCGATAGTTGCGTACTATATCAATCGCATGTCGTCAAAAGCCATGGAGAGAACCGCATGACCACGTCGACCGACATGACCACGCCAAGCGGTGCCGTCTTGTTCCCGCCGGCGAACCCTGTGGCCACGAAGGCCGCCGCGAGCGCGCGCGCACGTGCCCCGCACAAGGGCACCAACTGACCGGCAGCACCCCGCGACAGCTTCGTTCGACCGCCGAACGGGGCTCTCGCGTGTCCCATCCCCGTCGGGCCAGACGAGGTCGTGAGTCGGGACCGAGTCCGAGGCTCCGGACACGAAGCCACGGCAGACGCCGCGCAGCGCCTTGCGCCGAGGACCGCGTTCACGGCATAGCTGCCCACGGTCGATCGCCCGCGGAGCTTCACTCGACCGATGTCGACGGGGCCGCCCAGCACCCAACTGCCTCTGCTCGCGGTCGAAAAACCCAAACGAATCTTGGTGGCGAGATGCATGCGTTTCTGGATCACGAAGTACCAGGCCGAGCGGCAGCCTCGGACGAGAGATGCCCTATCTGTGGCGCGAATGCCCGACCCGGAACGGGATCGCCTCCACATTGTCCGACCTGCCCTTGGAGATGAGAGGGCTACTCCCGCGATTAGAGGTCGTAGTAGAGCATGAACTCCCAGGGGTGTGGCCGCAGCCGGATCTGGTCGACCTCCTTGGTCCGCTTGTAGTCGAGCCACGTCGCGATCAGGTCGTCGGTGAAAACGCCGCCCTCGATCAGAAAGTCGTGGTCCGCCTCGAGGGCGTCCAGGACCTGTGGGGCTCGAAAACTCGGTTAGGTGGTCTGAGCTGGGCCTTCGTCTGAAGCGCTCCAGCGATCAACAGCTGCTTCTGAGCGCGTTCAGATAATCGACCAGCGCTCCTGAACGTGTTCAGTTTCCCCTCACGTCTGCTCAAGGCCGTACGCAAATGGCCAGGTCACTGGTGCTGGCCGACTCTTAGCACCCCACACGCTCGAGGAGCTTGCCCAATGATCAACTTCCTGTCTGCGGGGTGAGCTGCTCGAGCTCGCCACGGTACGGTGACGGCGACGCGTCCGCGGCTTGGTGGCGGCGCGTGGCGGCACGTGTGCAGCGGGATGGGTCTTGATTGGCCTGCACGCTGCGAGCACCCTGGGGCACCGGTGGGTGTCGGGCGAGGCGGCGGCGGAGCTGCAGCCGGGATGGAGGTCCTGACGGCTGTCAGGTCGAGCGGGCGGATCGCTGAGGAGCAGGCGGCGTTGCGCCGGGTGGCGACGCTGGTCGCTCGGGCGCCGCCGCCGGAGGAGGTGTTCGCAGCGGTCGCCGCGGAGGCCGGGCGGCTGCTCTCCGCGGATGTCACGCTCATGAGCCGGTACGACTCGGGCGGCGCGATAACGGTCCTGGGCGCGTGGAGCGGTACCGGCGCCGTGGTGCCCTTTCCGGTCGGCACCCAGACGAGCCCCGGCGGGCGGAACGTGACCACGGTGGTGTTCCGGACCCGCCGGTCGGCGCGGATCGACGACTACGCCGGCGCCAGCGGGCCGTCCGCCGTCGTCGCACGCGGCTGGGGGTTCCGCTCGTCCGTCGGCGCGCCGATCAGTGTCGAGGGCCGGCTGTGGGGCGTCATGACCGTGGCGTCCACCCGCGGGGAGGCGCTGCCGGCGGATACCGAGGTGCGGCTGGCCGGCTTCACTGAGCTGGTCGCGACCGCGATCGCCAACGCGCAGGCCCGGGTGGAGCTGCGTGGGTTCGCCGAGGAGCAGGCGGCGCTGAGGCGGGTTGCGACGCTGGTCGCCCGGGCGGCCCGGCCGGAGGAGGTGTTCGCCGCGGTCGCCGCGGAGGTCGGGCGGCTGCTCTGCGCCGACGTCACGGGCATCAGCCGGTACGACCCGGACGGCACGGCGGCCGCCGTTGGCGGGTGGAGCCGTACCGGCGACTCTGTGTCCTTCCCGGTCGGCACCCGGGTGCGCCTCGGTGGGCGGAACGTGGTGTCGCTGGTGTTCGAGACGGGCCGGCCGGCGCGGATCGACGTCGGCGCCGACGGCTCCGGCGAGCCCGCTACCTTCGCCCGTGAGCGGGGGTTCGGGGCGGTTGTCGGCGCGCCGATCATCGTCGAGGGCCGGCTGTGGGGCGTCGTGATGGTGATATCCATGTCCGAGCAGCCGCTGCCGTCCGATACTGAGGTGCGGCTGGCCGGCTTCACCGAGCTGGTTGCTGCCGCCCTGGCCAACGCCGAGGCCCAGGCCGCGCTGACTGCCTCCCGCGCGCGGATCGTGGCCGCCGCCGACACTACCCGCCGCCGCTTCGAGCGCGATCTGCACGACCGCGCGCAGCAGCGGCTGGTCGCCCTCGCGCTGCACCTGCGCACCGCGGTGCAGGCGGCGGTGCCACCCAAGGCCGACGGGCTGCGCGCGCAGCTGGACGGGGTCGCCGCCGAGCTGATCGGCGTGCACGACGAGCTGCGCGAGCTCGCCCGCGGCCTCCACCCCACCGTCCTCGCGGACGGCGGACTGCGCCCGGCTCTGAAGACGCTCGCCCGCCGCTCCGCCATCCCTGTCCGCCTCGACGTCCGCGTCGAGCGGCGGCTGCCCGAGCCGATCGAGCTCGCCGCCTACTATGTGGTCTCCGAGGCGCTGACGAACGCCGCCAAGCACGCGCACGCCTCCGAAGCGGATGTCCAAGTGGAGGTGGGCGAGGGGGTTCTGCGGGTCCGCGTCCGCGACGACGGACGCGGCGGCGCCGACCTCACCCTCGGCTCTGGCCTCGTCGGCCTCAAGGACCGCGTCGAGGCGCTCGGCGGCCGGCTCTCGCTGCATAGTCCGCCCGGAGCGGGCACCACCCTGCACATCCAGCTTCCGGTGGCGGCCGGCTACGTTCGCGACGAAGCAGCAAGCGCGCTCCGGCACGGGACCACCCAGATGCTCGGCCTGTTACTGCTGGACGGCTGGGCACCATACTTCGCCGAGCTCGCGCAGGCCATCGACGACGAAGCCGAGCGTCGCGGCTGGTACCTGCAGGTGGCCAACAGCTCCCGAAACGAGAACCGGGAGATGCGCCATCTCAACTACTTCGAGGCATACCGGACCCGCGGCATCATTGTGGCACCCCAGCGCGACATCTCGGCCCGGCTCGAACAGCTCACAAAGCGCGGAATGGTCTGCGTCCTCCTCGACCCGCCGCACTGGCACCCGGCGCCGGACGCTATTCCTTCGGTCGCCGTCGACCACGTCAACGGAGGCTCACTGGCCGCTCAGCACCTCCTCGACCGCGGCAGCCGCCGCTTCGCCTTCGTGGGCAACACCGCCCAAACGCACAGTCAAGACCGACTGACTGGATTCACCAGGACCCTTCGGCAGTGCCGTCCCGATGCCGTCATCGACATCATCGAGACCATTGGCCTGACCGTGGGCGCGGCCACGCCTGCCGCGGACCACATTGCGCGACTGCCGGACGCCGAGCGACCGGACGGTCTCCTGGCCGCCAACGACCTGGTGGCCATCGGACTCCTGCACGCCTTGGCCAACGCGGGCCTGCAAGTACCGCGGGACATCCGGCTTGTGGGCTACGACGACATCGACATGGCGGCAGAGCTCGTCACACCGCTCAGCACAATACGTCAACCGATCGAACAACTCGGAACGACTGCTGTGCGGCTCCTGATCGAGCAGATCGACGGGACCACAAGCGGCGAGGCACCACACGTGGTGCTCCAACCCGAGCTGGTCGTCCGGGCTACAACCTAATCCTCGATCCCGTGGGGCTCGAAACTCGGTCAGGCGGTTTGAGCTGGGACTTCGTCTGAAGCTGTGGGTGCCGGAAACTCGTGCACTGCCCTTGACCAGCCGCTTCGTCGCTCTGACCCGATGAACGACTGCGTCTATTTGAATGCGTTCAACAAATCCTTGAACGTGTTCAAGGGCGACCTACAGGAAGTCGAACGTGTT
>DATHIT010000363.1:0-2180 GCA_035489915.1 Pseudonocardia sp. | reverse complement strand
AAGCGAGCAGAGTGGCAGGCCTACCGCGCTTCCCACCCGCGCGTGCAGCACAATGGGCAGGCATCGGTCCCAGGAAGCGGGGCCGACTTCCACGGTTGAGCGCACAGCCGATGCGGTCTTTTGCCTACCTCACACGCCCGTTTCGTCGGGTTTGGCATCAAAGCGGAACCTAGCCCAGATCTTTCGCGCCGTGATGTTGAGTGATCGTCACCGGTCGCTCGCCGGTCGTGGGTGTTGATTCTGGTGGGTGGGTATGACGGTTTGGCCGATGGCACTCGGCTGGGTGGCCGGTTCCACTGACCGGCTGGAGATGGTCGTCGGGGCGGGTGGCCGGTGGGTCAGCCGGGTTCGGCCAGTGCGCGCAGCGTGGTGAGGGCCTCGACGAGCATCCCGGTCCAGGGCGCGTGTGTGGCCAGGTGCAGCACGGTTCGGCGTCCGGATCGGGCCAGGCGGGCGGCGATGGAGAACAGCCGTAGGCGTAGGCGTTTGGGTTCCCACCGTCGGGCGGGGTGTTTGGTCAGGGCGAGCATCTGGGTCCAGGCGGTGATGTCGCAGCCCAGCGCGACCAGGGCGCACCAGATCTGGTTCTGGTCGAGGTCGTGCAGGGGCAGGTTGGTCAGCCCGGTGTCTTTGGCGTTGCGGATGCGGTCCTCGGCGCGGGCCCGTCGTCGATGCCGCAACTCCAGATCGGCCAACTGGCGGCCGGGTCCGCCGGGGCCGGTGTTGGTGGCGAACGCGGTGACTCGTAGGCCGTCGGCGTCGGTGATGCGCAGCTGGGCTCCGGGATGGGGTCGTTCCTTGCGGGCGATGACCCGCATCCCGGCCGGCCAGGAGTCGAGGTTGAGCAGTCCGGTGATCTCGGCGACCCAGGCGCCGTCGCGGATTTCGCCGTCGCTGTTGTAGGCGGGGGTCCAGACCTTCGGCGGGATCTTGGTCAGTTGTGCGGCGAAGTCGGTGGGCAGGGTGAACCCGACCGAGTACGACATCCGCTGTCCGACGATCCAGTCGAGGAGTTCATGTGTGCAGCCGGCACCATCGATGCGGATCAGCACCTTGCGCCCGGGTCGTGTTCCGGCCCGGTGGCCGGGGAGTTGTGCCAGCGCGTTCCGCAGAACAGTGACGTGGTCGGCGGCGGTGTTCGATCCGGCATTGCCTGGTCTGAGCAGCACCGACAACGGCTCACCGGTCCCGGTGGGTCCGTGGTCGACGAAGCTCCACAGCGGGTGGTGGCCGAAGCCGCGTTTGAACGTCGCGGCGGCGCCTTCCTTGTCCGAGTGGGCGGTGACCAGGGTGGCGTCCACGTCCACGATCAACGGCCGGTTCCGGTCGACGCCGTGATCCGGGGCGTATTTGCCGGCCAGCCGCCACGTCCGCGCCCGAGCGGCCGCCCGAGCGGCGGCGATCGCGGCCAGCACCGCCGGCGCGTCGTCGGCGAGGCGGGCGATGGTGCGCGACACCGTCGGGTCCGAAGCGACCAACCCGTACACACCCGGCTCGGCGCGTACCAGCGCGATGTCGGCCAGACAGT
Source organism: Pseudonocardia sp. (assembly GCA_035489915.1). GTDB lineage: Bacteria > Actinomycetota > Actinomycetes > Mycobacteriales > Pseudonocardiaceae > Pseudonocardia. Next base: position 652 of record DATHIT010000363.1, on the reverse strand, counting down.
CCCCGCCCAGCGCCAGCGTCACCGCCAGATCCGCCACGACCTTGCCCGGGTCGTGGATCGCCAGCGGCAGCCGCCACCGGGCGAACGCTGCCGACAGCTCACGGTCGAGCCCGACCGCGCGGATCGTCTCGGTCAACACCAACCCACCAGCGTGCGACACGACCATCGACCCGCCGGTATCGGCGGTCGGACACGGATAGAACCCGCTACGATTGCTCACCTGAAAGGTGCTCCTGCTCCGGCGCGAACATGACCCTCGACAAGTCATATTCTTGCTGCTCAGAGGCACCTTTCAGCCATTCAACACACCCCTCCAGCCCGGCCTCGATGAAAGCCCCGGGCTAGGTCGGAATGCGTGCGAGAAGCGTGTCGCGGAGAAGCCCGTCAGCGGCCGCGGATCGACATCGACGCGGCCTTCGCCTCACCCAAGGGCAAAGCACGGGCCAGGAAAGACGTCGAGCAGGCCCTGCAGGGCGGCATCGAGAGAGCGTCACCGACCCGTCTCCGGAACTGCTAGCGCTGTTCGAGCAGATCAACACCGATCCCGAGTGGCCAGACCGGGAGCGGTTCGAGCATGGCGCGGGAGGTCTTCCGGCGATACAAGGAGTACCCGTTCTTCGGCGTGATCGGGTTCCCCGGTTACGCAATGGAG
>DATHIT010000362.1:0-7138 GCA_035489915.1 Pseudonocardia sp. | reverse complement strand
AGCGAGTACACCAACTGGCGCGACGAACAGCGAGCCTGGCAAACGACCGCGGTCCTGTTCGACCAGTCGTTCCACATGACCGACATCTACTTCGAGGGCCCCGATGTGCCTCGGCTGTTCTCCGACATCGGCGTCAACACCTTCCGGAACTTCGGACGGAACCGGGCCAAGCAGTTCGTCGCATGCAATCACGACGGCTACGTCATTGGCGACGGCATCCTGTTCGGGCTCGAGGAGGACAAGTTCAACCTGGTCGGCCGGCCGTCCGCGCCGAACTGGGCGGCGTTCGTCGCGGAGACCGGCGGCTACCACGTGACGGTTACCCGGGATGTACGCAGCCTGGACAACAACAACACCCGTCTGACGTTTCGCTACCAGGTCCAGGGCCCGGCCGCCATGGACATCATCGAGAAGGCGCACGGCGGTTCTCTCCCCGAGGTCAAGCCGTTCCGCATGCACGAGTTCACCATCGCCGGCGCCCCGGTCCGGGGACTGCGCCACACGATGTCCGGCTTCCCCGGGCTCGAGCTGCACGGACCTTCCGCCCACGGCCCCGCGGTACTGGACGCGCTGTGCGCGGCGGGAGCGGAGTTCGGGCTGGTGCAGGGCGGGGCACGCGCATACTCGACCACCGCGACGGAGTCGGGCTGGATCGCCTCGCCGACCCCGGCGATCTACTCGGGCGAGGCGATGAGGCCCTACCGAGAGTGGCTCAGCGCGAACAGCTGGGAGGCCAACGCCTCGCTGGGCGGCAGCTACGTCTCCGAGAACATCGAGGACTACTACCAGACCCCGTGGGACCTCGGGTACGGCAAAGTGATCAACTTCGACCACGACTTCATCGGCCGCGCCGCCCTGGAGAAGCTCGCCGAGCTGCCGCACCGGCGGAAGGTCTTCCTGCGGTGGAACCGCGACGACGTGCTCGACGTCGTGCGCGGCAGCCTCTTCGGCTGGGCCGACCGGCCCAAGTACCTGGAGTCCCCGAGCTCGACGTACGCAACGCTGCCCTTCGACCAGGTGCGCTCCGGCGAGCGGTTCGTCGGGGTGTCCACCGCCAGCGGATACACCGTCAACATCGGCGACTGGTGTTCACTGGCCATGATTGACGAGGCCGACGCACAGGACGGCGCCGAGGTCACCATCGTGTGGGGCGAGGTGGCCGCCGGCGCTCGTCGTCCAGTGGTCGAGCAGCACGCACAAACCCTGATCCGGGCCACGGTCAGCACCCGCTCGCTCGTCTGATTACGGATGTGGCCGCCGATTGTGCGGTCAACTCTTGTGAATGTGCACGGTCACATTCATGCCGGGGCTCAGGGTGAGGCCCGCCGTGTTGGTGAACGCAATCTTGACCGGAATGACCTGGGTGACTTTCTGGAAGTTGCCGGTGGTGTTGTCCTGGGGGAAGGGGTTGAACGTGGTCGCCGCGCTGTCCTGGATCTCCTCGACGGTGCCGGTAACCGGAGTGCCAGGATACGAGTCGACGTCGATGTCAACCGGTGCACCGAGATGCACGCCCCTGATGTCCGTTTCGTCGACCCGCGCAGTGACATAAATGTCGTTGAAGTTGTACGCGGTGGCCAGTTCGGTACCGGCGGTGACGTATTGGCCTTCCACGGCGTCGTTGACCGCGACGGTGCCGTTGCCCGGGGACTTGATGGTCTGTTGCGGCCCGGTGCCCAAGATCTGAATTCGACCCACGACCTGGTCGGTGTGTACCTGGGTTCCCTGGGTGATGACCCAGCCGGTCAGCGTGCCGGCGGCGGGCGCGTTGATGGCTACCTGGTTCCCGTCCACCTGGGCATTGTCGGTGGAGACAAACTGGCTCGAGTAGGCCAGGTACCAACCTCCGAGTCCGGCCGCGATCAGCACCAGCACAACGACCGCGAGGATGATCAACCGACGACGGGGCCTCTTCTTCTTTGCTGGCGGCTCCGCCTCGTCGGCGACAATCTCGTCAGCGGCGGTCTCTTCCGTGGCGGTCTCTTCCGTGGCGATTTCGCGCCCGGTGACGTGGTCAGGATCAACCCGCCGCGAGGCGCCATTTACTAAGTTGTTGGATCCGCGTGGACCTTCCATTGCTGGTCTCCGATTTCATATGTGGCGCCAGGTGCCAGGTTGTCGTGTTGGGCTGCTTAGCCGATCTCGACGGGTTCGCCGTCACCACGAGGGGCCTTGCCGTTACGGAGGAAGAGCGCCAGTCCGATTGCGGCCAGGGTCAAGAGGCCGGAGACCAGGAAAATGTTGCTGTAGGACTGCGCGGATACCTCGGTTGAGAGTTCCTGCCACAGCGAGATCAGCCCATCCGGGCCCTGCTGTTGCATCTCGAAGATGCGCGGGTCGACCGCGGGGCCTTGGGACTGCAGCAGCGAGGAGCGGTCGGCCATGAACTGGGCCTGCTGAGCGGTGGACATGGCGGTGAGCAGGGCCAGCCCGAGCGCGGCGGAAACCCGCTGCGCGATCGTATTGAACGCACTACCCGCACTGGTGAGGCTCGCCGGCAAGACGGAAAGCCCACCAGTCATGATCGGCATCATGGCCATTCCGATTCCGGCGGCCCGGATACACATCCACCCGATCAGCTCTGGGCGAGTCATGTCAATATTGATCTTGGTCAGCAGCAGCGTCCCGCCCCCGGCGAGGGCCAGGCCAATGATCGCGGGCCAGCGCGCCCCGATCCGGTCGTAAATACGACCCGCCATAGGCATCATCACCATCATCACCATCGCCTGCGGAAACAAGACCAAACCGGTGTTGAACGGGGTCAGGCCCTGACCCTCTTGCAGGAAGTTCGGCACGTAGAACAGGACCGCGAACAGGCCGATCGAGAGGACACTGATCAAGATCAGCGAGTTCACAAAAGCCCAGTGGCGGAACACCCGCACATTCAGCAATGGCTCCTTGCTGTGTAGCTCGATCACCACGAACAGGGCGAGAGCGTTCACCGCGACGGCCACCAGCATCAACACCCGGTAGCCGGTCCAGCCCCAGTCGGTTCCCTCGGACGAGGCCAGCAGCAGCGAGAACAGCGCGACCGCGATGCACACGAACCCCGGCAGGTCGAAGTGCCGGCCGGCAACGCCGGGGAAGCGGGGCAAAATAGCCATCGCGGCGACCGCGCCGAGGATTCCGACGGGCACGTTGATGTAGAAGATCAGCCGCCAGTCGACGTACTCGACGAGGTAACCACCCAGGGTGGGACCGACACCGGGCGCGACGACGATGCCCAGTCCGTAAAGGCCCATCGCGGCGCCGATCTTCTCCCTGGGCACCATCTTGTAGAGGATCGTCAGGCAGGTCACCGGGATGACCCCGCCCGGGATGGCCTGCAAGATCCGGTAGAAGATCATGCTGTTCAGGTCGCCGGCCATCCCGCACAGCGCGGAGAAGGCCGAGAACATGAGCAGCGAGATCACATACAGGCGCTTGAGCCCGACCCGCTCCCCCAACCAGGCACTGGTCGGCACGATCACACCCAGGCAGAGCGTGTACGCGGTGCTGACCCACTGGATGCTGTCGGTGGAGACCCCGAACTGCTGTTGCATGGTCGGGATCGCCACGTTCACGATGCTGGTGTCCAAGGTCGACATGAACATCCCGACCACGACGACCGCGAGCGGGACAATCCATCCCTGCTTCGCCACCGCCCCGCCCGGCGGTGGCGAGGGCTTCACCGGCGGCTCGGGTGGGCGGTGCGGCGGTGAAGGGGGAGTCCGCCTCGGCAGGGTCGTCGCCCCGGCGTCCCGGTCAGCTCTCGAGCGCAGCGCCACGCCACCGCCCCCGGAGCTGGTCTCCGCACTGTTCTCGCCTCGGGGGCTGCCCCCGCTGTAGCCCGCACCTGTCATAGTTCTAGGCAACGCTTCGTAAAACTAATTAGCAAGCGGTACTTGTCACATCCTGAGAGCCCCCTGATCGGGAATACCGAGGGGTACAGTTCGTTGTGTTTGCTAACGAGTCTCAGTCGGAAGATCCGGCGGGCCAGAGCACGCAGGTCGAGGTAGGAGGCCGAAGATGACGGGCCCAGACGCCACACAAGACGCGAACCAGGCGAACCAGGTCAACCAGGGGTCGAACGGCCAACGGTCAGATGACCACAGCTCGAACGGCGCGGTGATCACCGCTCCCCGACCCAAGCCGGCCACGCCGACCAAGAGCGCGCCGCCCACGTCGAGGTGGAAGCGCTCCACCAAGATCGCGCTGGCGGTGATCGCTGTGGTGTCGCTGCTGGAAGCGGCGGCCTTCGCCGGTACCTACTTCTTGGACACCAGCAAGTTCGTCTCGACCTCCAATGCCCAGGTTGACGGCGACAAGGTGGACATCAATGCCCCCGCCACCGGCAGCTTGATGAATTGGACCGTCACCAACGGCACCCTCGTGCACAAGAATCAAATCCTGGGATGGATCAGGGGCGTCGGCGGTGGCGGGCAGGCGCAGCACTCCATCAAGTCCCCCGGCAACGGCACCGTGGCCATCAACAACGCGGTCGAGGGCGAGGTCGTCAGCGCTGGCACGGAGCTCGCCACCGCCTACAACTTCAACGACATCTACGTCACGGCGCGGATCGCTGATACCGACATCAGGGACGTACACGTGGGCAAGCAGGTGGACATCTCGGTCGACGCATCCCCCAACACCCCGGTCACCGGCATCGTCCAAGAGATCCAGAATTCCGCGGCCGGACAGTTCACCATCTACCCCAGCCCGGACACCACGCCGAGCAACCCGCAGAAGGTCGACCAGTACGTGCCGGTCAAGATTGAGTTCACCTACTCCGGCAACACACCCCTGTATCCCGGCCAGAACGTCACGGTGCACATCCACAAGAACTGACTCACCAGCGGGCCCTGGCCAGCTGAGACGATGATCGTGCGGATGATGCGAACTTCCATTAGTGAGGTAGGCTAACGAAATGCAGTCCGCTCCCGAAGTCGGCGCAGACCTCGCCGGGCAGCTGCGCCTTGCGGCGCTTCGACTGCTGCGGCGGCTGCGCTCGGAATACGGGCCGGAAGGCCTGTCCGCCGTCCAATTTTCCGCGCTCAGCAGCCTGTACCGGAACGGGTCGATAAGCCCCGGCGAGCTCGCGGTCCTTGAACAGGTCCAACCACCGACGGTCACCAGGCTGATCGCGTCCCTGGAGCGTGCCGACCTGGTCACCCGGCGGGTGCACCCCAGGGACCGCCGGCAACTGGTCATCGAACTCACCCCGTCCGGCACGAAGCTGATCGCCTCGGCGACCGAATGCAGCGACCATTGGTTCGCCACCCATCTGGCCGCGCTCACCGACGACGAGCGCGCGGTGATCGCCGGCGCGATCCCGATCATCAACAAGATCGTTAGCGAATGACCGGCGGAGGCGGCGCCATCTTCTCGATGCGCCCCAGCACCACGCTCCCGCTGGACTGACCATGGCAGCCTTGGCGCTGATGACAACGTCATGTGGAGGTGCCGACCCGGCCGGTGTCAAGCCACCCGACCCGGCCCGGGCGTACCACGTCGTCACCTACCACGACGTGACGATCGAGGTGGTGGCCGAGGGAGCCGGCCCGCCACTGCTACTGCTGCCCTCCCTCGGCCGCGACTCCTACGACTACGACGAGGTGGCCGCCGGACTTGCCGCCAACGGATTCCGGGTGCTCCGCCCACAGCCCCGCGGCATCGGCCGGAGCACCGGGCCGACCGCGAACCTCACCCTGCACGATTTCGCCCGCGACATCGCGGCCGTCATCGAGCGGGAGAACGCCGGCCCCGCCGTGATCGTCGGCCACGCCTACGGGCACTGGGTGGCCAGGATGACCGCCGCGGACCACCCCCACCTGGTCCGCGGTGTCATCGTCGCGGCCGGCGCCGCCCGGAGCTACCCCGACTCGCTCAGCGCCCTGGTCACCGTGGCCGCCGATCCCGCCCGCCCGGACTCCGAGCGCCTCCGGGCACTCCAAGCCGCCTTCTTCGCGCCGGGCAACGATCCGACGGAGTGGCTGGAGGGCTGGCACCCGGAGGTACGCAAGATCCAGATGGAGGCCAGCGACCGCACCGACAAGGACTCCTGGTGGCTCACCGCCCCGTCCCCGATCCTCGATCTACAGGCCGGCGACGACCCGTGGCGGCCGAAGTCCACCGCCACCGAGCTCAAGGACCAGTTCGGCGACCGGGTGACCATCACGGCGATCCCCGGGGCCAGCCACTCGCTGTTCCCCGAGCAGCCGAGGGCGGTGGTGGACGCCATCACCACCTGGGCCCGGCAGCTACAGCCAGCCAGCAGGTAAGGCGGTCGATCTGACCGGGCGGCTGAGCCCAGAAGACCACCGCCGCGAGCCGTCGAGGGATGGCTGTCGAGCACGGTTGAGCCGCGGACTGCCAGTGCCACCTTCGACGCCTCAGAGCCGGCGCGGCCGGGCAACAATGGGAGAATGAGCAACGCTGAGCTGAGGGAGTTCCTGCGCGCCAGCCGCGCGCGGATCCGTCCGGCGGACGCGGGTTTGCCCGACCGCGCGGGCGATGCCGGACGACCGGCGCGGCGGGTACCTGGGCTGCGCCGTGAGGAGGTCGCGCAGCTCGCCGGGGTCAGCGTCGACTACTACGCACGGCTCGAACAGGGCCGCACGCGGCAGGTCTCCTCATCGGTCCTGGACGCGGTGGCCGACGCCCTGCGGCTGAACCAAACCGAGCGCGACTACTTCGTCGCGCTCGTCCTCGCGCAGACCACCCACAGCCGTTCGCCCGCGCCGCCGACGCGGCCTCGGGTGCGCCCGGGCGTCCGCCGGGTGCTGAGCTCGCTGCCCGGTTCACCCGCCTTTGTGCTCGGCCGGGGGATGCAGCTGCTGGCGATGAACACGCTGGCCCGGGCGCTGCTGTTCGACATCGACACGGTCCCGATCCGCGAACGCAACCTGGCCCGGTGGGTCTTTCTCGCCCCCGAGGCGCGCGAACGCTACGTCGAATGGGACGAAGTGGCCTCGGAATTGGCCGCGGTGCTACGAGTTGACGCGGCAACCGATCCGGATGACCGCGAGCTCAACGAACTCATCGGCGAGCTCACGGTGAAAAGCGCGGAGTTCCGGTCGGTGTGGTGCGAGCACCGGGTCTACGAATGCACCTTCGGCACCAAACGGTTTCACCACCCGATCGCCGGCCCCATGCAGCT
>DATHIT010000361.1:0-4391 GCA_035489915.1 Pseudonocardia sp. | reverse complement strand
GCGCTGGACGAGGTGGTGGCGCGGGCGACCGCCGCGTTGGAGGAGTTCGAGTACACCGCCGCGCTGGAGCGCATCGAGCGGTTCTTCTGGACGTTCTGCGACGACTACGTGGAGCTGGTGAAGGACCGCGCGTACGGCTCCCCAGGGGTGGACGAGGCGGCTACCGAGTCGGCCCGGCTGACCCTGCGCACCGCACTGTCCGTGCTGCAGCGGCTGCTGGCTCCGTTCCTGCCGTTCGCCACCGAGGAGGCCTGGTCCTGGTGGCACGACGACTCGGTGCACGCCAGCGAGTGGCCGAGGTCGACCGGAAGCTCCCCGGGCAGTGCCGAAGTGATCACTGTGGCCAGCGAGGTGATCCGGGCGATCCGCAAGGCCAAGTCGGACGCCCGCCGCTCGATGCGCGCCCCGGTGAGCACCGCGCGGGTGTTCGCCCCGGCCGAAGCGCTGGACGCGGTGCGGGCAATCAGCGCCGACCTGCGCGCCGCCGGCAACGTGGCAACCCTGCGGCTCGACCCCGCGGAGGATCAGCGGCTGCGCGTCGACGTGTCCTTGGGCGACCAGTAATCTGCGGGCGTGGCCGAGGCGCTGGACTTCTTCCTCGACGACTCCTCCGCCGGCGAAATTATGGGGCTCCGCGCGCGGCTCGCGCTCGCCGGCGTGCCGGTGCCCGCGTCCGCCCCCTCGGTCCGCTTCGCCAGGGGCGCGGCGATCCCGGCCAAGGTGCGCGGCAAGCTCGCCGAGGACCTGCGGCTGCTGGTACTGCCCGAGCTCTGGCTGGCCGTGCTGGGCACCATCCTGACCGCCGAGCCCCGGCTGGTGCTCGGCGCAGTGGTGGACACCGAACTGCTGGCCGCGCACAGCGGGGTGCACGACGCGCTGGCCGGCCGGGTGCGCGAGCCGTCCTCGCGTTACCTGCCCGGGTCCTGGCTGCCGCACTGCGCGCTCACCCGCGAGCTGGGCGCAGCGGCGGTGCCCTCGGCGCTGGAGAGCCTGGCCGAGGTGCGGCCGATCCGCGCCAAGGTCGCCTCGATCGGCATCACCGACACCCGTACCGGGCAGGTCACTCGGCTAATCCGGTGAGGAACCCGGAGACCAGCTCGCGGTAGCGCTCGGGCGCGTCGTCGTGCAGCAGGTGCCCGGTGCCGGGTACCCGGACGTGCCCGGCGCGGGGCATCAGCGTGGCCATGGTGGCCATCTGCTCGGAGGCGATCGGCGACTCCTCCGCCTCCAGCAGCAGCGCCGGACACTTCACCCGGCGCACCGAGCCCCAGAAGTCCCGCTCGCCCCACTCCCCGGCGATCGCCGCCGCCACGGCGTGCGGGGTGAGCAGCCGGTACCCGTCCGGCGCCTCCCGGACGCACTCCGCCAGGTAGTCCCCGACGCTGGGCCGGGGCCAGCCGAACGCATCGCGCACGGCGGCGATGGATTCGAACGTCTCCGGCATCGCCTCGAACCAGGACACCCACGGCGCGGCGGTGCGGCCTCGGTGGTCGGGCGCCATGTCCTCCACGACCAGCCCGTCCACCAGGTCCGGGCGCGCGGCGGCCAGCTCCCAGCCGTGCAGGCCGCCCATCGAGTGCCCGATCACCACGGCGGGGCCCAGGGCCAGTTCCTCGAGCACCTCGACGACGTCGGTGACGAATCTCTCGGTCGGCCATGGGCCCGGGGTTGGCGCAACCGAGTCGCCGTGCGCCCTGGCGTCGATGGCCACCACCCGACCGTGGTCGGCCAGCCAGCGGGAGGTCCGCCACCAGGTGCTGGCCCGCCCCATCAGCCCGTGCAGCAGCAGGAGAGTCCGGCCGGTTCCGCCGTATCCGCGCACCGCGATGCGGGCCCCATCTGAGACGCTCACACTGGTCCGCATCCCAGTGTCGTAGCCTAGCCACATGGCTGTGGTCAAGATCAACGCAATCGAAGTTCCTGAAGGCGCCGGACCGGAGCTGGAGCGCCGGTTCGCCAACCGGCTGCACGCGGTGGACGGTCAGCCCGGCTTCATCTCGTTCGAGCTGCTCCGCCCGGTATCCGGCGACACCCGCTACTTCGTGCTCACCCACTGGGAGGACGAGGAGTCGTTCCAGGCGTGGCGCACCGGACCGGCGATCGAGGCGCACGCCGGAGAGCGGGGCCGCCCGGTGGAAGGCACCGGGAAAGGCAGCGGCCCGGTATCCAGCGGCTCCAGCCTCCTAGAGTTCGAAGTAGTCCAGTTCTCCCAAGCCAAACCCGCCGACTAACTGACCCCCCACGTCCGGGTCGGGTTCACAACTGCCCGCGAGTCGGCGCTCTCAGCACACTGAGTCGGCGCTCCCAGCACACCGGGCGATGGATCGCATGAACACGGACGTCGACGACACCCTGCACCGGGCCGCCGAGCTGATCGCCGGCGCGGACGCGCTGCTCTACTGCGCGGGAGCGGGCATCGGCGTGGACTCCGGGCTGCCCGACTTCCGCGGCACTGAGGGTTTCTGGCGCGCCTATCCGCCGTACCGTCGGCTCGGGCTGGCGTTCGAGGAGCTGGCCGACCCGGTGCACTTCGCCGACGACCCGGACCTGGCCTGGGGCTTCTACGGCCACCGGCTGGCGCTGTACCGGGCCACCACGCCACACGCCGGCTTCGACGTGCTGCTGAACTGGGCGACGGCGCGGCGCCCGGCCCGGGTGTTCACCTCCAACGTGGACGGGCAGTTCCAGCGCGCCGGGTTCGCCGACGACTACGTCGTGGAATGTCACGGCTCCATCCACCACCTGCAGTGCCTGCGCGGCGGTTGCCCGGAGATCTGGCCGGCGGACGGTGTCGTGGTGCGGGTGGACGAGTCCAGCATGCGGGCGGTGCCGCCCCTCCCGAGTTGCCCCAGCTGCGGCGGTCTCGCGCGGCCCAACATCCTGATGTTCGGCGACCGTGCCTGGTTGCCCGAGCGCACCCAGGCGCGGGCGACCGAGCAGGTCCGATGGCTGCGCGAGCTGCGCGCGGCGGGCGCCCGGCTGGTGGTGCTGGAAATCGGCGCGGGTACCGCCGTGCCGACCGTCCGACGGCAGGCAGAGCTGGCCGCCGCGCACAACGGCGCACTGATCCGGATCAACACCCGCGAGCCGGCCGTCCGGCACGGCCGAGGGGTGAGCATCGGGGCACCCGCGCGCGACGCCCTCCAGGCACTAGCCGCCCTGGTCAACTAACCGACGGCGGCCGCGGATCAGTCGGGCACGGCGGCCGAGTCCGGCACCACGATCGCGAACAGGTCGGCGAGGGCGGCCAGGCTGGCCAGCTGCACGGCCGACGCCGGCACCTCGGCAACCGCCCCGGCGACGCCGGAGGACGGCAGCGCCCGGGTGGCCGTGGCCCCGGCCACCACGGTCGGCGCGAAGCCCAGGTTGAACGCGCCGCGGGCGGTGGAGTTCACGCACATGTGGGTCATGAAACCGGCAATGAGCAGGTTGGACGCCTCGCCGGCACGCAGCCGCTCCTCCAGGTCGGTGCCCACGAACGAATTCGGGTAGTTCTTCACCACCACCGGCTCGCCGTCCCTCGGCGCCACCTGGCCGACGATCGCCCCGCTCGCGCCGTGGATGTCGTACAGCCCCCCGGGACCGTCATCGTGCTGAATGTGGATGATCGGGATGCCGGCCGAGCGGGCCCGGTCCAGCAGCACCGCCGCCTCGTCCAGCGCGGCCTGCACGCCGTCCAGTTCCAGCACGCCCTTGGTGTAGGTGTTCTGGCAGTCGATCATGATCAGCGTCGAGTCCGCCAGGCTGGCCGGCACGGCCGGGAGGCCCGCGAGGGACCGCAGCGAGGTTGCGTCAGTCATGAATCCTCCAGGTCGTGAGTGGCGAGTGGTCCTATCAGACCACTCGCCACTCACGGGTCAATCGTTCAGTGCCGCCGATTCCTCGTCGGTGAACAGTCGGGACCGGATCAGGAACCGAACCCCTTCCGGGGCCTCCACGGAAAATCCCGACCCGCGCCCGGGGACCACATCGACGGTGAGGTGGGTGTGTTTCCAGTACTTGAACTGCGACTCGGACATGTAGAAGCCAATCGGCGCCAACCCCTCGACCGTCAGGTCACCAAGGTGTACGTCCGACCCGCCGATCTTGAAGTCGCCGTCCGGGAAACACATCGGCGCACTGCCGTCACAGCAACCGCCGGACTGGTGGAACATCAGCGGGCCGTGGAGCTCGGTCAGCTTGACCAACAATTCGGCGGCCGCCGGGGTCAAGGCGACCCGGGCCGTACCGGAATCTGGTACCTCCGGCACGGCCGCTTCTGGGTCGGCACTCATCAGAAGAAGCCCTGGGCGTTCTGCGAGTAGCTGACCAGGAGGTTCTTCGTCTGCTGGTAGTGGTCGAGCATCATCTTGTGGTTCTCCCGGCCGACCCCGGACTGCTTGTAGCCGCCG
>DATHIT010000360.1:0-6204 GCA_035489915.1 Pseudonocardia sp. | reverse complement strand
AGCACCATCGGCTCGGTGAGCAGTACCGGGCCGACGGTGAGCTCCGGCTCGTCCACCGGGAGCAGGGTGATCAGCGCGTCCACCTCCGGCTCGACGTCGCGCAGCATTCGGAACGGGTCGCTGAAGTCCACCTCGCGGATCTGTAGCTGGCACTCCGGGTAGCGGCGGCGAAAGGTGTCCAGCGGCTCGGCGAGCAGCTCGGCGATCGCCGGCGCCTCACACCCGACCCGCAGTACCCCGCGAATCCCCCGCCCCGCCGAGACGGCTCGGGCCAGGCTTCGCTCGATCTGCCGGTAGGCCGGCGCGATATCCAGGTAGAGCTGCCGACCGATCGGGGTGAACGCCACGTGCCGGCTGGTCCGCTCGAACAGCGGGGCGCCGATCCGCCGCTCCAGCTTCTTGATCGACTGGCTCACCCTGGCCTGGGAGACGAACAGCCGCTCGGCGGTGCGGCCGAAATGCAGCTCCTCGGCGAGCGCCAGAAAGATCTCCGCATCCCGGCGTTCCATAACCCTCAGGTTATCGACGCTGGAGTCCTCGAGCTAAGTATCCGGATATCTAGCACAAAACCTAGATAGGGATAGACAAGCGTAGCGACCGGGAACGGCGCATCATCCCCGTCGTGGAGCTCTATGACGCGATGCGCACAACGCCGGCCACCCGGGCGTTCACCGACGAGCCGGTGGACGACGCGGTGCTGTACCGGATGCTGGACAACGCCAGGTTCGCCCCCAACGGCGGCAACCGACAGGGCTGGCGGGTGATCATCCTGCGGGATCAGGCGATCCGAACCCGCATCCGGGAGCTGTACCAGCTGGGCTGGCGGGAGTACACGGAGCACGTGCGGCGGGGCCTGGTGCCCTTCGCGCCCCGGGAGCACGGTCGCTGGCCCGGGCCGGCGATCGACCTGGCCGCCGCGCGGGAGATCCCGGCGCCGAACGACTTCGGTGACAACCTGGAGCACGTACCGGTGCTGCTGCTGATCGTCGCCGAGCTGGGCACGCTGGCGACCGTGGACAACGGGCTGGACCGCCAAAGCATCATCGGCGGCGGCTCGATCTACCCGTTCTGCCACAACCTGCTGCTCGCGGCGCGCAACGAGGGCCTCGGCGGGGTGCTCACCTCGGTGCTGATGCGCGAAGAGCCGGCGGTCCGCGAGCTGCTCGACATCCCGGACGGGTTCGCGGTGGCCGGCCTGATGGCACTCGGCCACCCGCAAAAGGTGATCACCAAGCTGCGCCGTGACCCGGTGGACCAGTTCACCGTCATCGACCGATTCGACGGCCCGACCTTCAACAAGTCGTGAGTGGCGATGGTCGCTATAGCGACCATCGCCACTCACGACCCCTGACCAGCCACGACGACACGTATCCGGAAAACTAGCCAAATCTAAGATCCACCCAAGACTCCCGGATACATTGCGATCGTGGATCCGGTGCGCAACCCGTTCGCCCCCGGCGCCGGCCAGCGCCCACCCGAGCTCGCTGGCCGGGACCGCGAGCTGGACGCGTTCGACGTGGTGCTGGAGCGGGTGGCTCGAGGCCGGCCGGAGCGCAGCCTGGTGCTCACCGGGCTGCGCGGGGTGGGCAAGACGGTGCTGCTCGGCGAGCTGCGCTCGATGGCGCTGCACCACGGCTGGGGCGCCGGGAAGGTGGAGGCGCGCCCGGATGCCGCACTGCGCCGGCCGCTGTCCGCCGCGCTGCACCGGGCGGTGCGTGACCTGGCCGTGCGGCACCGCGCCCCGGACCGGGTGGAGCACGTGCTCGGTGTGCTCAAGGCGTTCGCGCTGCGCGCCGCCCCGGCCGAGGCCAAGCTGCGGGACCGCTGGCAGCCCGGGATCGACGCGCCACTGGTCAGCGGTCGGGCCGACTCCGGTGACATGGAGATCGACCTGGTGGAGCTGTTCTCCGAGGTCGCCGAGCTGGCCGGGGACGTGGGCTCCGGCGTCGCGGTGCTCATCGACGAGATGCAGGACCTCGGCCCGGACGACGTGTCCGCGCTGTGCGCCGCCTGCCACGAGCTGTCCCAGTCCCGGGCACCGCTGGTGGTGGTCGGCGCCGGGTTGCCGCACCTGCCCTCGGTGCTCAGCGCGTCCAAGTCCTACTCGGAGCGGCTGTTCCGCTATCTGCGCATCGACCGGCTGGAGCGCGCCGACGCGGACCGCGCGCTCACCTTGCCGGCCAGCTGGGAGGACGCCAAGTTCGAGCCGGAGGCGTTGGACGCCCTGTTCGACGCCTCCGGCGGCTACCCGTACTTCATCCAGGCCTACGGCAAGGCTGCCTGGGACGCCGCGCCGACCAGCCCGATCACCACCGCGGATGTCACCGTGGCGGCCCCGGAGGCGGAGGCCGAGCTGGCCGTCGGCTTCTTCGGCTCCCGCTACGAGCGGGCCACCCCTGGCGAGCGGGAGTACCTGCGCGCGATGGCGGAGTGCGCGGACGGGAAGGACGAGCCGGTGGGCACCGCCATCGCGCCGAGTACCTGGCCCGCAAGCCGTCCTCGCTGTCCCCGGCGCGGGACAGCCTGCTGAAAAAAGGGCTGGTGTTCTCCGCGCAGCGCGGCCACATCGCGTTCACCGTGCCGCATTTCGGCCGCTACCTGCTGGCCCAGGACTAGTCCATGCGCTGCCCGCGCCTAGGCCAGCTGGCCTAGCGCCGAGGCAAAGGCAGCAACCCACTACGCTAAATGGGTGAATCAGGGCTGATCTGGCTGTCGGTGTAACGCGGGCCACCCCCGCGCCGACAACCGGGTAAGCCCCGCGGCGCTGTCGGCCCCCCGACCTGGCAGCCCCGCGGGGTCCCTAGTTTCACCGGTCGGGGCAGCCGACGGCTCGCCCCGGCCGGTCCGTAGCATCGTGCGGGTGCCAGACCCCAAGCTGGAGATCCAGATGCTGCATGACCGCGTGATGGTGCGCGTCAAGCAGGGTTCTGGAGAACGGCGGAGCAGCGCTGGGATCGTCATCCCGGCCACTGCCCAGATGGCCAAACGGCTGGTCTGGGGCGAGGTCTTCGGGGTCGGGAACCACGTACGAACCGTCAAGGTCGGGAACCGGGTGTTGTTCAGCCCGGAGGATCAGTTCGAGTTCGAGGTGCAGGGCCAGACCTATCTGGTGATGCGGGAGCGCGACCTGCACGCGGTGGCGGCGGAAACGTCCGACGACGGAGCCGGGCTGTACCTCTAGGCCCCCGGACCGGCGAACCGCGACGACGAGCTCGGCAACGGGTGAAGGGAAGAAGCGGCAGTGCCCGACCGGCGCGAGCAGTTCGACTGGGCCGACCAGGCCACCGAAATCATTCCGGCCGTGGGTCGGCACCGGGTCGGCGGCGGGCCGGATCCCGCCGCCTCGACCCCCCGGCAATCCGGCGAACGCCCCAACGGCACCAACGGCGGAGGCGGTGACCGGCCGGGTCCCGCCTGGAAGTTCCAGATGACTCGGCACTGGCTGGCGCCCACCGCCGTGCTGGGGGTGCTGGTAGTGGCGTACCTGCTCGATCTGCTGGCCACCCGGGGAGACATTGCCCGAGGCGTGCAGATCTCCGGCATACAGGTGGGTGGGTTGAGCCAGGCCGCCGCCCGGCAGACCCTCATCGCCGAGCTCACCCCGGACCTGGGCAGGGACATCGCCATCCAGGCCGGGTCGGTGCGCACCTCACTGCCTCCGACGCATGCCGGGCTGCGGGTGAACTGGGACGCCACTGTCGTCGCCGCCGCCGACCAGCCGCTCAGCCCGCTCACCCGGCTGACCTCGTTCTTCACCACCCAGGAAATGGATGTGGTGACCCGTGCCGACGACAGCAGGCTGAACGACGCGCTGGACGGGATCAACACGCTGGTCCGGACGCAACCGACCGATGCCGGGATTCGGTTCGATGGCATCACCCCGACCATCGTCGCGGCCGCTCCGGGCGTCGAGTTGGACCTGCCCGGATCGGCCGCGGAGATCAAGCGGAACTGGGTTACCGGGCTGCCGGTGCGGCTACCACTGCTCCAGATCCAGCCGGCCGGCCGGGTCTCGCCGACGGTCGTCCAGCAGACCATGGCCGATCTCGCCGGGCCCGCGGTGGCCTCCCCGGTCCAGGTGCTCGGCAATGGCCGGCAGGCGAGCCTGAGCCCGCAGATCATCGCCGGCGCGCTCAGCTTCACCCCGGACGGGGCTGGCGGGCTCAAGCCGGTGCTGGACATCCCTAAGCTGGCCGACGCGGTGCGGCCCGAGCTGGTCATGACCGAGCAACCGGCCAAGGACGCTTCGGTCAGCCTGTCCGGCGGCACGCCGGTGGTGACCCCGTCGCTGAACGGCCACGGCATCGACTACCCGGCTACCTTCGCCGGACTGGTCGAGGTGCTCAAGCGCCCGGCGAACCGCTCGGTCATCGCGGTCTACGCCGACCAGCCGGCCAAGCTCACCACCGAGCAGGTCGACGCGCTCGGCATCAAGGGTCAGGTCAGCACGTTCACCACCGGTGGGTTCGCACCGGACTCCGGGCAGAACATCAAGCGGGCCGCCGAGACGATCAACGGCAAGATCTTGATGCCGGGTGAGACGTTCAGCCTGAACGGCGCCACCGGTCTCCGGGACGCGCCACAGGGCTATGTGCCCGCCGGCATCATCGAGGACGGGCACCCGGCGCGGGGCATCGGCGGCGGGGTGTCCCAGCTGGCCACCACGCTCTACAACGCCGCCTACTTCGCCGGCATGGCCGACGTCGACCACCACGAGCACAGCTACTACATCAGCCGCTATCCGATGGCCCGCGAGGCGACCGTCTACGAGGGCGCGATCGACCTGAAGTTCCGCAACGATCTGAGCACCGGGGTGCTCATCCAGACGGTCTGGACGCCGGCCGACATCACCGTGACGTTCTGGGGTACCAAGCGCTACGAGGTCACCTCGGCCACGTCGGAGAAGTCGAACCCGGTTCCGCCGCAGACCCTGACCGTGCCGCCCGGGCAACCGTGCACGCCCAGCGCCGGTGGGGACGGGTTCACCGCGACCGACACCCGAACCATGCGGGACGTGGACACCGGGCAGACCAAGACCAGTACCCACACGGTGCGCTACAAGCCGTCCCCGGCGGTGGTCTGCGCGGCGCCGCCCACCCCGCCCTCCTAATGGGGCCCACGTCAACAATTGTCAGCCGTTAGCGCGTCGCCCCGAGCCAAACCCTTTAAAGTAGCGGGTAGGGTCGCCTACTCTTCAAAGAGGGTGGTCGACTCAATGCGGAGCGAGGTGGCAGATGAGCCGGATTACGGATGTGTTGCGCAGCAAGGGTTCCGATGTCGTCACCATCAGTCCGGACACGCTGGTGTCCGAGCTGCTGTCGTTGCTCGTCGGACGCAACATCGGAGCCGCGGTGGTGACCTCCGACGACGCCGTCGTGGGCATCGTCAGCGAGCGGGACGTGGTGCACTGCATCTATGGCCGGGGCGCACAGCTACTGGCCACTCCGGTGTCGGACATCATGAGCACCAACGTGGTGACCTGCGTGCCCGAGGACGAGGTGGACAACCTCATGCGCACCATGACCGAGCGGCGCATCCGGCACCTCCCCGTGGTGGTGGACGGCTCGCTGATCGGCATCGTCAGCATCGGCGACATGGTCAAGGCGCGGATCGGCGAGCTCGAGGAGGAGCGCGCACACCTGCACTCGTACCTGGCCGCCGGCTCCTGAGGCGAACGCCAGGGTGCTGCCGGTGGGCTTGGCTTACTGCGGCACGGTGACGATCAGGACGAGCCGGGCGGGTTCGGTGCCGGTGTTCCGGTAGGCGTGCGGTTTATCTCCGGGCCAGGTGATCGCGGTTCCGGCGGGTGCCGTGCTGAGCTCGCCCTCCGACTCGACGCCCACCTCGCCGGCGATGACCAGCAGGGCTTCCCGGGTGCCCGCCGCGTGTGCCTCGCTGTGTCGCACCTCGCCCGGCTCTAGTTCCCACCACCACAGCTCCACCGGTTGCGGCGGGTCGGTGGACAACAACAGCTGGCCGGTGCCGCCGGCCGGCCCCCGCCACAGTGGCGTCGCCTCGGCCACCGACGCCCGGCGTAACTTCGGCGCGTCCGCCGCGATCAGCTCGGTCACCGACACCGCGAAGGCGTCGGCCAACCGGCACAGCGTGGTCAGGCTCGGGTTTCCCCGGTCGCCCTCCAACGCCACCAGCACGCCCTTGCTGACCCCGGAGCGCCGCGCGAGCTGGTCCAGGCTCCAGCCCCGG
>DATHIT010000359.1:0-2352 GCA_035489915.1 Pseudonocardia sp. | reverse complement strand
GCCGCACTGGGCCGACTCGCCGCGATCGGCGGAGTCGGTGCGGCGTGCGTCGGCGGATTTCTGTCCGCGGCCGGTTGGTTCACCCCCGGTGCGCTGACCCCGGCTCGATTCACCGACCGATTTGAGCAGGTGTTCGGCCGGCACGACGGCTTCCGCCGCAACCACGCCAAGGGGGTCAGTGCCGCTGGACACTTCACCAGCAGCGGTGCGGGAGCGGAGCTGTCCCGAGCGGCTGTCTTCGCGGCCGGCCGCACTCCGGTTACCGGCCGCTTCTCCCTGTCCGGCGGTATGCCGTTCGTGGCTGACTCCGCCGCCACGGTCCGGGGACTCGGCCTACTGTTCCACCTGCCGAACGGCGAGCAATGGCGCACGGCGATGGTCAACGTGCCGGTCTTTACCGACCGGGTGCCCGAGGGTTTCCACGCGCGACTCCTCGCCTACGCACCCGTCCCGGCGACGGGGCAGCCCGACCCGGGGCGAGTGGCCGAGTTCCTCACCCGCTACCCCGAGACCGGGCGAGCCATGGCAATCATCAAGCAGACGCCGCCGACCTCGGGCTTCGACAACAGCACCTTCCATGGACTCAACGCTTTCCTGTTCACCAATGCCGCCGGCACCACGGTTCCGGTGCGCTGGATGATGGCGCCTCGGCAGCCGGTGCGAGCCGTCACCGCAGGGAGCCCAGCAGGACGGGACTACCTGTTCGACGCGCTCATCCAGAGCGTGGCGACCGGTCCGCTGCACTGGGACCTGTTGCTCATCGTCGGCCAGCCGGGCGACCCGACGCGCGACGCAACCACGCCGTGGCCGGTGAATCGGCGCGTGGTCAACGCCGGCACGCTGACCATCGACTCGCTGCAGACCGAGGCGGCCGGCAACGCGCGGGACGTCAACTTCGACCCGCTCATCCTGCCGGAGGGGATCGCGCCGTCCGACGACCCGCTGCTCAGCGCCCGTTCCGCGGTGTACTCCGTGTCCTTCACCCGTCGGGCCGGCGAGCCGAAACAGCCCAGCGAGGTCAACGTCCCGGAGGCGCGCAATGGGTCCTGAGCAGCCGCCCACCCGGCCGCGGTTCACCGTGTTCGCCCGACTGATGCATTGGGTCATGGCCGCAATGGTTCTGGCCATGCTATTCATCGGGGTGATCATGGTGGCTTCCCTGGCGAATTACCACCTGTTGCTGGCCATCCACCGGCCGCTGGGAATAGCGATCCTGGTATTTGTGATCGTCCGGTTCGGTTACCGACTCACCCATCGGCCGCCGAAACACCCACCGACTATGCATCCGGTGGATCACCTGGCGGCAATGGTGTCGGAATATTTGCTCTACACGTTGCTGTTCGTGCAGCCGCTGATCGGGTGGGCGACGCTGTCCTCCGCCGGGGTGCCAGTTCAGCTCTTCGGCGCGGTGCGGCTGCCGCCTATTGCGCCACAGAGCACAGCGGTCTACTCGGTGCTCCGGGAGAGCCACGTCGTGCTCGCGTACCTGCTGTTCCTCGTGTTCGTTGCGCACCTGTGCGGCGTGCTGTTCCACACCGTCGTGCTGCGTGACGGCATCCTGGATCGCATGGCCTTCTGGCGCATGTCGCCGGTCACCTCGGCGCCCAGTGGACGGGCTGCGCCTGCCGCCGAGCGGACGCCCACGCCATAGCCGAGAACGAGTGCTCGTTAGGGTGACGCCACCCGGCCGCCGCTCGGGCGTGTCGTCACATCGTCGAGTGATCGCGGGCGGTTGCTACTGTTGGGCATGGCCAAGCCTCGCAGCGGCGTGACGCAGGGCCGCCAGCGGAGGGCGGCCCGCACGTCGAATCAGCTGTCTGATGTACGCGAGGCGGCGCTGACCTTGTTCGCCGAGCGCGGCTACCGCTCCACCGGGGTCCGCGACATCGCGGACGCGTTGGGTATCGGGCCCACCAGCGTCTACAGCCACGTGCGCTCGAAAGGCGAACTGCTGCGCGACATCGTGGTCGGCACCATGGACGCGGTCCTGGCCAACCAGGCGGATGCCATCGCGAGCACCGATGACGTGGTTGACCAGCTGCGCCGCGCGGCCGAGTCGCAGATCAGGTACTTCACCCGGTTCCCCCGGGAAGCCATTGTGACCACCCGAGACTTCACCTGGGCCGACCCCGACGACCTGCCGGAGATCCTCGACAAGCGCCAGATCTACCGCGGCCGGATCGAGGATCTGCTCGAGCGCGGTACCGCGGTCGGGCGCTTCCGGCCGAAGAACACCAAGATCGGCGCCTTCGCGATCATCGAGATGTGTGAAGCCGTCCCGGTCTGGTTCCGACCGGATGGCGAGTTGTCCGAGTCCGCGGTGGCCTATCTCTACGGCGAGTACGCGGTTCG
>DATHIT010000358.1:0-8978 GCA_035489915.1 Pseudonocardia sp. | reverse complement strand
AACGCGATGAACTTCGTGCGCGGGCATCGAGCCAGTTACGACGCCTGGGTCACGACCGGTGCGAAGGGCTGGGGGTTCGACGACCTGCTGCCGGCCTTCAAGCGCAGCGAACATACCGAGGGTCGCGATCCCGCGCTGCGCGGTGTTGGTGGCCCGCTCACGCCTGGCCCCGCAGTCCACCGGCATCCGATCGCAGAGGCTGGCCTGGAGGCAGCCGGGCAAGCCGGCCACCCGATGGCGCGGGACATCAGCAGCGGCCTGGAAGAGGGCTTCGGTTGGTGCGACTTGAGCATCGTTGACGGCAGGCGCCAGAGCGCGGCGGACGCCTACCTCGCCCCGATCCTGAGCCGGCCGAACCTGGATGTGGTCACCGACGCGTTGGTACATCGGGTGCTGATGGACGGCGACCGGTGCAGGGGGGTGGAATATCGAGTGGGCGCCGAGACGTCCGTCGCTGAATGCACGGGGGAGGTCGTGCTCGCGGCGGGCACCGTCGGCACCCCGCAACTGCTGATGTTGTCCGGGATCGGGCCCGCCGATCATCTCGCGGACCATGGCATCGAGGTAGTTGCGGACCTGCCCGGCGTCGGGGCGAACCTGCACGACCATCCCATGTGCGGCGTGGTCTACCAGTCCGCCCAGCCGGTGCCGCACGGGACCAACAACCACGGCGAGGTCCAAGGCCTGCTGAGCACAGGTATAGGCGGGCACGGCCCAGACGTGCAGATCATGTTCGTGGACGTTCCGTTGCGCGCGGACGCATTGCCAGGCCCCGACATCGAGCACGGGTACGCCATCATGGTCTCGCTCATGTCGCCGTTCAGCCGCGGTTCGCTCCGCTTGGCCAGCAGGACCCCTGGCGCACCCCCGGTGATCGATCCCGCGTACTACACCGACCAGCGTGACCTCGACATCGTGGTTGCCGGGCTGCGCATCGCCCGCCAGATCGGCGCCGCGCCCGCATTGGCTCCGTGGCGCGGTATGGAAGCCCTGCCCGGGCCGGAGGTGCGGAGTCAGGAAAGCCTCCGTAGCTACGTCAGGACCAACATCCGAAGCTACTCGCACTACGCCGGAACCTGCGCCATCGGCACCGATGAGCAGTCCGTGGTCGACACCAACCTCCAGGTACACGGCATCAGCGGCCTAAGAGTCGCAGATGCGTCGGTGATGCCCTCGCCGATCTCCGCCAACACCAACGCAACCGTCTACGCGATTGCTGAACGAGCAGCGGAACTCATCCGTTCGTAACCAACGATCGGTTCGAGCGGAGTAGTTGATGGACGCCAGGTCTACGGAGAGTCGAACTGAGGACAGCGCGGGCGCTGTCGCGCATAGCACTTGGCATGGCCGGGCACAGAAAGGCGAGGAGACCAGATAATGACGGCATTGAGTGCACCTCTTCAATGGGATGGCGTTGTTCCGACGCGGGCAGCCGACACACTGGCGGCTCCCGGTCGGCTAGTCGTCTGTGCAACCAAGGTCGGGTACATTCTCATGACGACCGACGGCCCAGGCCTCGAGCGCAAGTTCGACGCCAAGCAACGCAACCGGAACAAGCCCGGCGTCGTTCTATGTTCTAGCATTGAGCAGCTCAAGGAATTGGCAGAACTCAACGACGAGATCCTGGCCTTCTACCAGATGCATTGGGACAATGACATCCTTCTCGGTTGCATTCTTCCGTGGCGCGAAGAGGCCTTGCAGCTAATCCCGGACGCTACAACAAAGGCGCTGGCGATGGATGGCCGAGGAACGAGCTGCTTCGTCATCAAGTTCGGCCGGCCGGCCGAACAAGTAGCTGAGATGATGTGGCAGTCCCGGACACTCACGTTCGCCAGCTCGGCGAACCCGTCCGGGGTCGGCAACAAGGGCCGTGTCGAAGGCATTGGGCAGCGGATCGAGGCGGAAGCGGACCTCATTATCGCCGCCGATGACTATGTCGCATCAATGCAGCCCGGCAAGAGTGCTGACAGCCGACATGAACAGGGTGTCATGGTCTCTATGGTGGACGAATGGGGGAAGCTTGTCCCTGAGCAGCGCGGTCAACGATCGGTGCTCCCGTGTCCAACACTGATCCGACGCGGGCTCGACTGCGACCGAATTATGGAGAATCTGGCGGTCACGTTCCTGTCTTGGGATTACCGCCAGGGTACATACTATTAAGGATGAACATGCGTAGGTCCGCGGCGAGTCACGCACCCAGCGTCACGCCGTTGCAGGTCATTTAGTACGCCGACGTCCGGCCGATGATCATGCTGACTCGTGCGTGGCGTGCCTGCCGCGGACACCGGACGCGCCCAGTTCGTCGCCGAGCACATCGACTTCCTGACCACCGTCCTGCACGCAACTGCACGCACACCATTGGCCCGGACGTCGCCGGAGGTACGTGAGGCCATCAAGAAGACGGCCCCGCAGGCATACGAAGCTCATTCCTCCGTGTGCACGGGACGGCGCGGTCTGCCCCGTCGGGGAGGCACCACCCGGTTCGCGGGTGGGCGCCGAAAGGAGGGGGCACGGTCAGCCAGTCGCCGATCTGCGCGTTGAAACCCTCCGCGAAGGTGAACGCGCGGCGGGGCAGGAACGAGCGCCCCAGGTAGTCATTGACACCGCCCGGTCCATTCCCAGCCATCGGCCGGCTCGTGACAGGGGATGGCGGTTCAGGTGAGATCGCAATCCGTCGAACCATCAACACCCACTCCGCGGTCCCCGGTTTGGATGGCGAGTCCATCTCGACGCAGCTGATCGCGTCGACGCGGCATATATGCGGCGTCAATGATGGCAAGGTATGTTGAGAAGAACTTGGCAATTCAAAACCTTAGGAGTTCTTGTGCCTGACAAGCCAATCCATCGGGCGATCGGCCCCTCCCTGCAGGTTGCAGAGGACGAGCTTCCAGGCTCAATCAGAGATATCGGTTCAATGGCATGGCTTCGCGAGCCACTCCACGACGGATTGAACGGGAAGTCCCGCATTATCGCGCCTTCAGCTGTCGCTACGATGGGCACCCCAGCCGATGGGGCAAAGCCGGCACTACTCAGCGTCGCACGCGACAAGGGCGCAGTATTCATGATGGGAGATAACCCAGACCTGCCGAGGATGCCCGAGCGACCGACTCTCGGCGACTTTTTTCGCCTGCGCTTCAATGCCTTCGATCGTTCGCATATGTTGCAGAGTGCGGCGGTGGCGCGCGAACGTGGTCTGGATGAGAACGTCATCATAGCTTGCCTGCTGCACGATATCGCCGTGGCTGGATTGATCTCCAGCGACCACGGTTATTGGGGCGCGCAGATGATTGCTCCGTATGTGGACGAGGAAGTCGCTTGGGCCGTGGAGAAGCATGAGGCGCTGCGCTACTTTGCTGATGAGTCCGTTGGCTATACTTATCCAGAGGCTTACATTGAATACTTCGGTGCTGACTACGATCCGCCAAGCTATATCCATCGAGAACACGCGGCTGCACGTACCCATCGCTGGTATATGACCTCTCGTTTGATTACAGTTAATGACGTATACAGCTTTGACCCTAATGTGAGAATAGCCTTCGAGGAATTCGAAGACATAGTTGGCCGCAATTTTCGACAGCCTGCGGAAGGGCTTGGATTCGACGGTTCACCGGTAGCGCATATGTGGCGCACCATGATCTGGCCGAACAATTTTCTCTGATGGAAACCAAAGGCGACGACTGGCCCCACGCAGAAATGACCCCTATTGGGGTTGTGCCTAGCTCTATCCACTCGATCCGCTCTGCGCCACATTGCCGGATGTCTCCACCGGCCCTCGACGTAGCGCATGCCGCGACGCTCCTTGTCGGTTACCTCAACAGCATCGCCTTGGAAGGCTGCTAGCGAGCGGCTTGCCGCGGAGTTGCGAGCGGAGATCCGGCTTCACCGGCCCACCAGCTCACTCTCTCTACCTCTGGCCCGGGCGCAGCCAGTGGGCCTCAGCCGGCCAGCCGCCAATGGAGCGACGTTCCGGGCATGTGCGCGCAACCAGGTCGTGATGCGCGCGGTACGTGGCCACCGTTCTTGGCTGTGTTGAGGGTCACGACCGGCCGGCCGACCCAAGGGGTATCCACGATCCGTGGGTACCGTGGAGGACCATGGAACCCGAGCGGCACTGGAGCATGGCGGAGATCCCGCTGCGGGACCGCTTCGGGGCGTGGTGCGAGATCCTGTCCACCACGCACCTGGCATTTGCCATTGACATGGTGGAACGTCCGCATCAGGACTTCGCAGCGGACGTGCGGGAGAACCGGCTGGGCGCAATGTCGCTTTTGCGGACGTCGGTGTTCCCGCACCGCGGGCGGCGGACCCGCCGGCAGGTGACTAGGAACACCCGCGACGTGATCGGGTTGCACTTCATCGAGTCCGGGCGGCAGGCGATAGACCTGGACGATGGGCGGGTGGTGCTCGGGCCGGGCGACGCGATGATCTGGGACGGCGCCGCCACCGGCTACTACGAGATCCTGGAGCCGCTGACCAAAACGACCCTGATCGTGCCGCGCTCGCTGGCTGCCACCGCCCTGCCGAGCTACCGCGGGTCATTCGTCCAGACACTGTCCCGGGACCACGCGCCTACCCGGTCCCTCATCCAGGTGCTGTCGATGCTGAACGAGCAGCTACCCGAGATGAGCCACGGCGCCCGCGAGGCGTCGGCATTGCTCGTCACCGAGCTGCTAAAGCCGCTCGACCGGCGACAGGGCGGTGACGGCGCGGAACCGGCCCGCTGGTCCTCTCTCGAGCTGCGGGAGCGGGTGCTCGACTACATCGACGTCAACCTCCACGACCCCAAGCTGACCCCGAGCGTGATCGCCGCCGCGCATGCAGTGTCAGTGCGCACCGTCTATTCGGCCGTGAACGGGCTGGGCATGACCCTGGGCGGCTATATCCGGCACCGACGGCTCGCTCGCAGCTACGACGAGCTGCTCTTCGGTGCCGACCCGGTCAACGTGGTGGCGCGGCGCTGGGGATTCGCCAGCCCAGCGCATTTCAGCCGGGTCTTCCAGGACCGTTACGGCATGCCGCCGAGTCGGCTCCGCCAGCAGCACGGCTAGGTAGGGCGGCAACCATGTCGGCCGGGTCAGTCATGCATGTAGTTGGGGTTCGCGTACGCGAACCGGACAATGCCGCCGGTGTCCACGACGTAGGCGGCAGCGATGGGCAGCGTGTGCTCACCGGTCGTTGAACTGGGGAATCGGGTCCCATCCGAACAGGCCCCCTGCTGAGGGCCCCTGTGTCGATCATCCCGTTCCTCGACAGCAGTTGTGGGCTCTCCCGGACGGCGACAATTGGACACGTGCTGGAGCCCCGTGGGCGGCGGATCCTGACCCTCCCGCGTGGCAGTTTTGGGATCGTCGGCATTCGGCATTGCGCGAGTGGCGCGCGTCAGCCTTTGACGGCTGCGGCCGGGAGGCTGCCGGCAGGGCTCTGGGTGGGGTGGTCAGCCGCCGCTCCCCGGCCGCGTCGAGGCCATTGTCCGGGCGAGGTGTCCCACGGCACGGTGTCGTGCTCGCTCAACGGTGGGTGATACGCAGGCCGGCGCGAGTTCCTGGACAAATGCCGATGCCGTTGGGGATCGCCTGGGCGGGGTTGAAGTGGCGCGCCTTCGTGCGTGGTGCAGGGGCGGGCAAGAAGTGTGCAGCAACGGGAAAGTGCAGGGGGCTTGGGCGGCATAGTGTCGGGCCTGTCGAGCCCGGTCCGACGCCGGGCTCATCGGTGACTTCGCGGGGTACAGCAGTGAGCGACAACCATGAACTGTTGTGGGTCGAGAAGCTACCGGAGGAGCCGTTCGACGTGACGAAGGATCTGGCCCGATGGCGCGAGCTGCGAGATATGGTGGTGCCTGCCGAGGTAGCGGCACAGGTGGCCCGGGCCAGCATGGAGTTGACCGCGTCGCAGACCCTGACCAGGTAGTGGTCGGCGGTCAGGCACCGAGCTTCGCCGCCGGACGATTACATGGGTAAGACCGAGATGCCGAGTATGCACGGCGGCGTCCCCACGATCGTGCGGGCGACATGGTCGCGATCATGTGAGAGCGCCGAGAACAAATGCGGTCATTTGACCGGGTCCAGTCCGGCCTTTGCGCCGGTGTGCCCACAGATTTGAGGACCGCAGACGGACACGCCTCCTTCTCAAAGTCGCCGGAGCACGGCAACAAACGGTCTCACTACGGTAAGGACACCTACCGGATGCATGTGACGTCAGTGCAGAATCCTCTCACCTCAGTCGTCAAATCGGGCGGCTTCGAACAGCTGAGCCAGGACGCGTTCTTGACCGACTTCGCCGGGGGGTGAGCAGCAGCAGGGGTGTGAGAAACCAGTGCCGTTCTGCGCCACCACGCAACGAGTGTTTGGCTGACTGCACGGCAACGCCACCTATCACGTCGAGCACAAGGCCCGAAGACACCCACCTACGAGGTCGCCGTTCTGCGGCCGGTCACATTTCGAATCGAGTTACTGAGGAGCAATACCACTGGCTTTCGCTGGGGTGTGTATCGGAAGGAACGTAGTGACATGGCAATGAAGTCTGAGTGGGCCGGCTCGCGTGATCCGGCCACCACTGGCGGCGCTGGCCATGGCGGGCAGCACACACGGATTGTCTGGCGCGAAGGACGGTTGTGAGTTCTGTGGCCTTGAAGTTCGGATTGCTCGGACCGGTGCAGGGATCCCATGACGGGCGCGAGCTCGACCTGGGGACGCCGCAGCAGCGCGCGGTACTGGGACTGTTCTTGCTTGCTGAGGGCCGCGCGTTGTCTCTCGAGCAGCTCGTTGACGGTCTGTGGGGAGATGGCGCTCCTGCTTCCGCCGCGGCTACCGTCCGAACTTATTTATCCCGGTTGCGGGGCGTGTTACCCAGCGATGGGCCAGGCTCGAGCATCACATCTGTGCGTGCTGGTTACCGACTGTCGGTGGAGCCGGCGTCGCTTGACTTGACGGAGTTCGACCAGCGGGTTCGGCGTGCTCGCGAGGCAGGTGCAGCCGGTGATCCGCTCCAGGCGGTGACCGAACTGCGTACCGGCCTTGCGCTGTGGCGCGGCGATGTGCTGGGCGGGGCCAAGGGTGAGTACGTCAGCGCCGAGCGCGATCGGCTGGAGGCGCTGCGCCTGCTGGCGCTGCAGGACCGCATCGCGCTGGACATTGAGCTGGGGCGGCATGCTGAGGTGCTGCCGGAGCTGGTGGCGCTGACGCGGTTGCATCCATTGCAGGAGCGGTTGCGGGAGTTGCACATGCTCGCGCTCTACCGCACTGGGCGGCAGGCAGATGCCCTGCAGGTGTACCGGGACGTGCGCGCTTTGCTCGTGTCAGAGCATGGTATCGAGCCGGGAGGGGAGCTGCGAGCGTTGCACGGTTGGATTCTGCGTGCCGACCCGGACCTCGATTGTCCGGTCCCAGCGCAGAGACTCAGCCTCCCCCCGCACACCGCACCCGAGGACGCCGATGAGGCACCGGGGACGACGTCGCCGGGGCGTGGGCCAACTTCTCTCCAACGCTTGCTGGCCGGGCGCCTGTGGGCAGCGCGCCAGCACTCCTTCACCGGTCGGGGTGCCGAGCGGGCGTTGTTCGCCTCCAGGTTAGGCGGGGCAGGGCAGGGCTTCGCCGTGCTGTACCTGTATGGCCCGGCCGGGATCGGGAAGTCCACCTTGCTGCGGCAGCTGGCTGACGACGCCACGGCGGCCCGCCGACGCGTCGTGCCCGTGTGTGGTCGTGTCGTCGGGGCATCGGTGGCCGCGTTTACCGACGCTGCCTCGCCCGCGCTGTCTGATCCGCGAGCGGTGCTGATGATCGATGCCTTCGAGCGGTGTGGCGAGCTGGAAGGGTGGCTACGCGAGCGATTCCTTCCCCAGCTACCCGACGGCGTGCTCGTCGCGCTGGCCGGGCGGCAACCCCCGGAGCCGGCCTGGCGTTTCGACCCGTCCTGGTCTGGCGCCCTACTGGTGCATGGCCTCGGCGACCTGTCTCGGCCCGAGGCCGATCAGCTGTTGAAATCGCGCGGGATGCCCGATGGTGTCCGCGAGTCGGTGCTGGCATTCGCCGGCGGGTACCCACTGGCCTTGTCACGGGCCGCCGACATGGCCCGGCGTTGTTGCGATTCGGCGGCCAGTAGTGGGAGACCCGGAGACGAGGTACTCCAGACGTTGCTCACCGAGTTGATCGAGGCGGTGCCTTCCCCCGACCACCGGATTGCCCTGCACGTCTGCACCCACGCCGATACCACCAGCGAGCAGTTGCTCCGGGCAATCGTGGCGGGCAACGACGCCGCGCACGTCGACCCCGCCGAGCTTTACGCTTGGCTGCGCACCCTGCGGTTCATCAGGTCCGGCCCGGCCGGGCTATACCCGCACGACTTTGTCCGCGAGATGCTGGACAACGACCTACGCTCGCGCGACCCGGCCGCCTACGAAGACATGCACCACAAGGTCGCCGAGTTCACGCGGGGAAGTCTCGCCGAGCGAGCCCCAGCACGGTCGACGGTCGAAGCAGTTCAGGCGGGGTGGCCCGTCTGCTTCCCGACGCTCGGCGTGAGCCAGAACCGCGGCGGGGATCGGGTCTGCTTGGGTTTGCGCGATATAGTCTCGTTGCCGGAGGCTGACGCACCCGGCGAGTCGTCGACCTCCACCGACCGGCCGAGGCGCTCGGCCAGATCCTCGGCAAACCGCTGAACGAGATCAGACATTGCAACCATCCGCACGTGGGGCGACACCCGACCCTAACCCGGGGCGACCTGGACCTCCGCGAGATACTCGGTCGATGGGCGAGCGACCGTCGACGGAGCTGGTTATTGACGGGCGTGTGGTGGTGGTACGAATCAGGGAGTCCCGACGCGCTCGGACGATGCGCCTCACTGTCGGGCCAGGGCGTTCGCCCGAAGTAGTGGTTCCCGCTCGTATAAGTCAAAACACGGTCGACACATTCATTCGTGCGAAACAAAAATGGCTCGCTGGCAAGCTAGCGGCTTCGGCATATCCGCGTGCGCTGTTTGTGGAG
>DATHIT010000357.1:0-2021 GCA_035489915.1 Pseudonocardia sp. | reverse complement strand
AGTACGCCCGGAAGGTGCTGATCAAGCACCTGCAGGAGGGCAACTCGTACGGCATCTGGCTCAAGCACACCCACGCCAAGTTCGCCCAGCCCGAGCTCGGTCCCTGGCTGGCCGGCTCGGCCACCGTCGGCGAAAACTGGCGCCCACCCACCCTGACCGGCTGGGAACCCCGAGCTCACTAGGTCGTGAGTGGCGATGGTCGCTATAGCGACCATCGCCACTCACGACCCCAACCCGCTGGAGCCGTCATGACCGAGACTTCGAAGGCATCCACGACAGCGCCCGCCGAGCAGGGGGAGTTACGCCGCTCGATCACCTGGACCGGCGCGTTCTGGGTGGCCAGCGGGGTCCCGGCGCTGGTGCTGTTCTCCGTCGGGTCCATCGCGTCCACCGTGGGCACGGTGTCTGTGCTGGTCTGGGCGGTGTCGGTGACGCTGGGGCTGATCCAGAGCTTCACCTATGCGGAGATCGCCGGGATGTTCCCGAACAAGTCCGGCGGGGCCTCGGTCTACGGCGCGATGGCCTGGGCGCCGTACTCCAAGTTCGTCGCGCCGGTGTCGGTGTGGTGCAACTGGCTGGCCTGGTCACCGGTGCTGGCCATCGGGTCCGGGCTGGGCGCCGGGTACCTGCTCACCGCGCTGTTCCCGGCCGACGCGGCGATCAACACCTGGTCGGTGCAGCTGGTCGACCTGAGTGCCCTCAAAGAGGGGCTGGGGCTGCGGTTCAACGCCCAGTTCCTGATCGCGGCGGCGCTGTTGCTGCTGGTCTTCGCGCTGCAACACCACGGCATCCTGCGGGCCGCGCGGGTGCAGACCGTGGTCGGCCTGGCCGTGCTGATCCCGCTGCTGGTGGTCGGCGTGGTGCCGCTGCTCACCGGCGACGTGGCAGCCCAGAACTTCCTGCCGTTCGTGCCGATCAGCGGTGCCTGGGACCACGCGGGGTGGACGCTGTTCGCCGGGGGGCTGTTCCTGGCCGCCTGGTCGGCGTACGCGTTCGAGACGTCGGTCTGCTACACCAGCGAGCTCAAGGACCCCGGCCGGGACACCGTGAAGGCGATCTTCTCCTCCGGCCTGGTCTGCTTGGTGGTCTTCATCCTGGTGCCGCTTACCTTCCAGGGCGCGCTCGGCCTGGACCGGCTGACCAGCGCGTCCATCGTGGACGGCACCGGGGTGGCCGCCGCGATGGTGGACATGGTCGGCGGCGGTGCGGTAGTCGGCAACCTGCTGACCGTGATGCTGATCCTGGCCCTGCTGCTGTCCATCATGACCACCATGGCCGGCTCGTCCCGGACGCTGTACCAGGGTTCGGTGGATGGCTGGCTGCCCCGCTACCTGGGCAGGGCCAACCGGCACGGCGCGCCGGCCAGGGCGATGTGGACCGACCTGGGCTTCAACCTGCTGCTGTTGCTGATGAGCGACTACGTGTTCGTGCTGGCCGCGTCCACGGTGTGCTACATGATCTTCAACTTCCTGAACCTGAACGCCGGCTGGCTGCACCGGGTGGACAACCCGCACCTGCACCGGCCGTGGCGGGCGCCCACCGTGCTGATCGCGGTCGGCGGGGTGCTGGCGTTCGTCAACGCGCTGCTGCTGGGCTGGGGCGCCAACGTGTGGGGCGGCGGCGCGCTGCTCACCGGGTTGGTGTTCGCCGCGCTGGTCATCCCGGTGTTCGCGTTCCGGCACTACGTGCGCGACGGCGGGCAGTTCCCCGCGTCGATGTACAGCGAGGCGGACACCGCGGGCGGTGCCCCGGCCACCGCCGCCACCCGGCGCGCCGGCGTCCGGCCCTACCTGGTGCTGGCCGGCGGGGTGCTCACGGTGATCGTCGGCCACCTGCTGTCGACCTCGTAGGCCGGTTCAGCGAGAACCGACGCCTACCCAGGAGAAGCCGGCGCGGCGCAGCACGTCGGGGTCGAGCAGGTTGCGGGTGTCCACCACGATGCGGTTGGCCGCCACCCGGGCCAGCGCCGGCCAGTCCAGCGCGCGGAACTCCGGCCACTCGGTGAGCACCACGATCGCGTC
>DATHIT010000356.1:0-3569 GCA_035489915.1 Pseudonocardia sp. | reverse complement strand
GCCGTCCACCTCCACCGTGGCGCCGTGGCCGATCCGGGAGGTGGCGTCCACGGTGGCCACCACGCACGGGATGCCGAGGTCGCGGCAGGCCACCGCGAGCTCGGAGAGCGCGGCGCCGGCGTCGGCCACCACGGCGGCCACCACGGGCAGCAGCGGGATCCACGCTGGGCCGGCGGTGGGGATGACAAGCACATCGCCGGGGTGCAGCCCGGCCGGCGAGGCGGCCGAACGCAGCACCTTGGCGGTCGCGGTGACCGTGCCGGGACTGGCCGCGGTGCCGGTGATACCGCGCCGGCCGACCAGCGTCTTGGCGGTGCCGCCCCGGGGCCAGCGGACCACCGGCGGTGGCTGGCCGAGGGTGACGAACGGAGGCTGGTAGGTGGCCAGCGCGTGGTAGTCGTAGGCGCGCATGCGCAGCGACTCGCCGAACCGGTCCGGCTCGGCGACGAACTGGTCGAGCTCGCCGACCAGCAGCATGAAGATCTGGTCGATGCTGTCCAGCAGCCCGGACTCGACGTGCCTGCGGCCAAGCTCCCTGGCCGCCAGCCGCTGCTCGTGGTGCAGGCCGGAGACCACCTGCCGGATCCGTTGGCGGGTGAGCAGCCAGCGGCTGGTGGCGGCCAGCGAGGTGTCGAACCGCTGCTCGGCGGCCGGGGAGCCACGCATGGATCGGCGCACCGTGGCGGTGGACTCCGCGCTGCGCCTGGCCCGCTGCTCGGCGCGGGCGCTCGGGTCGGCCGACTCGTCGGCGCGGCGCAGCACGTCCAGCGCGGACAGCACCAGCCGAGGTTCGGTATCCCAGGTCTCGGCGGCCAGTTCCCACTCGGCCGGGCCGTGATGGCCGTGCTCCGCGCGCAGCCCGGCCAGCGCCGAGCGCAGCCGGCCCACCTCGCCGTTGCGCGCGCACTCCAGCTGGGCGGCCACGCTGGCCAGGCCTTGGCCGAACAGTTGCCGCAGCTTGTCCGAACCGCGGATCAGTCCGGCCATCTCCCACAACCGAGCGGTCGGCTGCTCGGTCACCGCGCCACCCAACCCGGACACCAGCGCGCCGGTCTGCCCGGGGTGGCCGGCGTCCTCGGTGGTCCTGGTGAGCAGCTCGCTGGCCACCGCCGTGGCCAGTTCGGCGTGCGCGTAGAGCCGCAGCGCCTCACGCAGCTCCCCGCGCACCGCGCTGATCCGGGCGGCCAGCGCGGCGTCCGAGCCGTTGGCCAGGTCCGGCCGCGCGGCGCGCACCTCGATCAGCCGACGGGCTGCCCTGGTGTGCTCGGACCGGTCCGGGGAGGCGGCCAGCGCGCCGCGCACCCAGCCCTCCAGCCGATCCGTGGCCGCCTCCATGGCCGGCCGCTCATCGCGCTGGCGGGGCACGTCCGGGCGCTCGCCGAGGTACTGCCTGGCGAAGGCCATCGGGTCCGCGCCGGCCGCGTAGACCCCGAACAGCCGCAGCAGCGTGGTGTTCAGGTAGAGGTAGGCCCCGAACATCGCGACCGGCAGCTGGTCGGGTCGGCGGGCCGGGGCCTGGGCGGAACCCTGAGGTTGGCCACCCTGGCCGGGCATCGCGCGCAGCCCGGTCTCCGCGTACACCTCAGCCCAGGCCGGGCCCAGTTCCGCGGCCACGCCCGCGCTGGCGGTCAACGGCGTCACCGGATCTGGACACAGGTCGCCCACTACCGCGCGCGAGTAGAGCGGGTACGCGGCCGACGCCATGTCGTCGAACTCCCACTCCATCGCCGGCCCTGCTCTCTCCCCCGTGTCGACGTTCAGCGCAGTGTCATCGCAGTGTCATCGGGGTGCCGTCCGGATGGCACCGCTCAATCTGATGACCTCGCCGTCGGGCACAGCGACGCTGCCCTTGATGTCCACGGGTGCCTCCTCGGCGATGAGTAGGGCGTCAGTGTGCCGGCCCGCGGCGCTACCGGTCAATTCTGACCGTTTGTCAGAGTCGACTTAGGGTTGACAATGTGCCCACGATCACCTTGGTGCCGTGCCGAGCCGGTAGGTTGGCCCGGGCCGGCAGCGTGCTGGGTGGCGGCGAATGTCGGAGTGGACGGGGTGCTCGATGAAGCTGGATGAGCTGGTCAGCCGGGTGTACGCGGCCCCAAGAGGCCCCAAGGTCGCCGCGTACTTCGACTACGACGGCACGGTCATCTCCGGCTACTCGGCGATGGCCTTCTACAACCGGCGGCTGCGCGAGCGGGACATCGGGTTGACCGAGCTGGCCAGGATGACCTGGACCAGCGTCCGCGGGGTCCGCTCGGAGCGGGAGTTCGCCGAGCTGCTCGACCTCTCGCTGGCCGCCTACCGGGGCAAGACCCACGACGAGCTGATGGCGCTCGGCCAGTCGCTGTTCAAGCACGAGATCGCCGCCGCGCTGCACACCGAGGTCTGGCGGCTGATCGAGGCACACCACCAGATGGGACACACCGTGGTGCTGGCCTCCTCGGCCACCCGGTTCCAGGTGGAGCCGATGGCCGTGGACATGCGCGCGGAACATGTGCTGTGCACCGAGCTGGAGGTGGCCGACGGCGTGGTCACCGGGCGCCCGGCCGGGCCGCCGCTGTGGGGGCTGGGCAAGGCGCGCGCGGTCCGCGCCCTGGCCGCCGAACACGACCTGGACCTGTCCGCCTCGTTCGGCTACAGCAACGGCGAGGAAGACGTGGTGTTCCTGGAGACGGTGGGTCACCCGGTCGCCGTGTCGCCGGCGCCCGGGCTGGCCGCCGAGGCGGCGCGGCGGGGCTGGCCGGTGCTGCGCTGCGTGCCGCGCGGCGGGCTGCCCGGCCCGGTCGAGGTGCTGCGCACCGTGGGCTTCTACGGCGGGTTCGCCGCGGCGGTCGGCGCGGGCATCGGCGTGGGCCTGCTCCGGCGGTCCCGCCGGGACATGGTGGACGTGACCGCCGCGCTGGGCGCCGACCTGGGGCTCGGGCTGGCCGGGGTGGATGTGCGGGTGCTCGGCGGCGCGGAGCACCTGGTCGGGGCGCGGCCCTGCGTGTTCGTCTTCAACCACCAGAGCAAGCTCGACCCGATCATCGCGATGAAGCTGGTCCGCGGCGGGTTCACCGGGGTGGCCAAGAAGGAAGCCAAGAACATCCCCGGTTTCGGGCAGTTGTTCCAGCTGGCCGACGTGGCGTTCGTGGACCGGGGCAACACCGCGCAGGCCCGCAAGGCGCTGGAGCCGGCGGTGGCCAAGGTCCGGGACCAGGGCATCTCACTGATCATCGCCCCGGAAGGCACCCGCTCGGCCACGCCGAGGCTGGGCCCGTTCAAGAAGGGCGCGTTCCACATCGCCATGCAGGCCGGCGCGCCGATGGTGCCGATCGTGATCCGCAACGCCGGCGAGGTGATGTGGCGCGGCGCCCAGGTGATCCGCCCGGGCACGGTCGAGGTGCTGGTACTGCCGCCGGTGGACACCGCCGCATGGCGCCCGGAGACGGTCACCGAGCACGTCGCCGAGGTGCGCGGGATGTTCACCCACACCCTGGCCCACTGGCCCGGCGAGCCCCCGATTCCCGACTAGAGCTCGCGGCTCTGCTCACACCTACCTTGTGGTGCTTCCGCGCATGCGCCACGGTGGC
>DATHIT010000355.1:0-7139 GCA_035489915.1 Pseudonocardia sp. | reverse complement strand
ACGTTGGCCGAGCGGCGCAGCGCGAAGTCGACCATGCCGGCGCCGGCGGTGTTGTTGGTCAGCCGGTCCAGCACCAGGAACGAACCGAGGTCGCGGCTGTCCCGGTAGTCCTCGAAGGGGACTGGGGCGGCGGTGTGCACGTTAGCCACGCCGATCTCCCCCGGCCCCAGTGTGCGGGCCGGCAGTCGGGCCATCGAGTCGACGTCCACCCGATACTTGGGCCGGTCCACGGTGAGCCCCAGCGTCTGGGCACCGAACTTCGCCAGGTACTGCCGGCCGGGCAGCATCGCCTGCTCGTCGAACCACACCAGGTGCGCCTGGAACGCGTCGCTGACCTGGGTGGGCGCGTCCGCCGCGACCAGCACCGCGCCCCGGCTCACGTCGATCTCGTCGGCCAGCACCACGGTCACCGAGGCGCCCGCCTGCGCCTCGGCCAGGTCGCCGTCCATGGTGACGATCCGGGCCACAGTGGACTCCAGGCCCCCGGGCAGCGCGCGCACCCGGTCGCCGGGCCGCAGCACCCCGTGCAGCAGCCGACCGGAGAAACCGCGGAAGCTCCGGTCCGGCCGGTTCACCCACTGCACCAGGAACCGCGCCGGCGCACCGGGGTCGTCGTGCTGCTCGACCTGGACCGACTCCAGCCAGTCCAGCAGCGTCGGCCCGTGATACCAGGGGGTCTCGTCACCTCGCCCCACCACGTTGCAGCCGTGCACCGCGGACATCGGCACACAGGTCACCTCGTCCAGACCCAGCTCGCCGGCGAACCCGCGGAACTCGGCGGAGACCGACTCGAATACCTCGAGGGAGTAGCCGACCAGGTCCAGCTTGTTCACCGCGAGCACCACATGCCGGATGCCCAGCAGGCTGACCAGGTGGGTGTGCCGACGCGTCTGGGTGAGCACCCCCTTGCCCGCGTCCAGCAGGATCACCGCGGCACCGGCGGTGGACGCCCCGGTGACCATGTTGCGGGTGTACTGCTCGTGTCCCGGGGTGTCCGCCACGATGTAGCGGCGGCGCTCGGTGGCAAAGAACCGGTAGGCCACGTCGATGGTGATGCCCTGCTCCCGCTCCGCGGCCAGGCCGTCCACCAGCAGCGCGAAGTCCAGCTCGCCGCCCCGGGTGCCGTGCCGCTTGGAGTCGGCCTCCAGCGCGGCCAGCTGGTCGGCGTGCAGCAACTTGGACTCGTAGAGCAGCCGACCGATCAGCGTGCTCTTCCCGTCGTCCACGCTGCCGCAGGTGAGGAAGCGCAGCAGATCGGGTTCGCCAGAGGCTCGCGGTGGGACCATCAGAAGTAGCCCTCCCACTTCTTGCGTTCCATCGACCCGCTCTGGTCCCGGTCGATCACCCGCCCCTGCCGCTCGGAGGTGGTGACCGTGCGCATCTCCCGGACGATCTCCGCCACGGTGCGCGCCCGGCTCTGGATCGCGCCGGTGAGCGGGTAGCAGCCGAGCGTGCGGAACCGCACTGTCCGACGCTCCGGGCGCTCGCCCTCGGCCAGTGGCATCCGCTCGTCGTCCACCATGATCAGCGCGCCGTCCCGTTCCACCACCGGGCGCTCGGCGGCGAAGTACAGCGGCACGATCGGGATCTCCTCGCGGTGGATGTAGCTCCACACGTCCAGCTCGGTCCAGTTGGACAGCGGGAACACCCGGATGCTCTCCCCCGGGCTGATCCGGGCGTTGTACAGCCGCCACAGCTCCGGACGCTGGTGGCGTGGGTCCCAGCGGTGCCCGGCGGAGCGGACGGAGAACACCCGCTCCTTGGCCCGCGAGGCCTCCTCGTCCCGGCGCGCCCCGCCGAAGGCCAGGTCGAAGCGGTGCTGGTCCAGGGCCTGGCGCAGCCCCTGGGTCTTCCACAGGTCGGTGTGCCGCGCGGAGCCGTGGTCGAACGGGTTGACCCCCAGCGCCACACAGTCCGGGTTGCGGTGCACGATCAGTTCCAGCCCCAGCTCACGGGCGGTCCGGTCGCGGAACGCGATCATCTCCCGGAACTTCCAGGTGGTATCCACGTGCAGCAGCGGGAACGGCGGCGGACTCGGGTAGAACGCCTTGCGGGCCAGGTGCAGCAGCACCGAGCTGTCCTTGCCGATGGAGTACAGCAGCACCGGGCGCTCGCTCTCCGCAACCGCCTCGCGGAAGATGTCGATGCTGTCGGCCTCCAGCCGGTCCAGGTGGCTGAGCGTCACCCCTGCCCTCCCGTCCTCGTTCCGGAGGTATGCGGCTCGTTCGGACAGCACCATAGCGGCAAAATGAACAACGTTCAATACTCAGTGAACGTTGTTCGAAATCGCGGTACAGTGCGGCCATGAGCTCCACCACCGAGCCCACCCCAACCGTCTGGGGAGATGCGGAAGGCCGCCGCCGCGACATCCTGGCCTCGGCCGAGCGGGCGCTCGAGGAGTCCGGCTACGCGGGCCTGACCATGCGAGCCATCGCCGCCGGGGCCGGGGTCAGCCCGGGCACTGTGTACCAGTACTTCGACGGCAAGGAAGACGTGTTCGTCGCGCTGATGTCCCGACGGCTGGACGAGCTGCGCGCCACGCTGGACGGGATGGACCGGGACATCGGCATCGCCGAGCTGCTCCGGCGGATCCTGCCCCAGCTGACCGAGCTCTGGCGTCGGTTCGGCCGTTCGACGCCGCAGTGGGAGGCCAAGGTGCTCGCCGGCGGCCGGCGCAGCAAGGGCGTGGTCACCACGGCCACGGTGTATCTGCGCACCGTGGCCGCACTTGCCGCCGCGCTACGGGATACCGCGGCGGCCCGCGGTCAGACGCTGTGGGACGACCCGGCAGTGCCGCACTGGGTGTGGGATTCGCTCATCGGCGTGGCGGACGACCTGCTGCACACCGGCGCGAAGCAGAACCGGGTCACCCCGGACCAGCTGGTCCGCTTCGCCACCGAGGCCATCGAGCGCGGCATCCTGGCCAGCTGAGGGTCAATTGGCGAGCGGACCCGGCACGTCCAGCGGCTCGATGTCGCCGATCGTTTCGATGCTGGCGCGGTAGCCGGGCTCGTCGTGCGGCCCCGGGTTCTCCGAGCCAACCACCTGCAACTCACAGGTGATCGCCTGGATCGGGAAGCCGTTTTTGAGCCGCGCGCACAGCTGGTTGTTCACCACTTCCCAGTACGGGTTCTTGGACACATCGACCGCGGCCAGACTATCGAGCGCCATTGTGCGTAGCCGCGTGTAGTCCGGTATGTCGTTGTCCGCGATCCCGCTCGGGTAGCGGTAGTGGAAGAACAGGTTGAGCGTGTGTCCGCCCTGGTTCGCTGTCTTCGCACCGATCACCTGGAACATGAAGTCACGACTCGGTTGATCTCGCGCGGCGGCGCGGTTGTCGACACTCGTGGTGCGCTCGCCGACGAGGATGCCTCCGGCCAGGAAGGCTCCGGCCAGGACGATCAGCCCCAGCACCGCCCCGATGAGACGACGTGCCTTCATCAACGACCTCGCTTGGTGGGAGTGCGGGACGGCCTGCCGTGCCGATCAACCGGCCAGCGAATAGTGCCAGATCGACTACCGCCGGTTACCGGTAGCACCGGGCCGCACAGTCCTGCCCAGCTCACACAGCACGCCCGGCTCGACACAGGCGGCTGTGTGAGCACGCCGCGGGCTGTGTGAGCACGCCACGGGGGTCGCCCTAGGGTCTCCGCTTGTCGCTAGCGGGAGACCTGTGAGCCCAATTGACCGTTCGAGCCTCGCGCATGCGGCGGGCTCGCCGCACACTAATTCCGGGCCCAGAATGCCAGCTCCCCCAACCTGGCCCACAAAGCAGAGCTCAACGAAGAGCGGAGCAAGCCATGTGCGACCACCAACCTCCATGTCCGCCGGGGACCGATCCAAGCGGGCTACGTGCCCAGATCGTTGCCGGCCACCCCGAGCAGGGCTGGTACCTGCTGTGCAACGGCGTCGTGCTCTTCGACGACGGCGGTGCACTACTAGCCGACAGCCGGATCGTCCCGCCGACACCAGCGGGCGTGGGGTGACCGACACCCGGGGCTAATTGGCGGTGCGGCTCCTGGCCACCGCAACGACCGCGACGACGATCAAGAACAGTAAGACCAGAACGACCCTGACCGGCAGCAGAAGCAGCGCCAGGATCAGCAGAGCGATCACCGCGGCCTCGGCGCCCGGGCTCAATGCCGATACCGCGCCCCGCCGAACAGCCCGCGCGGCTCGACACAGCGCGTCGGGCGGCTGTGTGAGCACGCCGCGAGCTGTGTGAGCCGGCGTTAGCGAGCTTGCGCACGATCGCGCTACCTGGGGATGGGCTCCGCGACACGGACCACCATCTTGCCTACCTTGGTGCCGTTGAGGATCTGCGCCAAGGCCTCCGGCGCCTGGTCCAGGCCATCCAGGATGGTCTCCTTGTAGTGCAGCCTGCCGGTAGCGAGCAGGCCGGCAAGGTGCGCTGTGGCTTCGTCGAACCGGTCGAGGTGATCGAGTACGAGGAAGCCATGCATGCTTGCCCGTCGCATGAGGAGCTGAATGATTGCGCGCTGGCCCGGAGTGTCTACCCCGAGGTGATCATAAATGCCGATCATTCCGCACAGCACGACCCGGGCCCGGAGGTTGATCCGCATCAACACGTGGTCCATGATCTCGCCGCCGACATTTTCGAAGTCCACATCAACTCCGTCGGGCGTTGCCGCGTCCAGCTGCTCTCGCCAGTCGGCCGCGTAACGGTCAACGCAAGCGTCGAAACCGAGATCCTCGATCACGTGGTGGCACTTCTCCGGCCCGCCGGAGATACCAACAACCCGGGCGCCTCGAACCTTGGCCAGCTGCCCGGCGACCGAGCCAACCGCCCCCGCGGCAGCGGAAACCACCACGGTCTCACCGGCACGCGGTCGACCGACGTCGATACCCAAGTACGCGGTCAGGCCGGTGTGCCCGAGAACCCCCAAGAATGCCGGCAGCGGCGCCGGCAGCGGGTCTGGCAGCGGCAGGAACGGGAACTGGAGCGGTAGGAGGCTCGCCTCGTCGGTAAGGCAGTACTCCTGCCACCCCGGCCAGCCCAGCACGAGCGTGCCCTCCGGCAGGTCCTCTCGCCGGGACTTCACCACTTGCCCCACGCCCAGACCGCGCATCACCTCGTTCAGTGGCGACGGTGGCAGGTAGCTCCGGTAGTCGGTCATCCAGATCCGGGTCGTCGGATCCACCGACAAGTAGCAGGTCCGGACCAGTGCCTGCCCCGGCCCCGGCTCGGGTACCGGCTCCTCAACCAACTCGAGGTCGTCCTTCACCGGAGCGCCCTGGGGCCGGCGACGCAGATGGAAAGCGTGATTCAAACGTGTGCTCATATTCTTACCTCGAATTGAACAGAGCGCGGGGCACCGTGGTTCATCATTCCGCGATCGACGAAGAACGTTGCTTCCCCTGCGCGGCCGGAGCCGGTCCGGACACGGTGCGTTACGACATAACACCCGCGACTGGGGCCGCGGCGATACGCACTTGATGCACCCCGGACCAGCTGACCTGGCGAGTTGGCTGGCGGCCCACACGTTCGGGCCTATCAGGCCGCGGCAGCGAGCAGTAACCTGCGCCGCCACCCGTGAGCGGTCCTGGACCCGGCCGCGACTGAATCAGCCGTCACATTCGTCGACCTTATCCAAGGGGTAGCAATGGCAAAGCCCACTGTGTCCGACCTCCGCGAGCAGGTACGGGCTCCGGTAATCACCGCCGACGATCCGGGATACGACGCGGCACGGGCAGTGTGGAACGCGATGTCGGATCGGCGCCCGCTGGCGATCGTGCAGGCCGAACAGGTCGCGGATGTGATCGGCGCGGTGAACTTCGCCCGCGACGGGGGCTTGGAGTTGTCGGTGCGTGGCGGTGGGCACAGCGCGCCTGGCTTCGGCACGAACGACGACGGGGTGGTGATCGACCTGGCTCAGATGCGGCACGTGCATGTCGATCCCGATGCGCGCACGGCACGCGCCGGGGGCGGTGCGACATGGGGGGATTTCAACTATGCGACGCACGCCTTCGGGCTGGCCACAACGGGTGGGATCATCTCGACGACCGGCGTAGCCGGCCTGACCCTCGGCGGCGGCATCGGCTATCTCACCCGGGGATACGGCCTCTCGCTGGACAACCTGCTCTCGGTCGACGTCGTCACCGCTGACGGCCAACACCGCAGGGCGAGCCAGGACGAGAACGCAGACCTGTTCTGGGGGCTGCGGGGAGGCGGCGGTAACTTCGGCGTCGCGACCTCGTTGGAGTTCCAACTGCACCCGGTGAACGACGTCTTCGTTGGGATCTTCTTCTACGAACTCGACGAGACCGCCAACCTGCTGCAATTCTTCAGGGAGTTCATCAAAGACGCTCCGGAGGCCTACGGCGCATTCCCCGCCTTCCAGGTCGCTCCGCCGCTGCCATTTATCCCCGAGGACCGCCACGGGGATACGTTCTGCGCCGCGATCGTGCACTGGTCCGGACCGCTCGAGCAGGGTGAGAAGGCCATGGCGCCGTTCCGTGACCTCGCTCCCCGCGTCGGCGAGATGGTCGGGCCGATGCCCTATCCCGCGCTCAACGCGGCATTCGACGAGCTGTTCCCGAGGGGCATGCGCAGCTACTGGAAGGGCAGCTACGTCACCGAACTCACCGACGCCGCGATCGAGCAGCACGTGATCCACGGACCGAAGGTGCCCGGGGTCAGCGCAACGATGCACCTCTACCCCATCAACGGCGCCGCCGGCCGAGTCGCTTCCGACGCGACCGCTTTTGCCTACCGCGACGCCACCTTCGCGCCGGT
The DNA here is from genome assembly GCA_035489915.1 of Pseudonocardia sp. Lineage (GTDB taxonomy): Bacteria > Actinomycetota > Actinomycetes > Mycobacteriales > Pseudonocardiaceae > Pseudonocardia. Next base: position 382 of record DATHIT010000355.1, on the reverse strand, counting down.
GTTCGTGGCCGCATGGCACGATCCCGCCGAGGACCAGGAACGGATCAAGTGGGTGCGCGATTACTACCAGGCAACCGCACCGCACTCCGAACCCGGCGGCTACATCAACTTCATGTCCGATGACGACCAAGGCCGCATCCAGGACAACTACCGCGGCAACTACAACAGGCTCGTCGATGTCAAGCGCGCCTACGATCCCGGCAACCTCTTCCACCACAACCAGAACATCAAACCCTGAGCTCTGGAGGACCACAGCCGGGTCCGTCCGATTAACGGTGTAAGTGGCTGATCTGGGTCGGCTACTTCTGGATGGTGATGATACGGCCTTCGAAGGTGATCGCAAAGGCGTTGAGAGCCTTCTTCCACCGATTGGTCCACCTTT
>DATHIT010000354.1:0-24356 GCA_035489915.1 Pseudonocardia sp. | reverse complement strand
AATACCTGCTGGAAACCACCAGCCACCCGGTCGATCGAATCGCCACCCAGGCCGGATTCGGCTCACCCACCGCCTTCCGCGACCGGTTCAAACGCGTCGTCGGCACCAGTCCCAACACCTACCGCGCCGCCTTCGCCCCCGGAGTCCGCTGACCTCAGGCCCGCTCCTCGTTGATCGCGGTGTGGGCCGCGGCGGCCACGGCCAGCAGCTGCCGGTCATCACCGGACGGCCCCTCCAGCGACGGGTCCGTCCGATTAACGGTGTAAGTGGCTGATCTGGGTCGGCTACTTCTGGATGGTGATGATACGGCCTTCGAAGGTGATCGCAAAGGCGTTGAGAGCCTTCTTCCACCGATTGGTCCACCTTTGACGTCCTCGGCCGGTGGGGTCGAGACTAATGACTGTCAGATACAGGCATTTGAGCGCGGCGTTCTCGCTAGGAAAGTGACCGCGAGCCTTCACAGCCCTGCGGAAACGCGCATTCAGAGACTCAATCGCGTTCGTGGTGTAGATGACGGACCGGATTTCTGGGTCGAACGCCAGGAACGGCACGAACTCCGCCCAAGCGTTCTCCCACAGCTTGATGATCGCCGGGTAGCGACCCTCCCACACCTCGCTGAACTCAGCAAACCGGTCCAGAGCTGCCGCCTCGGTCGGCGCGGTGTAGACGAGCCGCAGGTCCCGAGCCAGCGTCGCCCAATCTTTCCGCGAGGCGTACCGGAAGGAGTTCCGCAACAAGTGGATGACGCATGTTTGAGTGATAGCGGCCGGCCAGGTCGCCGTGATGGAATCCGGCAAGCCTTTCAGCCCATCGCATACCACAATGCAGACGTCTTCGACCCCGCGGTTCTTGATTTCAGTCAAGACCTGCTGCCAATACTTCGCACCTTCACCGCCGGTGCCGACCCACAGCCCGAGGATGTCTCGCTCACCGTCGACGGTTACCCCGATCGCGGTGTAGATGGGCCGGTTCGCGACCTGCCCGTCCCGAATCTTCACGACGATACAGTCGATGAAGACGACCGGGTACACGCGATCGAGCGGCCGGTTCTGCCATTCCGACATGCCTTCGAGGACCCGGTCGGTGATGCGGCTGATGGTGTCCTTGGAGACCTGCGCGCCGTAGATCTCGGCAAGGTGCGCCGACACCTCGCCGGTGGTCAACCCCTTCGCCACCAGCGAGCACACCATGTCTTCCACCCCGCTCAGGCGGCGCTGACGCTTGCGCACCAGCTTCGGCTCGAAGCTCGAGTTCCGGTCTCGGGGCACGTCGATCTCGACCGGCCCGATCTCGGTGGTGACGGTCTTCGGGCGAACTCCGTTGCGGGAGTTTCCGCTATTGCGCCCGGCAACCTCATGGGCCTGGTAGCCCAGGTGCTCGTCCATCTCGGCTTCCAGGCTGGTTTCGAGCACCAGCTTGGTCAGCTTGCTCAGCAACCCATCCGGGCCGACCAGACTCGTTCCTCGAGCCTGAGCATGCTCCACCAGCTGCGCGGCGAGCTGCTCATCCAGCTCATCACGGGTCTCAACCCTTCCAGCCGTGGCCTTGTCCAACGTCGTCTCACTCACGAGATCCTGCTTCCTGCGGGCCATCAGCCCACGTTCGCAAGATCAGCGGTTACACCGTTGCTGCGACACACCCGACCCGAAGGAGTACGGCGACGCTGTGCCCGGCCCGAGCAGCGACCTCCATGGGAGGGACGCCGGCGTTCAGCCACGTGCTTACTGCTGCATGCCGCAAGTCGTACGGTCGGCGTGCGAGCGCTGAGCCTGCCTGTGCGTCCGGTGAGTGCGCGGGTGCGGCTGCGCGCCGGGTCAAACGATCATGCATTGGCATGCGCGCCGCTCTGTGGTGGATCGTGATCGAGGGCCTGGATCTGGCCGATGGGAGTGAGGTCGTAGCCACCAAGTTGGGCGATCGCGGCCCGGATCTTCGGCTCGCCTAAGGCGGTGATGAGCGGTTGTGCCGCGCCGAGTGCATCCGCGGGCAGGGCGATGTCGTAGGACTCCCAGGTCAGGGAGATGAAGTCGAGGGCAAGTTCGTTCGCGGCGGACTGCGGCCCGACGCCGGTCAGCGACGCCGGCCGCGACAGCGAGTCCGATCTCGAGGTGGGAATGCAGCTCGGGCGATGGGCCTACGAACCGAAGATGGATTTCTGTGCACGCTTTGAGTCGGCGGCGGGAAGACCCAGCCTGCATCTCGGCCTTGGTACCTGGGCATCCCTATGCACGGGCCCAGCAATCGTCGTCCTGCCCCGAGAACGTGGTGGGGCATGGTCAGTCTTACGATTCGCTGGTGCATCGCGTGGTGGCACTTGCGTTGCCCTCGGTGGTTGCTTTTGATCTGTCGATCGCCGCCCAGATTTTTGGTCACCGTGATGAGCGGGAGCGATACGCGTTCTCCGTGTGTGCTGAGCGTCCCGGGATGGTGGCGTCGACGACTGGCTTCGGGGTCGCGGCGTCGGGTGGTCTCGAGGTGCTCGAGGCCGCGGAGACTGTGATCGTTCCCGGTTTCCTGCCGGTGGACAGTCCTTCCGAGCCGGTTCTGGCGGCGCTGCGCGCGGTTGTTGACCGGGGCGCGAGGGTCGCCTCGGTGTGCGTGGGGGCTTTCGCGTTGGGCGCTGCTGGGCTGTTGGACGGGCGGGCCGCGACCACGCACTGGCAGGAGGCGGAGGCATTTAGAGCGCGTTTTCCGGCTGTGCGGCTTAATCCCGACGTGCTCTACGTCGATGAGGGACAGATTCTGACCAGCGCGGGTATCACGGCCGGTGTCGACCTGTGTCTGCACATGTACCGCCAGGACTACGGGGCTGCCGCGGCCGCCGAGGTTGCCCGTCGGATGGTGGTGGCCGTGCACCGGCCGGGAGGACAGGCGCAATTTGCCCGCCCGCCGGTGCCACAGTTCGAGCCGTGGCTTGCCCGGACCTGCGATTGGGCGGTGAGCCAGATGGATCGTGCGCTGACGGTGAACCATCTCGCCCGGCATGCGGCGATGGCTCCGCGCACCTTCGCCCGGCATTTCCGGGCGGCGACGAACATGACCCCGATGCGCTGGTTGTCAGCCCAGCGTGTCCTGGAGGCCGAGCGGCTGCTGGAGGCCACCGACCTCACCGTCGCTGAGATCGCCCGGCGGTGCGGCTTGGCGACCCCCATGAGCTTGCGGGCTCACATGGCCCGGCACTCGGGGACGACCCCCAGCGCATACCGGGTGGCGTTTAGAGCGACCCGCTCCTAGCTGCGTACTGGCCGGCTCGGCGGCTGGCAGAAACCTTGCTCTATCGGGCAGTCGGCCATCTCGCCGCCACCGCCACCGCGGCCGAAAGTGGAGCCATGACACACCTGGACGCGCTCCTTCAGCGCAACCGCTCGTTCGCCGCGACGGACGCAAAGGACAAGGTGCCGGCCATTCCGTTCATCCCCACCATGCAGACCTATGTGATCACCTGCGTCGACCCGCGGGTAGACCCAGCCGCGATCCTCGGGCTGAACCTCGGTGACGGGATCGTCGCGCGCTGTGTCGGTGGCCGGGTCACCCCCGAGGTCCTGCGAGACCTGCGCTGGATCAGCCACCTGCACGAGGTCAAAACCCCGGACGCGGAGTGGTTTGAGCTCGCGGTCATCCATCACACCGACTGCGGATCAGGCCTCCTGGCCGACGAGCAACAACGGCGCCAGTTTGCCCAGCGACACGGCTACGACGAGGAAACCCTCGCCCGGTTGGCCGTCGTTGACCCCGCCGCCACCGTGCGAGTCGACGTGGACACGCTGCTGGCCTCGGCCGAAGTCAACGAGCAGATCGCGATCTCTGGCTACACCTACGACCTGCACACCGGTCTGGTCACCGAAGTCGTCCCAGCGCGACGTCGAGGACGAGGCTGAGATAACCACCTGTTTTAGAAGGCGCCGCCGCTGGATGTCCTGCACATGCCCGGCGGGCCAGGCCAGGAGGAGCTCATGCATGACTCCCGCCTGCACAACTGGCTGCGCACTCACGCACAGACCGCCCGAGTCATCTTCTCGGTCTGCACCGGTGCTCTGCTGCTCGGCGCCGCCGGTCTGCTCGAGGGACGTCGAGCGACCACCCATTTGGGCGTCGCACGAGCTGCTGGCACTCTACGGCGCCGACGCGATCGACGCGCGCGTGGTCATCGACGGAAATCTCGTGACCACAGCTGGCGTGACCGCCGGGATCGATGGTGCCCTGGCCGTAGCTGCCCAACTCTTCGACGACGACGTGGCACGCGGAATCGTAAACCGGCGGCGCGGCGGGCGTAAATTACAATCCTCTCACTCCGCGGATCCGCGTGGCGCCGTCGTTACACGTACAAACCAGCCTGCCGTCCGAGCTCTAGAACCAAACCGAGCACTACGTCGGTCGTCGGTGTCGGGACGGAACAGAGTTGACCGAGTTCCTTCACGGCAGTCACGAGGGGATCGATTTCAAGCGAACGGTGCCGCTCCAAATCTTGAAGCATCGACATCTTGTGACCTACCACCGATGATGCCGCCGCCAATCGGCGGTCGATCATCTCTTCGGGAATGGAAATGCCGAGTGCATCGGCAACCGCTTTCGCCTCGTACATCATGCAACGGCAGATGGCTTTGAGGGATGGTTCGGTCGTGATTCGGTCCAACGTGGCCCGCGTGAGCGCGCTGATCGGGTTGAAGCTCACGTTGCCCCAAAGCTTCAGCCAAACGTTCCAACGAATATTGTCGCGTATCGGCGCGTCAAATCCCGCGCCATCGAGGATTTTCGCCCATGCCATGACGCGAGCGGACCGGTGGCCATCTGGTTCACCCAGTGTAAACCGATTCAGCTCATGATGCTCGATGACGCCCGGCGCTATCACTTCGCAGGCGGGGTCGACGACGCATCCAATCGCCCGCTCCGGTCCGATGATGCGCCACTGGCGTCCGTCAGGATCGACGGACCGCAAATGCGGCTCTTTGATCGCGCTCCGATCTTTATAGAAGTACCACCACGGAATGCCATTCATGGCCGTTACGACCGCCGTGTCCGGCCCGAGCAGGGGCGTCATGGACGCAGCGCTTTCATAGGCTTGGTGCGCTTTCAGGGTACAGACGACGAAATCCTGGGGCCCGAGCTCGGACGGCTGATCGCTTGCGCGGATGCGGGCAGTCGTCTCGTGGCCGGCCACGATCAGCTTAAGACCATGTCGCCGGATGGCCTCCAGATGAGGGCCACGCGCGACCACGCAGACATCGTTGCCCGCGTGCCATAGCTGCGCAGCGACATAGCCGCCGATGGCACCCGCGCCAAAGACGCAAATTTTCACGCGCAGCTCCTCCTTGCTGTCATACCAAAGGCTCCCTTACCGAAAGTCTTCAGATCTCGAAGCGGGATTTGAATCGTTCGAGACCGACGGTGATGCTTTTGACCTGGCTGTATTCATGGATGGCTTCAGCACCGTGCTCGCGACCGATTCCGCTCATCTTATAGCCGCCGAACGAAATCTCGGACTCGCCAGCCCGTAGTCGGAATCGTTCGACATCCCCACGGCATCAGCGAGGTCTTCAGCGCGCTGGACGGCGCCGATCGAGTGGTTGTGGCGTCCGCATGCGACGGTTCGGCTCCGTCGGGAATCCGTTGACCACTCACGGCGTGACGGTTCGCAGTGGGGGTTCGACGCGCACGGGGTGGGCCAGCACCGAAGTTTGGAGGTAGCCCAGTTCATTCCACGGCGTGGAGTCTGGTTGGGTGTTGCCCTGGTCGTCGGTGGCGCGTACCCGGAGGGTGTGTTCGCCGGGTTCTGGAGTCCATCTGAACTCCCAGCGCACCCACGCCCCCGGCGTTTCCGGTGACACGATCGGCGCGTCCTGCCAGGGACCGTCGTCGATGCGGTACTGGACCGACGCGACCCGGTTCTCTCCGGCGAACGCGCGTCCTCGGATCATCTGCGGTTCCGGCCGTAGCCGCGCCGGCCAGGGCAGCTCCACCAGGCTCGCCACCGGGAGCGCGGTGATCGCCGGGCCACGGGAGGGCCCATCCGCTGGGAAGTCCGGGCCGATCAGCACGTAATCCTCGGTGTTCCAGGGCACCCACAGGGGATCTTCGGAGACCTCGATCCGGCCCAGCCACTTGATGCTGGCCGCACCGAGCCAGCCGGACACCACCAAGCGCGCTGGGAATCCGTGATCAGCCGGGAGCGCCTCGCCGTTCATGGCCAACGCGACCAGGGTGTCGTCGGCGCACGCCTTGGCCAGCGGCACCGGCCGGCGGGCCTTGATCTCATCAAGCCCTTCCGGCATGACCTCACACGCACCGGGGGTGAGCCCGGCCGGCTCGAGCAGGTCGCGCAGCCGCACACCGGTCCACTCCGCGGTGCCGATCGCCCCGCGCCCCCACTGAGTGCCGTCGAACTTGTGCCCGACCTCTTCACCGAACAACACCCGACGGTTACCTCCGCACTCAATCGTGCGCACCACCGAAACCAGCGGAAAGCGATTCCACAGGTCCGCGTAGCTGTAGGCGATCGGCCCGCGTACTCCGTTGCCCTCGACGCTCAGGGCCCAGGTCGCCGCATCCAAACGCGGAGTGGGCGCGTGGCTGCGGATGTAGAAGCGATCGATCGGGGTGAGATCGCCCCCCATGCGGTCCGGTCGGGTCCCGTAGTCCAGGCCCGTACCGGTGTCCTCCATCAGCTCCGCGGGGGTGGGTTTGACGACTTTGCGGTCGGTCGCGGAGGCAGCTGCCGTCGTGGTTCGGGCGCTCATCGAATCATCTCCTCCCCACTCGCTGGGCAACCTTCGTGGCGTATCGGGGTGGGCGTGGGTGCGACGACGTCCATGACTGCGAGATTCGTCTTCTAGCGGGGGGATGTCGTCATGGTCACCGCCCATCTGCGCTCCCGGTCAGCTGGACTCTGGACATGCCTGCCAGCTGCAAATGCCTCGGGCCGGCTACCCAGCTGCTGCCGGACCTCGGCGCGGCCGTACATCTGCCTCTTGATCATCGTGATGCGGTTGACCATTCCCTCCACGGCACCGGAGCTGTGCGGCAGGGTCAGGCCGTTGAGCACGGCGGCGTGATCACGGCGCACGCCGTTGGCGAATCGGTGCAGGTCGGGTTCGGTCGCGGGCAGCTACCGAGCGAGCCCGTCAGATACACCCAGGTCGTGACCACCGCAGTTGTCGAACTCGACGTCGACACCGCGTTCGAGGGCCACCGATGGCGGCACGCAACGCGATTCGTCCGCCTCCGAACAGACCTCCGGGCCGCCGACGTTCCCCCGCCATCCCTGGCTCTCCGTCGGAAAACAGTCTCTGAGCGCTGTTACGGGCCCCCCCGTCGGTCGTCAGAGCGGACGGGCGAGGGAAGACCTGTCGGCCGCGGTCAGGCGGCGGGTCAACACGCGGGTCGTGCCGCCGTCATCTTCTTCGATGTCACGGACGTGCTCGAAACCGATCCTGGCCAGCAGGGTCAATGAAGCCTTGTTAGGTGCAGCTACCGTGGCGTGCACCTCGGTCTGCCCGAGAGCGTCGAAACCGTAGGCGACGATCGCTTCCGCCAGCTCGGTTCCCAGGCCGAGGCCCCATGACGACGGCGCCAATGCATAGATGATCTCGTAGCCGCGGGCGGCCTCGCACGGCTTGATCTCGGCGTGGCCGACGAGGACCCCGTCTCGACGAACGGCCCAGACATCGAATAGGCCCTGGGAATAGACCTTGGTGAAGATCCGCCCGAACAAGGCCCGGCCTTCCGCCTCTGAGGCAGGACCATCACCCATCCATTGCGACACTCTCGTGTCCTGGAACAAAGCGATGAAGCCCGCTTCGTCCGTTGGGACGTACGGCTCCAGGAGCAGTCGCTCCGTGCGCAGCGTCGGGGGCACAGACAGCGAGGCTACCGACGCGACAATTGATCGCTGTGCCCATTTCGGCGTCCAGGTCTCGTTGTCGCGGTGGTCGGGTTGGGTGGAGCCACGGGTGGAGCCGAGGTGGTTGCGGAGCGTGGTGAGTGCCGGGTGCGGGTTGTCGCCGCGCCAGATCAGTGAGTGCGGGTAGACCGGTTTCGGGCCGTGCATGGCAATGCGCCGTAGACCGTAGTCGGCGGGCCAGACGAGCCGGGTCTGCTCGCCGACGAAGGTCGCTAGTGCCGGGGAATCGGCGATCACGTCCAGTAGAGGCTCGATGCCGAAGTTGGGCCCGGTGGAATCGATGGTGAGCCCGAACGCGGCGGCGAGTTCGTCGTAGTAGGCGGCCCATTCGGTACCGGCGACGATGCCGGGCATCCAGATCCTGTGCCCGGCAAGCTCGGCGGGCGTGACCGCACGGGCGGCGGCGAACTCGTGGGACGGTCCGGTGAGGAGCTGGATGGGCTCATCGAGGACCCGGACGGCCTCGACGGAGTCGGGGAGCTGCCGCGCGGGCAGGGTGACAGCGCGGAAGGACGCGTCGATCGTGCCGGACCGGACAGCGGCGATTGCCGAGTCGGCGTCGAAGAGGGTCACCACATCGAGCTCGGTTTCCGGATGGGCGCGGTGGAAGTCGCGCAGCAGAGCCGAGGGTGCGAGCTGCCGGCCGATCACGTCGACGCGCAGCGCGCGTCGGCCTGGCCGCACAGAGTCGGCCGCCCGCTCTTCCGCCTGGAGCAGAAGGCGGGCGTGGGGCAGGAACGCCTGCCCGTCGATGGTGAGCTGGGCTCCCCGCGCGGTCCGGGTGAACAACCGCACGCCAAGGCCCTTCTCCAGCGCGGCGATGCGCTTGGATACGGCCTGCTGGGTGATCGACAGATCGGCGGCGGCGTGCTGGAACTGACCCGCGTCCGCGACGGCGACGAAGGTGCGCACGGCATCGAGATCCACGCCGGCCGACCTTAGCCGCACAACAGATGGATGTGGCTCGCTGACATCACGGTTGTTTGACCGGCTGATGTGCTGCTCGCTTTGATCTCGCTGGTCAACGTGCGGTTGTTCGGGCGAGACGGCAAGGGGGCGCTGGGTACGGTGGTCAGCCGGTCGCTGGGGCGGCGGTTCGGGTGGTTCTGGGCGGCGTATGCGGTCAGCGCGTTCGGCACCTGGCTCGCGCTCGACGCGTTCGGGTTGATCGCGATCCTGGTGCTGCACGTCGGTCCGACCGAGGTGTCGGTGCTGGCTGCCGCGGGGCTGGCGGTGGGGGCGGCGGTCGCGGTGCCGCTCGGCCCATGGGTGGACTTCCGCCGCAAGCGGCCAGTGATGGTCACCATGGATCTGACCCGGTTCGCGGCGTTGATGACCGTCCCCGCCGCCTTCGCGCTGGGCTGGCTCAGCTTCACCCAGCTGCTGCTCGTGTCGGTCATCGTCGCTGCGGCTGACATCACCTTCAAGGCGGCCAGTGGGGCATACCTGAAAGCCCTCGTTCGGCCGGAGGACCTGCTCGTAGCGAACGGGCGGTTGGAGTCCACGACCTGGACCGCCACCGCGCTCGGACCGCCGCTGGGCGGGGCCGCGATCGGGTTGTTCGGCCCGGTGACGACCGTGGTCGCCGATGCGGTCAGCTTCCTGCTCTCCGCGGTCGGTCTCCGCGCGGTCGGGGGGAGGGAGCCGCGGCCTGTGCGAACCGACGCACGACGGCTCCGGCCCAGCGACCTGCTCGATGGCTGGCGGTACATCCTGGCCCACCCGGCCCTGCGCCCGCTGTTCTTCAACACGGTCCTGGTCAACGGCCTGATCATGGCGACCGCGCCGCTGCTCGCCGTCCTCATGCTCGGCCGCCTCGGGTTCACACCGTGGCAGTACGGCCTCGCGTTCGGAGCACCCTGTATCGGCGGCCTCATCGGCTCACGGCTGGCCCCCCGACTCGTCGCGCGGTTCGGGCAACACAGAGTCATGGTGACCGCCGGTGCACTGCGCGCGTGCTGGCTGCTCGGGTTGGCCTTCATCGGCCCCGGCGCCGCCGGTCTCCTGCTCGTCATCGCCGTCCAGCTTGGGCTGGTCACCTGCATGGGCGTGTTCAACCCGGTGTTCGCCACCTACCGGCTCGACCACACCGCGACGGACCGAGTCGCCCGCACCCTGTCCGCCTGGTCGGTCACCAGTAGCGCCACCATCGCGGCGATGACCGCGTTGTGGGGCCTGCTGGCAAGCGTCACCAGCCCCCGCACGGCGATCGTGATCGCCGGTCTCCTCATCCTGACAACCCCGCTCCTGCTACCCCGACACGACCACGGCCGCAAGCACGAGCGGGACCTGGCCCGCGGCCACGCGTGACGAATGGCCGCTTCTCATAGGTCGCGAGCCAAAGGACCCGCCGGTTCTAGTGCACGCCGGTGTCGATCACAGCGACGCCACCTGGGTCCGTCCGTGAACCCACGTTGGTCACGTACGCCGCCCTGTTCCTGGCCGCCTACGCCGGACTGGTGATTCCGGTTCTCGCCGTGGGTATCGCGTTGATCTGGCTGCCGAGCTCGGTCGCGCTGCTCGCCTTCTCCGTGCTCGAGCTGGTACTCGTCTCCTGGTCAGGCCACCGAACGCTGTCCGCGCTCCGGAGTTGATCCCGGACCGCGGCTCGCGCAGGCGCAGTCTCGGGCCGAAGCGGGCGGTAGGCGATCTCGACCAGCTCATAGGTCTTCACCCACCGGCGGCTGGTGCCGGGAACCACGCCTGCACCGGGCCCTGACCGCTTCATGACGGGACCGTTGCGGCTAACGCTCCTTCGCATGAGCGAGCGTTCCGCTGAACGCAGCGCACACCGAATCCGGCCAGGCCACCGGACGCTGGCCGCGCTCCGGAGTTGGTTCACAGCTTGCCTGTGATCGTCTTGACCAGCTCAGGAAGGATGTGTCGAGTCATGAAGTCGGACCGTTGGGCCAGCTGGTCGCCGGTGAATGTGGTGATCTGATCGCCGCGTTGGAACCGAATCGTGCCGTCGTCCTGAGAGAAGTTGCCAGTGAGGTCTTTGATGCTGAACGCGAGGTTGGTCGAGGAACAGGACAGCTCGGTAGAACCGAGGCTCGGGCTGACCACACAGTCGGCGCCCCCGAGGTACTCATTGCGCTGGCCGGGGATGTTGGCCTTGGGGCGGTTCTCCCTCACGACCTCCCTGCTCCCGGTGGCGTCGATTTCCAGTCTCAACGAATACCCGGTCCAGCGGTCCCCGGCTCGGCGCTCTATGCCCGGTAGCGAGAAGGTGAACGTGCACTGCGCTCCCCGGACGGTGTGGGTCCCTCCTCCTCCGTTCCCGTTGCTGAACGGGCTGAAGTCCGGTAGCAACGTCAGCTTAAGATCTTCGGGCACGCGAGCGATATCGGTTGCCTGTGGGAAGACCGCGCGCAGATCGCCGTCACTGAGCAGGTCGCAGGCCCTCGGCCAGCTGTTGAAGTCGTAGAAGCCGCTAGGGTCCATTGGCAGCGAAAGATTGATCTTGTTTGACGGGCTCGCCGGTGCCGAGCCCAGCGCGATGGGCACCGGCGACGAGCAGGCGGACATCGTGATGACGATGAGCAGCGCCGCCAAAGGTGCGACATAGGCCCGCATGGTGTCTCCCAGATATCGCTTCGAGTCCCAGTTGATCCGGCTCGCCAACGGTCGACAATCGGTGGTCGGCGCCCAGCGGAGTTGACCGCGCGTGCCCAGCGGGGGTTGGGTGGATGTGATGCGCGTCACGGATACCTGGCGGCGGGTTGCCGCGAAGTCGCTCAGCCGGCTCCACCTCACCGACACGCGTGCGCACGATTCAGCAGCCGTACACCGAAACGTGTCGCACGCTGCGGCTGTCGAACGGTTCGCCGGACCAGCCACCCCAGCGAGCGAGAAGCCGCAGGCCGGCGAGGCGGGCCATCAGGTCCAGCTCGCTGGGCCAGATGTAGCGCAACGCGAGCGGATCAAGTGCAACGCCCGAAGCGCTGAACCCCAGGTGGCACTTGTCCACCCGCTGGGTGACCCGGTCGTAGCGACCGACCTCGACGGTGACGCCGCGGGGGCCGACTTGCTCGGCGTTGACGTACTGGTCGACGCCGTCACGGTCCGGGCGCAGGATGCACATCGCGTCGGGGACCATGTTCTCCACCAGGCCTTGGATAACTCGATGCCGTCGACGCGCTCGCCGGTCGCGGCCAGCGGCAGGGCGATCCGGCCCGTTCCTCAGTCACGCACCCGGCCGTAGACGTACACGTCCCGGCGCTCGGTGTCGACCCGCTCGGCCTTCCGGAGCAGTCCCTCGCGGAGGAATCCCACGCGCTCCGCGGTCCTGATCGAGCCGACATTCCACGGCTCGACGTACAACTCGAGCCGCACAACGTCGATCGCCTCGAACGCCCACGTCGCCAGCGTGCCGAGTGCACGCCCAGCGATCCCGGCGCCGCGGTGGCGCTGCTCAATGAAGTAGCCGATCGAGGCGCGCTCCGGGTCGTGGTTCTTCGGCCAGAGACCGATCAGTCCGACGGCTCCAGCTCGAGCGTCGTCGGGCGCGATCGCGAACGAGTAGCCCACGCCTTCACGAGCGCGTGACCACTGCCGCTCCACGAACGCCCGGCAGCTGGCCTCCGAGCCGTCGGTGGGCACCGTGGTGATCAGCGGGATCACCGGGTCCCGACCGGCGTCCATGACCAGCGAAATGTCGTCCATCGACCACGGGCGCAGGACGCATCCCGCGCCTCGCAGTACCGGAACCTCCAGCGGGCCTTCCACGGGAGAATGCTCGCAGCACGCTCAAGCAGGTTTGCCCGGCGCCTGTGTCCTAGGGGCGCGGGGTGACCACCATGGCGGAGCCGCCGGTGCGGCGGGCCGGTTCGGCGGCGGCCTGGACAGCGCCGCCGTCGAGGAACTCGAGGGCTTCCACGGCGCCGATCTGGGGAAGTGGGCTCAGCGTCGGCGGCGCGAGCACGAACCGTTGGCCCAGTCGTTCCAGGCCGGCCCGCTCCGGGGAGTCCAGGAAAGCCTGTTCGGCCTCGGTGTTTGCCGAGTTTCGCTGCGAGGCGCGCGGCGCGGCGATCGCGTCCGGCAGGGTCATCCCCAGGTCGATGCGGTTGACCAGGGTCTGCGCCACGGTGGTGATGATCGTGGAGCCACCGGGCGAGCCGATCGCCAGGAACGGCTTGCCGTTGCGGAGCACGATGGTGGGGGACATGCTGCTGCGCGGCCGCTTGCCGGCCGCCGGCAGATTCGGTGCGGGAGCCCCCGGCGTGCTCGGCGCGAAGTCGAAGTCGGTGAGCTCGTTGTTGAGCAGGAAACCCCGGCCCGGCACGGTGATGGCGGATCCGCCGGTCTGCTCGATGGTCAGCGTGTAGGACACCACGTTGCCCTGGCGGTCGGCGGTGACCAGATGGGTGGTGGATGGTCCCTCGCGCGGCGCGGCGGCGCCCACCCCGGCGGGGCAGCCGGTGGCCGGACGGTTCGGGTCACCCGGGGCGAGCGGGCTGGCCAGGGCCGTGGTGGGACTGATCAGGCAGGCGCGGTCCTTGCCGAACTCGGGGGACAGCAGCCCGTCGGTGGGCACCGTGGTGAAGGCCGGGTCGCCCAGCCAACGGTTGCGGTCGGCGTACGCGATCCGGGTCGCCTCCAGGTAATGGTGCAGGGCCTGGACCCGGTCGGCGGAGGAGAGCTGGTAGTTCCCCAGGATGTTCAGGGTTTCCCCGACCGTGGTGCCGCCGGAGGACGACGGGGCCATCCCGTAGATGTCGAGGTCGCGGTACCTGGAGTGGGTCGGCTCCCTCGGTACCGCGGTGTAGGCGGCCAGGTCGGAGGTCTGCATCAGGCCGGGGCGGAAGGTCCGGTCGGCGCCCTGGGCCACCGGTGGCTGTTGCACAGCACGGACGATGTCCTCGGCCAGCGCGCCGTGATAGACCGCGCGGGCGCCGTCCTGGGCGAGCAGCCGGTAGGTCGCCGCGAGGTCCGGGTTGCGTAGCCGGGATCCGACCACCGGGAGCTCGCCGTCGGGCAGGAACAGCTGGGTGGTCGGCGTCACCGCGCGGAACCGCTGCTCGTTCATCGCGGTCTCGGCGCGGAACTGGTCGCCGACCACAAAACCGTCCTGAGCCAGCCGGATGGCCGGGTCCAGCGCGCGGCTCAGCGGGATGGTGCCCCAGTTGCGCAGCGCCTGCTCCCAGGTCGCCGGGGTGCCCGGAACACCGACCGACAGGCCCGAGTTGACCGCCTGGTCGAACGGGATCGGCCGACCGGTCGCCGGGTCGAGGAAGGTGTCCGGCTTCATCGCGGCGGGGGCCGTCTCCCGGCCGTCCAACGTCTGTACCTTGCCGGTGCGCGCGTCGTAGTAGACGAAGTAGCCGCCCCCGCCGATGCCGGCCGAGTACGGCTCGACCACGCCCAGCGCGGCGGCGGTGGCCACCGCCGCGTCGACCGCGTTGCCACCGGCCCTGAGCACATCGATGCCGGCCTGCGAGGCGTACGGGTTGACGCTGGACACCGCGCCGTCGGAGCCGACCGCGACCGGGGAGCGGGGCGGCTGTGGCTCCGAGGGCGCGGGGCTGCCGCAGGCCACCGCGAGTGCCGCGCAGCACGCGACGGCGAGCAGGGTCTTACCGATCGTCACCATGGCGCCCCCCAGGGCCGATCAGCCTAGAGGGTTTTCCAGCCCTGTGCCTGCGCTGTCGCCGAGGGCCCGCGCCCCGAGGGCGTTGATCAGGGCGTCGGCCAGGAAGTCGGCGTAGCGATCGGCCGGCCATCCGCGTTCGAGAACCAGCAGCTCGTAGAGCTCGGGGCTGTGATAGGTCCACAGCACGTCCCGTACGTCGTCCTCGGTCAGCGTGTCCCGGAGCTGGCCGGTGGCCAGCAGCTCCCGGGCGAAGTAGGTCATCGCGGTGAGCGTCTCCTGGCGCATCCGCGCCCAGACGTCCGCCGCGGCGGGGTCGGCGCGGGCCGCATCCCGGGCGAGCAGCTGCAACGGCACGTATCGGGGTGCGCCCTCGGCGAGGTGGCGCAGGTACATGGTGATCTTCTGGGCCGCGTCGGGCTCGGCCTGGATGCGGTGGATCACCTCCCGCTGGGCCATCGGGGTGTCGTCGTCGTCCCCGGCGACCGAGACGTCGAATACCGCCTTGAGCAGGGCGGCCTTGTTGGAAAAGACCTTGTAGACGGTCTGCACCGACACCCCGGCGGCCCGGGCCACCTCCGGCACCGAGGTATCCACGTAGCCCCTGTCCAGGAAGAGGCGTCGAGCGGCGGACAGCACCCGCGCGCGGTTCTCCCTGGCCTGCTCCTGTCGCCGGCTGGCGTCGTAGCGCCTAATGCGGTTGACCGGTTCGTCCAATTAAGTAGAGACTCCTATATCGGATAGACGAGCCTCTATCGTACCGCTCGGGTGAGGAGTCGAAGTTGCCGGCAGAACAGGTAATGACCCTGGAGGCGCCACCGGGAGCCATGGCGGCCGCACGCGCGCTGGCCCCGCGGCTGAGCGCACGGGCCGGGGAAACGGAGCGGCTCGGCACCATGCCCGCCGAACTGGTCAGCGAGGTACGACAGGCCGGCTTGTTCCGCCTGGCCACGCCGCGCGTGCTCGGCGGCGCGGAGGTCCCACCGGCCGCGCTCGTCGAGGTGGGTGAGGAACTCTGCCGGGCCGACGGGTCGTCGGGGTGGAGCATCCTGATCGGCAACTCGACGGCGTTCCTGGCCTGGCTCGATCCGTCGGTGGCCATCGAGCTGTTGGGTGAGCGGACGGACGTGATCAGCGCCTGCGTGTTCGCGCCCAAGGGCCGGCTGACGCCCGATGGAGCCGGCCGCTTCCGGCTGGATGGAAGGTGGCCGTTCAGCAGCGGATGCCGGCACGCCGACTGGTTCGTCGGCGGTGCGCTGGTCGCGGACCGCGACGGGCCTCGGATGGTCCCGGGACGCGGCCCGGATTGGCGGTTGGCGGTCCTTCCGGCCGGGGACAGTACGGTGATCGAGAACTGGGACGTGGCCGGCCTGCGTGGCACCGGCAGCCACGACGTCAGGACCAGCGCGTTGTTGGTGGCGGAGCGGCACACCATGGCCTCGTTCTTCGAGCCGGCGCGCCACGACGGCCCGTTGTGGCGCTTCCCGTTCTTCACCCTCGCCGGAACCTTCCTGGCCGGCTTCCCGCTCGGGGTGGCCCCCCGCGTGTTCCGGTGACGTGCCCAGCCTCGATCAACGGGCCCGTTTCCTACTGGCCACCCAGCAGGCCATGCGGGCGGCGGTTGACGCGGTGGACATCGCCTACGGCCTCGCCGGTTCCACCGTTCTGCACATGGACCACCCGCTGCACCGATGCTTCCGTGACATCCACACCGGCGCCCAACACATCTACTTCTCGAGCGCCTCGGCCAAGCGATACGCCAAGACCCGCCTCGGCATCGAACAGCCGACGTTCTGGCTCTAGGGACCCTTGGTCCCGATGACGGCGGTGGCGCCCAGCTCCTCGGCGTGGGCCACCCGGGGCACCAGCCCGCCCCGGGCGAAGGCCGCCACGGCCGTCGGCGCCTGGCGCTCACTGGTCTCGACGACCAGGTGGCCGCCGGGTGCCAGCCAGTGGCGGGACTCGGCGGCCACCCGCCGCTGCACATCCAGCCCGTCCGGGCCACCGTCCAGCGCCACCGAGGGCTCGTGCACGCGGGCCTCCGGGGGTAACAGTCGGACCGCCCCGGTGGGAACGTAGGGGGCGTTGACGACCAGGAGGTCGACCCGGCCGCGGATCCCGACGGGCAGCGGCTGGTAGAGATCACCCTGGTAGACCTGGCCGCCGTAAGCGGTGAGGTTGCCACGGGCGCAGCGCACCGCCACGGGGTCGATGTCGACGGCGTGCAGCTCCACCCGCCCCACGATCGCGGCCACCCCGGCGCCGACCGCGCCGGAGCCGCAGCACAGGTCCACTACGACAGCCGGCGGGCTGGTGTCGTCGGCGGACCGGTGGAGGAGGGCGGCGGCCTCGCGGACGAGGAACTCGGTGCGCCGGCGGGGGACAAAAACGCCGGGCTCCACCGCGATGCGCAGGCCCAGGAACTCCGCCCAGCCCAGGACATGTTCGAGCGGCAGCCCGTCGACCCGCCGGGCCACCATGGCCGCGAGCTCGTCGGGTGTGCGCGCGGAGGAAACCAGCAACCGCGCCTCGTCCTCGGCGAAGACACACCCGGCGGCGCGGAGCCGGCTGACGATGTCGGGATACCGACCAGCTGACGTGGAAGTGGACAGACGGCCAGAATACCTGGCTAGAACGCGGCGCCGGCCGGGTGAGAACGCGGCACCCGGTCCGCGTCAGGTCAGGCAGAGCTCGTTGCCCTCCGGATCGGTCAGGGTGACCCACGTGAACGGCCCCAGAGCACCGCGATGCAGCTCGGTGGCGCCGTTGGCCACCAGCCGGGCCACCTCGGCCTCCCGCTGCTCCGCGCCGACCCGCACATCCAGGTGGACCCGGTTCTTGACCGTCTTTGCCTCCGGGACGTGCTGGAACAGCACCCGCGGAGAAGGGTCATCGGGGTGCCGGATCGCCGCGCCGATGCGCCACACCAGCACGCCGCGCCACCTCATGGTGTCCTCCTCGGTCGCCTTGCCCTGGTCGACCATGGCCTGGATGAAGCCCTCATCGGTGGGCTCCACGGTCCAGCGGAGCGCGTCCGCCCACCACTCGGCGAGCGCGTGTGGTTGTGCGCAGTCAAAGGTGACCTGGAAGTCGTATGCCATGCCGGCAGGTTAGGGATGTGCACCGACAACGAGAGCTCCGGCGCTGGGGATCAGGGCGCGTAGATCGGAGCGACGTCGAAGAACACGCGGTAGTCGACGATCAGGCCGTCGTCCCGCACCCGCCAGATCGACACCGCGGGAAGGGAGACCTCCTTGCCGTCCAGGCGGGTGTAGGTCACCTCGGTCTCGACGATCGTGTCGGCGCCGACACTCCACTCGTTCAGGATCCGGTGGCGCAGACCCTTGAAGGTCGACAGAAACGCCCCGGCGCCGGCCGCGATGGCTGCTCGACCGACCAACGGCTCGGTATTGCCGAACACCATCCTGGCGTCCTCGGCGATCACCTCGTCCAGGGCGTGCGGGTCCATCGTGTCGACCTTCTGGAAAATGCTCCGCGCGGTGTGCATAACGCTTCCCCCTGTGTGGTTCATGTTCATGCGGTTGAAGCGCCGGTCGGTGCCTGGATGTGGCTGCCGTAGCGGCCGGTGACTTCGGCGATCCGTTCGAACTCGTCTGGACTGGTCGGCGGCGCCTGCACACCGGCGCGGGCCGGCGTCCCGGCGTCGATGAAGAACTGTTCGAAGCCGGCGGGGGTGACCAGGATCAACGTGCGCGCCGCGGTCACACTCGGATTCTTGAACCAGTGTGGGATGCCCCGGGGCAGGTAGACGAAGTCACCGGCGCGAGCCACGGTGATCTCCCCGCCGACGGCGATCTCGAGCACCCCGTCCAGCAGGTAGAACGCCTCGTCCTCCCTGGTGTGCACGTGCGGCGGCGGGCCGCTGCCGGGTGGGATGGAGGCTTCGATCAACCCGTAGGCGCCGCCGGTCGACTCCGAGGTCGCCTTGATGGTGTAGGTGTCCCCGACCACCCAGCTCGCTGGCCCTTCGCCGGCGCGCACCAAACTGACGCCCGGCCCATTGGAAAATGTCACGTTGTCTCCCCCTGGTGTGTGCGTCTTGACGCTACGAAGCCGCGAGCTCGGCGCCTATGCCACATTTCTGGGGTTTCCGGCGGATTTAATGAGGTCCTGGGTGGGCCGAACCCGTGTGACCATGCACAGGTGAACAGCGGCACGCGGGTGCGCGCCTACGAGCGGGTGACGCGGCTGAGTGGCGCCAAGCTGGACCTCCCGGAACTTTTCGCCGAGTCGGCCCGGTTGCTTGGCACCGCCCTACCGCACGACGCGGCCTGCTGGCACACGATGGATCCGGCGACGCTGATCGAGACAGGCGCCCATTTCGAGAACATGCCGCGCGCCGACGCCCACATCGCCCAGATCGCGTACCTCAGCGAGGACTACAACACCTTCGTTCAGCTCGCCCAGGGCAGACGGCACAGCGGAGTGCTCAGCGAGGAGACCGGGGGCCAGCTGGACCGCAGCCCGCGCTACCGGGAGCTGCTGCGTCCGCAGAACCTCCGGGGTGAGCTGCGTACCGCGTTTGTCGTCGACGGCGCCTGCTGGGGTTGCTTCGCCTTCTTCCGCGAAGCTCCGGCTGATTTCACCGCGGACGAGCGAGACTTCGCCCACCAGCTGGCGTCGTTGCTGGGCCGTGCCTTCCGTGCCGCCGGAATGCACGACAGAGCAACCGGCGCCGGCCCTGCGCTGTGGCCAGGTCTGCTCCTGCTCGACGGGCGGCGCAGGGTGGAGTCGGTCAACGCGCCGGCCCAGAGGTGGCTCGAGGAACTGGGCTTCCAGGGCGCGCCCGAGCACGATCCGCTCCCGTTCGCGCTGCTCGCGGTCGCTGAGCGGGTGCGCGGCTCGGCCGAGGAGGCGACCACCCGGGTACGCGGGTCGTCCGGCACCTGGATCCAGTTACATGCCTCGTCGGCCTCCGGCAGTGGCGAGCCAGGGCGCGTGGCGATCATCCTGCAGGCCGCGACGCCTCCCGCGATCGCGCCGCTGATCTCCGCGGCTTACGGATTCACCAGCCGCGAACGCGAGCTGATCGAGCTCGTGCTGCAGGGCAGCGGCACCGCCGAGATCGCCGCTCGGCTGTTCATCTCGCCGCACACCGTGCAGGGCCACCTCAAGTCGATCTTCGCCAAGGCCGGGGTCCGGAGCCGGCGCGAGCTGGTCACCCGGGTGTTCGTCCAGCACGAGGCGTCCGCCCGGCTCTGACGTTCCGGCCGGGGCGGCTGACCGTTCCCGTCGGTGGTCAGGGTGCTGGCGGGGCCACGGTGGCCCACACGGTCTTGCCGTCCGGGTGGTCGGACACACCCCAGTTGGCGGCCAGCTGGGCCACCAGTTGCAGGCCCCGGCCACGTCGCGCACCCACGTTGATCGGGCGGGGCCGGGGCGCCGGCGAAGGGTGGAAGTCGCGAACGGAGACCAGCATCCCCCGCTGATCGAGGCTCGCGGTCAACCGACACGAGGTGTCCGCGTGCTCCACCACGTTGGTCACGAACTCGTTGCCGACCAGCACCGCGAGATCGGCCAGTTCCTCGGCATCCCAATCGGTGCAGGCCTGGCGCAGAAACTTGCGCGCGGCGGCCGCCGCGCCGGGCGTGCACGGCAGATCCCGATATCGGCTGACCCGAGGTGGCCGAATGTCCAGTGCCGCCACAGCCGCCGAGTGGTCCGCCTCGAGCGGCACCATCTGGGCTGCCCGGGACCCCTGAAACGCGGTGGCCAGCGGCGGCAATGCCTGGTAGAGCGCGAGGCGCGCGCCTGGCCACCCGCCGGACGTGGACAACGCCGTGGGGAACAACTCCAGGGCAGGGGGCCAGTCGAGCGTTACCCCGGACAGCTCAACAACGACGCGGCCGCTGGCGGCGAGTTGCTCTCCCAGCGCCTCCCGGACGGCCAGCGCCGTCGCCAGCGACAGCGAACCCGTCAGCCGCAGCACAGTGTGGTCGGCGCTCTGGATGACATCCATGGCCATCTGCTCGCTCATCTCTGCCTCCATCTTCCGGCAGGATGCCACACCGGCCGGGGGCCCGCCTCACTCGATCATCCGACGCCGATCGGCTGGTCGAAGATGTGGTCGGCGGGGTGTTCGTCGCGGTGCCGCGCGTCCCGGAACGTGCGCCGGTAGGCATCCGGCGGCACTCCCACGGTGCGGTTGAAGTGGCGGCGCAAGGTGGCGGCGCTGCCCATGCCGACCCGCCCGGCGATCTGGTCGATGCTCTCCTCGGTGTTCTCCAGCAGCTGCCGAGCGTGGTGGATCCGCTGGGTGAGCAGCCAGCGCAGCGGGGTGGCACCGGTGGCCGCGGTGAACTGCCGGCTCAGGTTGCGGGTGCTCATGTGCGCCCGGTCGGCCAGGTCGGACACGGTGATCGGCTGGTCGAGATGAGCCACCGCCCAGGCCAGTAGCTCGGCCAGGCCGTGATCGTGGGCCGGCGGCATCGGGCTGGCGATGAACTGCGCCTGCCCGCCGGCCCGGTGCGGGGCGACGACCAGGCGGCGGGCCAGCGCGTTGGCCACCGCCGTCCCGTGGTCGGTCCGCACCATGTGCAGGCACAGGTCGATCCCGGCGGCCTTCCCGGCGGAGGTCAGCACGCTGCCGTCGTCGATGTAGAGCACCCCCGGGTCGACTTCGACCTTCGGATAGCGCTGCGCCAGTAGCGCGGCGTGCATCCAGTGGGTGGTGGCCCGGCGTCCGTCCAGCAGGCCGGCGGCGGCGAGTACAAACGCGCCGGTACAGATCGAGGCCACCCGGGCGCCGGCCAGGTGCGCGGCCCGCACCGCGTCGACCAGGTCCGCCGGCGGATTGTCCACAATGTCGTGACAGGCCGGCACGATGACGGTGTCCGCGGCGGCCAGTTCGTCCAGTCCGTGCGGGGTTTCCGCACGGAACCAGCCGCCGACCCGCGCGCCAGGTGGGGCGCAGACCACCAGGTCGTACCAGGGGTCGACGAGATCCGGCCGATCCACGCCGAATACCGCGCAGGGCACCCCGAGCTCGAACAGCGGGATCCCGTCGGTGACCGCCAGCGCCACGGAAGTCATGTCCGGAACTGTACGCATGCTGGTGTTTCGGCCGCTTGTTCTGACTTGCCGGCACACGCGGGCCGTATGTGAGCGGGGGTAGTTTTCTCCGGTGGATGAGGATCGGGCACGGCGAGTTGCCGACGCGCTGCGGGAGCGCGGGGTTGACGCGCATCTGGAGCGGGCCGGGGTCTATCAGTTCGGGGTGCGGGTCTCGCTGGGCGACGGCCGCGAGGCGATCTGGGACTCCGACGGCACCGCCACGCTGGAGGCCCAGGTGATGCGGGACGGGAACCTGGTGGGATTCGTGCCGGTCATCGAGGGCTCCGAGGACTTCGACGAGGGGCAGGTGGTCGACGCGATCGCCCGCACCGACTACGACAAGCCCATCGCCCAGCTGCGCCGCACCGCGCCGCCGCCCGGCGACCCGCTGCCCATCGAGGGCGGCCTGTTCCGCCGGTTCCTGGACGGCTTCCGCTACCGCTAGTTCGGGCGCTCCTAGTTCGGGTCGTCGCTGGCGGCGGCCAGCAGCGGCACCACCACGTCACTGACCGGCGTCGGCACCCCGTGCCGGGCGCCCAGCCGGCGTACCACGCCGTTGCGGGCGTCCCACTCCAGCGCCCGTCCGGCCTCCCGGTCGTAGAGGATGGACGACCCCAGGTCGGCCGGCATGCCGGCCAGCCTGTCGACGATCTTGTCCGCGGCCGCGGCGTCCAGCAGTGCGCCCTCGGCCTTGCCCACCGCCGCGCATTCCCTGGCCAGGGCCACGGCCAGCTCGCGCACGTCGGGGCGGCGGAACATGCCGGTGCGCCGGCCGGCCAGGACCATCAGCCCGGCCACCGCGTTCATGATCAGCTTTCGCCACAGCTGGGTCTGGAAGTCCTCGGCGATGTCCACCCGGGCGCCACCCGGGGTGAGCAGGCCGGCGAGCCGGTGCGCGGCGGGTTCGTCGGGCACGGTGAGCGCGGCGACACCGCGCAGCCGGACCGTCTCCCGGTCCAGCATCTCGGCCGGGCACCAGACCACCGTGGGCAGCACGGTCGCCCGGCCGACGAACGGGGCCAGCTGCTCGCGGTGCTCCACGCCGTTGCGCAGCGCCACGACCACGGTCTCCGGGCCGCACAGCTCGCGCAACCAGGACGCCGCGGCGGCGGTCTGGTGCACCTTCACCGCCAGCAGCAGCCAGTCAACCGGACCGTGGACCGCCGAGGGATCGGTGCGCACGCCGCCGGACAGCACCACCGGCTCGCCGTCGTCGGGGCGCACGGTGATCCGGTCCACCCCGGTCCGCCCGTACAACGGCACCTCGCCCAGCCCGGCCCGGCGGGCCACCGCCGCGAAGGTGCAGCCGATCGCGCCCGGCCCGACGACCGCGAGTTGTCCCTGCTCGATCCCCGAGGTCACCAGCCCATCCTCCCTGAGTCCATCGATGGGGTTAGCGACGTCACCGCGCGCTCCGCCGCGCTCGTTGACATGATCACAGCGAGCGCACAGTCACCGCATCGGAGCACCCATGAGCACCGTCGCCGCCGCACCCTCACGGAACCGCATCGCGATCGCCAGCTTCGTCGGCACCGCCATCGAGTTCTATGACTTCTACATCTACGGCACCGCGGCCGCGCTGGTATTCGGCAAGTTGTTCTTTCCCTCGTACTCCGCCACCGCGGGCACCCTGCTGGCGCTGGCCACCTTCGCGGTGGGGTTCATCGCCCGCCCGGTGGGTGCCATCCTGTTCGGCCACTTCGGCGACCGGCTGGGGCGCAAGCGGATGCTGATCGCCTCGCTGTTGGTGACCGGGCTGTCCACGGTGGCGATCGGGCTGGTGCCCTCGTTCGCCACAATCGGGGTGGCCGCGCCGGTGCTGCTGGCGGTGCTGCGGTTCCTCCAGGGCATCGGGCTGGGCGGCGAGTGGGGCGGCGCTGTCCTGCTGGCCACCGAGTACGCCCCGCCGGGCAAACGCGGCTTGTACTCGGCGTTCCCGCAGCTCGGGCCGGCAGTGGGTTTCGTGCTGGGCAACGCGCTGTTCCTGGTGCTGAACGCGGTGATGAGCGCGGAGGCGTTCCAGTCGTGGGGGTGGCGGATCCCGTTCCTGGCCTCGGCGGTGCTGCTGGCGGTCGGCTACTACATCCGGATGCGGATCGCCGAGACGCCGGTATTCCAGGCCGCGCTGGAGGCCAAGGCGCAGGCAAAGGTGCCGTTCTTCGAGCTGTGGCGCCGCCAGCCGGTGGTGCTGGTGCTGGCCACGCTGTCGTTCATCCTGGCGTTCACGCTGTTCTACACGATCACCACCTTCTGCCTGTCCTACGGCACCACCGTGCTCAAGCTGTCCCGCACCACGATGCTGGTGGAGGCGATCATCGCGGCGGCGGTGATGGGCGTGGCCACGCTGGGGTTCGCGGTGCTGTCCGACCGGGTGGGCCGGCGCAAGGTGTGCATCGCCGCCGCCGTGGCCTCCGCGCTGTGGGCGTTCCCGCTGTTCTGGTTGCTGCAGACCCGGTCGCCGCTGCTGATCGGGGTGGCCATGGTGGTCGGGCTGGTGTGTTTCGCGCTGCTCTACGGGCCGATGGGCGCCTACTTCCCGGAGCTGTTCCGGGTCCGCTACCGCTACTCGGGCGCGTCGTTCGCCTACAGCGCGGCGGGCATCATCGGCGGCGGGATCAGCCCGCTGGTGGCCACCGAGCTGCTGGCCAGGACCGGCTCCACCACCGCGTTCTCCTGGTATCTGGTGGGCGTGGCGGTGCTCTGCCTGGTCTGCCTGCTGTTCCTGGGGGAGACCAAGGACCGCGACTTCAGCGACGGACTGGCGGCGCGCCCGCTGGACGGCTGAGCGCCGCCCAG
>DATHIT010000353.1:0-4648 GCA_035489915.1 Pseudonocardia sp. | reverse complement strand
CCGCTGGGCCCACTCGGCCGCCTGCCGCATTGTCCTGCTGAAGGCGGTGGCCGCCTGGCCCTGCCACTCCGCCCCGGTGCCGCGCAGCGCGGCCTGGATTTTGTCGCTGGACACGCCGAACTCCGGAGCCAACACACCGAGGGTGCGGGCCGCCGGCGCTACCGCCTCGGAACCCGGACCCTCGTGCATCATCTGGTACTTGCCCCGCAGCGAGTAGGCCGCCCAGTTGACGTGCGGTATCTCGCCAGCCATGGCTCCCCCTCGGCTGCTCAGCGCGCCAACACGCGCAAGTTCTGGACCATGAACTCAGCGGCCCGCCGGTCAAGTTGGCAAGCCACGTCGTGGCTGATCCCCGGGTAGTTGCCGCGCGTGTTGAGGTACTGCACGCCGAGACTCTGGCCCTGCGCGACATCAACCACCAGAACACAGTTGATCTTGGAATCCTGATAGGGCGCGGCGGTCTGCACGGCGGTGAAGCCGCTCACCTGCACGATCTGCACACCCGTCGTGCTGCCCAACGCGTAGTCGGCGCCCCGCTTCACAATCAGCCGCGCTACCCAACTGTTGTCCGGGCTGCCTCCGCTGTTGTCCCACAGGCAAGCCGCGCTGCCCAATTCGTCAGAGTTGTCGTCCCGCTGTACGTGCTGAATACCTAGCTGGCTCTGCTGTGCGGCAGTCAGCAAGGAACACGGGTCAACCGCGTCCAGTTTCAACTCAGCCGGTCGAGCCGGGAACGGCGAGTCGGTCGCGGGCGGTGCCCCGGGGGCGACCTGGCTTGGCGCCGGTGCTTCCGTGGCACATCCGGCCAGCCCGACCAGCAAAACCGCCCCGAGCGGACCAGCCACACAGCGGGGCCACCAATCAGTCACCTCGGCCCTCCGCGAGGTTCGCCATGTTCAGTGGCCTGGAAGGCGGTGAATGACGCGACGATCTGCTCCTCGTTGTACCCGTAGGCCCGCGCCGTCTGGTCCAACACATCCGCCGCGTCGCCAAGTGCTTCCACATAGCCAGTGCACTGACCTGCCAGTGCCTGGACCTTCTCGTTGAACAGCCCAGCGGCCGGCCCCGACACGGGATCGGGTCCACACTCGCCTACGCGCAGCATCGGCGCGTGCAACGCCATCAGCCTGCGAAGGCGATCAAACTCACCTTTCAGGGCGTTGCGCACCTGAAGCACATTGTCCCGGTTCACCTGCAGCCCCAGGGCGTCCAGCGACCCGGCCAGGGCCTGCTCCTGAGGCGACCGCGCCCCGGACAGCACCCGCTGACCAAGACCCACTTCCCCCGTCATAGTCGGCAACCATAGAGGTCAACACGTCCACACCGAGGCCGTTCCGGAGAAAGCGTTCACACCCGCACACGCGGTCAGCGGGAGGCGCCGGCAGCCCGGTTCGCGTCGTACGAAGCGCGCGCGGCCAGTACCGCCGGCAGCTGGCCCTCGAGCCAACTCGTCAGCCCGGCAATCTGGCGCGCGGCCGGCTCGCCGAGTGGGGTCAGCGAGTAGTCCACCCTCGGTGGGATGACCGGATGGGCCAACCGGTGCACAAAACCGTCCCGCTCCAGACGCTGCAGTGTCTGCGCGAGCATCTTCTCGCTCACCCCGCCGACCCTGCGGCGCAGGTCGCTGAACCGCATCGTGCCGTCCAGCAGAGCCCACAGGACCAGCACCGCCCAGCGACTGGTCACGTTGTCCAGCACAGTGCGCGTCGGGCAGTTCGCGTCGAAGGTATCGGCAGGTAACGACTGTGGCTCAACCTCGACACTTACCTGCATATCAGTACCTTACTTCAGAGTTGGTACTTACCAGCAGTTAGCGTCGAGCCTAGCCTCCGAACGAACCTAACAATCGGAGCACACATGATCGTGATCACCGGGGCGAACGGCCAACTGGGCCGGCACGTCATCCACAATCTGCTGGCCAGCCTGCCGGCGCGGGACATCGTCGCCGCGGTCCGCAGCCCTGAAAAGGCCGCCGACCTCGCCGAACTCGGCATCCAGGTGCGGCACGGCGACTACAACCGGCCGGAGACCTGGCCGGCCGCGCTCGACGGGGCCAGCCAGGTACTGCTGGTCTCCTCCTCCGAGGTGGGCGTCGAGCGGGCCAAGCAGCACCAGTCGGTGATCGATGCGGCGGGGGCGGCGGGCACGGTGCGCCGGCTGCTGTACACCGGGATCCTGGGCAATGACACAACCAGCCTGCGGCTGGCCGCCGACCACCAGGCCACCGAGCTGATTCTGCGCGAATCCGGCCTGGACTACACCGTGCTGCGCAACGGCTTCTACACCGAGATGTACTCCGGACAGCTGGCGCACGCGGTGGGCAGCGGCTCGATCGTCGGCTCGGCCGACCCGGGCAGCCGGCTCGCTACAGCCACCCGGGCCGAGTTCGCCGAGGCGGCCGCCGCCGCGCTACTGACCGACAGCCCCCAGCGGTACTACGAGCTGTCCGGCGATACCGCGTGGAGCCTGGCCGAGCTGGCCGAGGAGTTCTCCCGGCAGACCGACACTCGGGTCGTCTACCAGCAGGTATCCCCTGAGCAGCACCGTGCCGGACTACTCCAAGCCGGCCTGCCCGAGCTGCTGGCGGACATCCTGGTCGACGTGGACGCCGGGATCGACCGGGGCGACCTGGCCCGGCAGGACGGCTCGCTGAGCAAGCTGATCGGGCACCCCACCGCGCCGCTGGCCGACGCGGTGGCCACCGCCGTCGCCGAGCTCAAGGCGAACAGCCCCAGCTAGTGCCCGGCCAGAAATGCAACCGCCCGGTACCGAGACCGGTACCGGGGCGGCGCACCGCAAACAAACTGCTCAGCCGACGCTGACCTCAGCCCGGTGCAGGCCTGGGCCGGACGCGGTCAGCTGAGTCTCCCCGTTCCCGACCCGGGACAGTGCGCGCACCGTCCAGGTACCCGGGCCGGCGAAGAACCGGAAGTCGCCCGATGCCGAGGAAACCACCTCGGCGGTGAACTCCCCGCCGCCGTCCAGCAAGCGGACGAACGCGCCGCCCACCGGCTGCGAGTCGGCCACCACCCGGCCCACCAGCACGGTCTCCTTGGTCAGGTCTGTGCCCGGCGGCAGCTCCTGGGCCTGGTCAGGTGCACCGCACATCAGGAACCGTCCCCGAGCTCGATCGGCGCGCCGACCAGCGAGCCGTACTCGGTCCAGCTGCCGTCGTAGTTCTTCACGTCCGACTGGCCGAGCAGCTCGTGCAGCACGAACCAGGTGTGGCTGCTGCGCTCGCCGATGCGGCAGTAGGCGATGGTCGGCTTGGAGCCGTCCAGCCCGGCCCCGGTGTAGAGTTCCTCGAGGTCCGCGTCGGACTTGAAGGTGCCGTCCTCGTTGGCCGCCTTGCTCCACGGCACGTTGATCGCGCTGGGGATGTGCCCGGGCCGCTGCGCCTGCTCCTGCGGCAAGTGCGCGGGCGCCAGGATCTTGCCGGAGAACTCGTCCGGCGAGCGCACATCGACCAGGTTCTTCACCCCGATCGCGTCGATCGTCTCCTGGCGGAAGGCGCGGATCGAGAGGTCCGGGTCCTTGGCGGTGTAACTGGTCTGCTGGCGGGTCGGCTCGTCCTTGGTCAGGGTGCGGCCGTCCAGCTCCCACTTCTTGCGCCCACCGTCCAGCAGCTGCACCTTGTCGTGCCCGTACAGCTTGAAGTACCAGTAGGCGTAGGCGGCGAACCAGTTGTTGTTGCCGCCGTAGAGCAGCACGGTGTCGTCGTTGCCGATGCCCTTCTCGGACAGCAGCTTCTCGAACTGGCCCTTGTCCACGAAGTCGCGGACCACCTGGTCCTGCAGCTCGGTCTTCCAGTTGATCTTCACTGCACCCGGGAGGTGCCCGCCGTCGTAGGCGGTGGTGTCCTCATCAACCTCAACGAACACCACCCCGTCGGTGTCGAGATTCTGCTCGGCCCAGTCTGCGGAGACCAGGACATCCTGGCGGCTCATGCGATTGCTCCCTGTTGTGTATCTGGATGTGACGGACGGTGGTTGAGACGGAGAAACACCTGGTACAGCGGCTGGCCCACGGAGAACCCGACGGCGGCATTGGTCACCGAGGCGGCCAATACCAGCCAGGCGGCGACCATCCCGAGCCCGGTCAGCCCGGTGAGGTAGCCGATCGAGCCGAGCACCGCCAGGGCGAACCCCAGCGCGTGCGCGCCCCGAACCGGAGCGGCCGGCCCCGGATTCGGCGCGCCCAGCCGGGACCGCCGAGCCCGGCCCAACGCGGCGAGCCGGGGCGCGACCAACGCCCGGTACAGCGCCGGATAGGGCGCGTACCGGGGGCCGACGAACGCGCCGAGCGCGAACACCACGGCTTGCGCGGCGAACAGTGCTCCACTCGAGGTGACCAGCACCGCGATCATGACCAGCGCGGTGAATCCGGCGGCGAACCGGCCACCCCGCCGGTCGGCGGGTGGGTCAGCGCGCGCGGCGGGTGACGGCGTCGGTCCGCGCGCGGGGAAATGCGGCATGGCAGGGCCTCCTGAGGCGAGGGATGAGTTGCAGCCCTAGTCGGACGGAGTGGCTCGATGCGGGGCTAGCTCCCGCCGAACAAACGCCGTCCGCGCTCAGCGGACCTGACACAGGCAGCTGCCGACGCGGCACAGGTCAACTGCGCGTCGTCTGGTCAGCGGCCAATACACGGC
>DATHIT010000352.1:0-8729 GCA_035489915.1 Pseudonocardia sp. | reverse complement strand
TGGTCGGTGCGGTGGTTCTGCCGGGGGATTCGCGGACGTTCTGGGCGGGCGCGTTCGCCGACCCGAGTCGGGTGGGGGTGCCGGAGCACCCGGGCAACCAGTCGTTGCGCGGGCTGATCGCCAGGGCGTGGGGCAGCGGTTACGGTGAACAGCTGCTCTGGGTTGCCTCGGCGGTGTTGGTCGCCGTCGTCGGGCTGTGGCTGGCCGCCCGGCTCGCCGCGCACGGCCGGGAGCTCGCCGCCGTCGTGGTGTGCGGGGTGACCGCGACAGCGGTGTCCCCGTTCAGCTGGGTGCACCACTGGGTCTGGTTTGCCCCGCTGCTGATCCTGCTGCTGGACCGCGCGCTGTGCCAGCGGACAGCGGCGGCCTGGCTGGCTTGGGCCGGCGTCGCGGTGCTGGGCGCCCACGGGTTCTTCACCCTGTTCGGGCTGCTGCCCGCGCCGCCGGACGCCCCGGTCGGCAACCTGCCCGCCGTCGCCTACCAGCACGGCTACGTGGTGCTCACCGCGGTCCTACTCGCGGTGCTGGCCCGGCGTGCCTTGAGCGGGGTCTCGCCGCGTTTCTGACCCGCTCTACGCTGCTGGGTATGGCAGCCTCGCCGTCGGTGCACCCGGCAACCCGCGCGGTGGTGTACGCCGCCGCCGCCGATGTGGTCGCCGTGCTGTTGTTCGCCGCCATCGGTCGCCGCTCGCACGCCGAGGCGGTGCAGGCCGCCGGGGTGCTGGCCACCGCCGCGCCGTTCCTGGTCGGGCTGCTCGTCGGCTGGCTGGCCGGGCGGGTCTGGCGGGCGCCCGTCGGACTGCCCCTCGGCGTGGTCGCGTGGGCCGGCACCGTGGTGGTCGGGCTCGCCCTGCGTGCGCTGGCCACCCACCGGTTGCCGCTGTCGTTCGTGCTGGTCGCGGCCGTCAGCCTGGCGGTGCTGTTGCTCGGCTGGCGGCTGTTCGCCCGGCTGGGCGCACGCTCGCGCCGCACCGGCGGGTGAGCACCCTAGTGTCTAAGGTGGTAGCCATGCCCGTGCGCGAAGCCCTCACCCCGGGGCGCATCTCCCCGATGCGTCCGGTTCCCCCGGAGATCGTCCGGCCGGAGTACGTCGGTAAGTCGGCGCCCACTCCGAGCACGGATCCGTGGGTGCAGACACCCGAGGTGATCGAGGCGATGCGGGTCGCCTCGAAGATCGCCGCCCAGGCGCTCGCCGCCGGCGGCGAGGTGGTCAAGCCCGGGGTCACCACCGACGAGGTCGACCGGGTGGTGCACGAGTTCCTGATCGACCACGGCGCGTACCCGTCCACGCTGGGCTACCGGGGCTTTCCGAAGAGCTGCTGCACCAGCCTCAACGAGGTGATCTGCCACGGCATCCCGGACTCCACGGTGATCTCCGACGGGGACATCGTGAACATCGACGTGACCGCCTACATCGGCGGGGTGCACGGCGACACGAACGGCTCGTTCCTGGCCGGCGAGGTCTCCGAGGAGGACCGGCGGCTGGTCGAGCGCACCCGCGAGGCGATGATGCGGGCGATCAAGGCGGTCCGGCCGGGACGCCCGCTGAACGTGGTCGGCCGGGTCATCGAGTCCTACGCCAAGCGGTTCGGCTACGGCGTGGTGCGCGACTTCACCGGCCACGGCATCGGGCGCAGCTTCCACTCCGGATTGGTGGTGCTGCACTACGACGCCCCGGATGTGGACACCCTGCTGGAGACCGGCATGACGTTCACCATCGAGCCGATGATCAACCTGGGCACCATCGACTACGACATCTGGGACGACCACTGGACCGTGGTCACCAAGGACCGCAAGCGCACCGCCCAGTTCGAGCACACCATCCTGGTCACCGAGAGCGGCTCGGAGATCCTCACCCTGCCGTGAGCCTGCTGATTGCCGGCACCACCTCCGACGCCGGCAAGAGCGTGCTGGTGGCGGGGCTGTGCCGGTGGCTGTACCGGCGGGGTGTCAAGGTGGCGCCGTTCAAGGCGCAGAACATGTCGAACAACTCGGTGGTCACCCCGGACGGCGGGGAGATCGGCCGGGCCCAGGCGATGCAGGCCGCCGCGTGCGGGCTGGAGCCGTCGGTGCGGTTCAACCCGGTGCTGCTCAAGCCGGGCAGCGACCGCTCCTCCCAGGTCGTGGTGCTGGGCCGGGTGGACGGCACGGTCAGCGCGCTGTCCTACCGGGAGCGCAAGCCCGCCCTGCTGGAGACGGCGCTGCGCACCCTGGGGGCGCTGCGCGCGGACTATCACGTGGTGATCTGCGAGGGCGCCGGCTCGCCGGCCGAGATCAACCTGCGGGCCACCGACATCGCCAACATGGGGCTGGCCAGGGCGGCCGGGCTGCCCGTGCTGGTGGTCGGCGACATCGACCGGGGCGGCGTGTTGGCCCACCTGTTCGGCACCCTGGCCCTGCTGGACGCGGCCGACCAGGCACTGGTCGCCGGGTTCGTGATCAACAAGTTCCGCGGTGATCCGGCGCTGCTGGAACCGGGGCTGCGCCAGCTGCGCGCGCTCACCGGGCGGCCCACCCTCGGCGTGCTGCCCTTCGACGACCGGCTGTGGCTGGACGCCGAGGACTCGCTGTCGTACGTGGCCGACGGCGTGGTCGGCCGACCCGCGCCGCCGGTGGGCTCGCGCTGGCTGCGGGTGGCGGTGCCCCGGCTGCCGCGGATCTCCAACGCCACCGACGTCGAGGCGCTGGCCTGTGAGCCGGGGGTGGCGGTGCGCTACGTGACCGAGCCGTCCCGGCTGGCCGACGCCGACCTGGTGGTGCTGCCCGGGTCCAAGTCCACGGTGGCCGACCTGGACTGGCTGCGGGCGACCGGCCTGGCCGAGGCGGTGGTCGCGCACGCCGCCGCCGGGCGGGCGGTGCTGGGCATCTGTGGCGGCTACCAGATGCTGGCGCGGCGGATCGTGGACCCGGTGGAGTCCGGTCGGGGCGCGGTGGACGGCTTGGGTCTGCTGGACCTCGAGGTCGTGTTCGAGCCGGGCAAACGCCTGGCCCGGCCGGACGGCATCGCGCTGGGCCACCCGGTGGGCGGCTACGAGATCCACCATGGCCAGGTGACGCGCAGCGCCGAGCCGCCGCTGATCACCACGACGGGCGGTGATCCGGAGGGCGCCGATGCCGGGGCGGTGCTGGGCACCCACTGGCACGGGCTGCTGGAGAACGACGGGTTCCGCCGCGCGCTGCTGGCCCGGGTGGCGCCACCGGGGTTCGTCCCGGCCGCCGATACCCGTTTCGCCGAGGTCCGCGCCGGCCAGCTGGACCTGCTCGGCGATCTGGTGGAGCGCCACCTGGACACCGAGGCGGTCTGGCGGCTGATCGAACACGGCGTCCCCGCTGGGCTGCCCTTCGTCCCACCCGGCGCACCCGTTTAGGCTCGTCTAGACCTCTGTACCAGTTGGTCCGGAAATATCTATAACGCGACAATTAGCCAGGTCTACGGGCTGTACCGATCGGTCCAAACAAGCTTGTGTGAGCGCGTCTGCCCGTGCTAGACCTGCGGTCAAGCTCACAGCGGACGCGCCCGTGGCCGCCCCCCTCTCCCGGTGCCGTCGGAGGTTCAGGTGGTCGCTCAGCAAGGCCAGCCGGTCCACCTGCCGCCGTCCAGGGTCGCCTTCGCCAGCTTCATCGGCACCGCCATCGAGTGGTACGACTTCTTCCTCTTCGGCGCAGCCGCGACGCTGGTGTTCAACACCCAGTTCTTCCCGACGCTCAGCCCGGCGGGCGGCACGCTGGCCGCATTCGCCACCTTCGGCGTCGCTTTTGTGGCCCGCCCGATCGGCGGCATGGTGTTCGGGCATTTCGGTGACCGGCTGGGTCGCAAAACCATGCTGGTGCTCTCCCTGATGTTGATGGGGGCGGGCACGGTGGCGATCGGGCTGCTGCCCACGTACCAGCAGATCGGCGTGGCGGCCCCGCTGCTGCTGGCGCTGGCCCGGCTGGTGCAGGGCTTCGCGGTCGGCGGCGAGTGGGGCGGCGCGGTGCTGATGGCCGTCGAGCACGCGCCGAAACGGAAACGGGCCTTCTACGGCAGCTGGCCACAGGCGGGGGTGCCGGCCGGGCTGGTGCTGTCCTCGTCGGCGTTCCTGGCCGTCCAGCAGCTTCCCGAGGACCAGCTGCTGAGCTGGGGTTGGCGCATCCCGTTCCTGGCCAGCATCGTGCTGGTGGCGGTCGGCGTCTACGTCCGGCTGCAGATCGTCGAGTCGCCGGACTTCCGCGCGGTCCGGGAGTCCCGCACGGTGTCCACTTTCCCGCTCGGTGAGCTGTTCCGGGTGGCCCGCCGGCCCTTGCTGGTTGGCATCTTCACCCAGGCGGGCCCCAACATCCCGTTCTACATCGTCTCGGTCTTCGTGCTGTCCTACGGGCCCCGCGTGGTCGGGGTGTCCCGGAACGTGATCCTGACCTGCCTGATCGTTGCCTGCCTGCTGGACCTCGCCACGGTGCCACTGGTCGCCACCGTGGCTGACCGGATCGGGCGGCGCAAGATGCTGCTCATCGGCGCGGTCTACATGGCCGCGATCGCGTTCCCGTTCTTCTGGCTGCTCGACACCGGTAATACGGCGGCGATCCTGCTGGCCATGGTGCTGATCGTGACCATCGGACACGCGGTCACCTACAGCGCGGTGGCCGGCTTCCTCTCCGAGATGTTCGACGCGCGGCTGCGCTACACCGGTGTCTCCACCGCCTACCAAGTAGGCGGGATGATCACCAGCGGCCCGGCGCCGTTCGCCGCCGCCGCGCTGTTCGCGGCGTTCGCCGGCTCCTGGGCGATTGCCCTCTACATCGTGGTGGCCTGCCTGGTCACCTTCCTCGCGCTGCTCGCCGCGCCCGCGCCGGTTTACCGGGCCAGCGACGATGCGAAAGCTACGACCGCTTCAGCGGCAGGCTGAGCAGGGCGTTCTCCACCACCTCTGGCAGGCCCGGGTGGATCCAGTACTGGCCGTGCGCCATCTCGTCGGCCGGCAGGCCGAACGAAATGGCCTGGATCAGTGGCTGGATCACCGTGGAGGCCTGCGCGCCCATCACGTGCGCGCCGAGCAGCTGCCCGGTGATCGGGTCGGCCAGCAGTTTGCAGAACCCATCACGGTCCTCCATCGCCCAGCCATAGGCCACCGAGCCGTACTCCTGCACCGCTGACACGTAGCGCACCCCGCGCTCCCGGCACTCCTCCTCGGTCAGCCCGACGGTGGCGATCTGCGGCGCGGTGAACACCGCCGAAGGGACAAAGCGGTGGTCGGCAGGCCGGAGGGAGTCCGGGTGCAACAGGTTGTGCGCGACGATCTTCGCCTCGTGGTTGGCCACGTGCTTGAGCTGGTAGGGCGAGCTGAGGTCACCGAGCGCGTAGATGCCCGGCGCGGTGGTGCGCTGGTACTCGTCGACCACCACCCGGCCGTCGTCCTCGGTGGCGACACCGGCGGCGGCGAGCCCTAGCCGGTCGCTGTTCGGTACCCGCCCGGCGGCGACCAGCAGCAGGTCCCCGGTCACGCTGGTGCCGTCGACGAACTCCAGCTGGAGCCCCGGGTCGGCGTCCGCGCAGTGCACCGGCGGCGCGTTGGTGCGCACGTCCCAGCTTTGCCGGGCCAGGTTCGTGAACCGGTGCGCGATCGTCTCGTCGAGGTGGCGCAGCAACTCCTCGCCCCGGGTCACGATGGTCACCTCGGTGCCCAGCGCGGAGAAGACGTGGGCGAACTCCGCGCCGATGAAACCGCCACCCAGGATGACCAGTCGCCGGGGCAGCTCGTCGATCCGCATGACGGTGTCCGAGGTGTGGTACGGAATGCCGGCCTTGGTGATCACCTCGGGGATCGAGGGGCGAGACCCGGCGGCGAGCACGAACTGATCCGCGCTGAGCTCATCCACCCGGCCGTCCGGATAGGTGACCGAGATCTTTTTCGGACCGGTGAACTCCGCGTGCCCTGAGTAGAGGGTGATGTTCGGCGAACCCTCCGCGCGGTAGCGGCGGCCACCCTCGGAGATCGGGTCGATCCGGCCGAAAACGCGGTCCCTGATGTCGGTCCAGCGGACCTTCTCCCGCACCGCGTCCACACCGAAGCGGCTGATGCCGTCGAGTTCCCTGGCCAGGTCGGCGGTGTAGACGTACATCTTCGTCGGGATACAGCCCACGTTGAGGCAGGTGCCGCCGAATACGCCCTCCTCGACGACGGCGACCTCCAGGCCGGCAAAACGCTCGTCCGGAAGTGAGTTTCCCGAGCCTGAACCGATGATCACGAGGTCGACATGTCGCACCTGTTGACAGTAACCGCGCCGCGCCGGACCCGCTTCGCCCCGGGCTGCTGCGTCCAACGGGTGAATCGGTCGACCGAACGCGGACGATTTCCCCGATCCCGGTAACAGACGTTGCGCGGGCGGCGACATCCCGATTGCGTTGCGCCTGACCGCCGTGGGGGGTGGTCAGCCGGTGTCGCCAGCGGTAGAGCCCACCGTGGCTCTGTCCGGCCGGGTGGCGCCCCGCCGCTCTGGCACCACCGGTGGGGCACCACCCGGCCGGGCGAGCGCGATTCCTGTCCCCGCGCCCGGTCCGCGGTGATCTCGGACGTGAGATCCGTCCGGTCCGGCGCCCTGGCCTCGCCCCGATGGTTCTCCGTCTGGTAGGCAGAGGCAGTGAGCAGCGAACCGTATTCCGCCACGGTGCACCGGTCATGGGCGGCGGACCTGGACCCCCCGACGCTCTACGCGCTGCTCCGGCTCCGCGTCGACGTGTTCGTCGTCGAGCAGAACTGCGCGTACCCGGAGCTGGACGGGCGGGACCTGGAGCCAAGGGCCCGGCACTACTGGCTCGGCGGGCACGGCCAGCCCGAGCCGGTGCTCGGCTGCGTGCGGCTGCTCAAGGAACCCGACGGGGGCTACCGGATCGGCCGGTTGTGCCTGGCCGAGGAGGCACGCGGGCGTGGCCTGGCCCGTCGGCTGATGGACGCGGTACTCGCTGAGGTCGGTGACGGCGAGTGCGTCGCGGACGCGCACCGCGAGCTGGTGGCCTTCTACGAGGGCTACGGGTTCGTGTCCGACGGCGAGCCGTACCTCATGGGCCGCGTGGAGCACGTGCCGATGCGCCGGGTCAAGCGCGAGCACACCAGGTGAGTCTCGGCGGATCGGCCCGCCCGTTGTTCCCGTTCTCCGCCGTCGTCGGGCACGAGGACCTCCGACTGGCGTTGTTGCTCACCGCGGTCCACCCGGTGATCGGCGGCGTACTGGTCCGGGGGGAGAAGGGCACCGCGAAGTCCACGGTGGTGCGCGCGCTGGCGGCGCTGCTGCCGTCCCGGCGCACCGTGCTGGACTGCCGGTTCGGCTGCGACCCGGCCGACCCCGACCCGGACTGCCCGGACGGCCAGCACCCACCCGAGGCGCCGTCGGAGCCCCGTAGGTCCCGGCTGATCGAGCTGCCGGTGGGCGCCACCGAGGACCGGCTGATCGGCTCGCTGGACCTGGAGCGCGCGCTGTCCGAGGGCGTGCGCGCGTACCAGCCGGGCCTGTTGGCCGCCGCGCATCGGGGCGTGCTCTACGTGGACGAGGTCAACCTGCTGCACGACCACCTGGTCGACCTGCTGCTGGACGCCGCCGCGATGGGGCGGGCGCACGTGGAGCGGGACGGCGTCTCGCTCTCCCACGCGGCGTCGTTCCTGCTGGTCGGCACCATGAACCCGGAGGAGGGCGAGCTGCGGCCGCAGCTGCTGGACCGGTTCGGGCTGACCGTGCAGGTGGCTGCGGCGCGGGACGTGGACCTGCGGGTGGAGGTGATCCGGCGCCGGCTGGCCTTCGAGGCGGCTCCCGCCGAGTTCGCCGCCGGCTGGCGGGCCGCCGACGCCGAGCTGGCCGCCCGGATCCTGGCCGCCCGGGAACGGCTGGGCACGGTGCTGCTGCCGGATGCCGAGCTGCGCCGGATCGCCGCGCTGTGCGCCGCCTTCGAGGTGGACGGCATGCGCGCCGACCTGGTGACCGCGCGCACCGCGGTGGCCCACGCGGCCTGGCGCGGCGCCCGCGACGTGACCGAGGAGGACGTCCGGGTGGCGGCGCGCCTGGCACTGCCACACCGCCGCCGCCGCGACCCGTTCGACGAGCCGGAGCTGGACGACAAGGCGCTGGACGAGGCACTGAACCAGGCCGCCGAGCAGGCCGGCCCGCCGCCGGACACCGACCGGCAGGACCCCGACCGCCCGGACACCGACATGTCAGACCCGCCAGACCCGCCGGACGGACCGGACGGGGGTGGGCCGCCGGACGGGCCGGACGGGGGAGGCGCACCGCCGCCGACCGACCAGAACTCCGCCCAGCCGCCGCTCGACCGGGGCAGCGCGGCCGGAGACGGTCCCAGCCGGCCCGCGCCGGCCCCCGCCCAGCCGTTCCGGGCCCGGCTGCTCACCGTGCCCGGGGTGGGCGAGGGTGCGCCCGGGCGGCGGTCGCGGGCGCGGACCGAGCAGGGGCGGGTGGTGCGCGCGGCCCTGGACAACCCGCACCGGGTTGCCGACCTGCACCTGCCGGCCACCGTGCTGGCCGCCGCGCCGCACCAGCGGGCCCGCGGCCGCACCGGCCCGGGGCTGCGACTGCTCCGGGATGACCTGCGGCACGCGGTACGGGAAGGCCGGGAAGGCAACCTGGTGCTGTTCGTGGTGGACGCCTCCGGCTCGATGGCCGCCCGGCGCCGGATGGCCGCGGTCAGCGGCGCGGTGCTGTCCCTGCTCCGGGACGCCTACCAGCGCAGGGACAAGGTCGGCCTGGTG
>DATHIT010000351.1:0-14455 GCA_035489915.1 Pseudonocardia sp. | reverse complement strand
CCGCCGATCCGGATCTCGCCCCGGTAGCCGCTCACCTCACCGCAGAGCACCTTCATCAGGGTGGACTTGCCCGCGCCGTTCTCCCCGAGCAGCGCGTGCACCTCGCCGGGCCGGATGCTGAAGTCGACCTCGCGCACGGCGCGCACCCCACCGTAGGACTTGCTCACGCCGATCATGTCGACCGATGCGCCCGGCTTGCCGTCCATCACACCTCACGCCGAAGCAGCCGCTCGAGTCGAGGCGGGGCGGGGCGAGAAAACGATTACTCGGCGAAGTTAGGTCCCTCCGACCACTGTGTCAAGCGTCACTCTCCCGGGTGGCCCGCACACGGCCAGCAAGTCTGTGCGGCCGGTGTGCGCGGTCGTGCTCGCTCGCCGAGATCGACAGGAGGGCTGGCTCGGAACTCCGGCGACAGCCCTGGTGTCGACCTCGGCGAAACGAACCGGCCCGCCAACGTGGGGCGCACGCCGTGTGTTACCGAACTCCACACCCCGCAGGTTGCTCGCGCCGGAAACCTGTCTCCTGTGCAGCTCGGTAACAAGCGGCCGGGCACTCGCCACTCACGGCGTGACTTCCTACGCGGGGCGGACCAGGAGGGCGACGGGGTAGCGGGCTAGCAGGTCGGCCAGGCGGGGGGTCGAGGTGCCCACCGACTCGCCGGTGATCACGTCGGTCCAGTCGTCGGCGCCGTGCGGCAGGGCGAGCACGGTGTCCGCCCAGCCCCCGACGGCGGCCAGCCCGACCGGCAGCCGGGTGGCCACCGCGACCAGGCCGGGGTCGCGGGAGAACGCCACCGCGTGCTCGGCCGCCGGGCCGTCCGCAACCAGCGCCCGGTAGCCGGTGAACAGCTCGGGCCGGTACCGCCGCAGCCGCAGCGCGGACACGGTGACCAGCAGCTTGGCCGCCCCGGAGGCGTCCACCGGTGGCAGCCAGTGGTCGTCCAGCCGGGCCAGCAGCTCGCGCCGGGCGGCGAAGTCGACCGGGCGCCGGTTGTCCGGGTCGACCAGCGAGTACTCGAAGCACTCGGTGCCCTGGTAGACGTCCGGCACTCCGGGCCCGGCCAGCTGCAGCAGCTTCTGGCCCAGCGAGTTCGACCAGCCGGCCGGGGCAATGCGCCCGACGAACTCCTCGAGCGAGGCGACCGCTGCCGGGTCGGCCAGCACGGCGGCCGGCCAGGCGGCGATGGCCTCGTCCACCTCGGCCACCGCGTGCACATGGCTGGTGGCCAGCTTGGCTTCCTTGGCCGCTTTGAGCAGGTAGCCGGCCATCCGCTCGGCGGGGATCGGCCACGCCCCGACCAGGCACTGCCAGGCCAGCAGCTCCAGCGAGCGTTCCGGCAGCGGGTGCGCCGCCGCCCAGCCGCGCATCGCCGCCGCCCACTCGCCGGGCAGCTCGGCCAGCACGGCCAGCCGCGCGCGGACGTCCTCGGAGCGCTTGGTGTCGTGGGTGGACAGCGTGGTCATGCTGGCCGGGGTGGCGGCTTCCCGGTCGGCCGCCGCCGCGTGGAACTCGGCCACGGACACCCCGAAGCGGGCCGGGTCTCCGCCCACCTCGTTCAGCGCGACCAGGCGGTTCCACCGGTAGAACGCGGTGTCCTCGACGCCCTTCGCGGTGACCATCCCCGAGGTCTGCTGCACCCGGCGGGCCAGCTCCCCGTCCGGCTCGGCCAGCATCCGCCGGTAGATCGTCTCCAGCGGCTCGGTCAGGTCCGGCCGGTTGGTCCTGGCCACCGACAGCGCCACGTCCAGCGAGTGGCGCCCCTCCGGCAGGTAGGACCGGTACACCGGGAACGAGCAGAGCAGCTCGGCCACCGCGTCGTTCGCCTTCTCTGCGCCGACCACTGTGTCAATACTCGGCCCTGGCGAGCAGGCCTCGGCGTCGATACTCGGCCCTGACGAG
This sequence comes from Pseudonocardia sp., assembly GCA_035489915.1. Classification (GTDB taxonomy): domain Bacteria; phylum Actinomycetota; class Actinomycetes; order Mycobacteriales; family Pseudonocardiaceae; genus Pseudonocardia. Next base: position 12,556 of record DATHIT010000351.1, on the reverse strand, counting down.
CAGGCCTCGGGCTCGAGCAGCCGGGCGATCCGGCGCACCTCGGCGACCAGGATGGTGTCGGCCACTTCCCGGCGTGCGCGTCGCTCGACGGTGTGCGCGGCCAGCCGTTCCCCGGTGTGCTCGGCGGCGAACTGGGTGAGCAGGCCGGCGCCGGACGGGTCCACGAACACCCCGCTGATCTCGCGCAGCGCCTCGTACCCGGTGGTGCCGTCCACCGGCCAGGACGCCGGCAGGCTCTCGCCGACGCCGAGGATCTTCTCCACCAGCAGCCAGCGGTTCGGCCCGATCGCCGCGCGCAGCCGGCGCAGGTACCCGGCCGGGTCGGTCAGGCCGTCCGGGTGGTCCACCCGCAGGCCGTCCACGTCGCCGTCGATCACCCAGCGCAGCACCTCCCGGTGCGCGGCCTGGAACACCGAGGGGTCCTCCACCCGCACCGCGGCCAGCGACGACACGTCGAAGAACCGCCGGTAGTTCAGCTCGGCGGCCCCCCTCCGCCAGGCCACCAGCCGGTAGTGCTGCCGATCGTGCACCTCACGAGGAGAGCCGTGATCAGCACTGCCGTAGGCCACCGGCAGCAGGTGCTCGTAGTACCGCAACCCCGGATAGCCGTGCTCGTCGCGGACCAGCTCGAGCTTGTCCAGCTCCACGCCTTCCTCGGCCTCCGACTCAGCGCCCAGGATCGGCAGCAGCAGCGGCCCGGCGTCCCAATCGATGTCGAAGTACGACCCGTACCGGGACTCCCGGCCGTGCACCAACACGTCGGACCACCACGGGTTGGCGATGGGCACCGCGACGCCCACATGGTTGGGCACGATGTCGACGAGCAGCCCGAGCCCGGCGGCGCGCAGCGCGGCGGCCAGCGCGCGCCGGCCCTCCTCGCCGCCCCGCTCGGTGGAGACCCGGGTCGGGTCCACCACGTCGTAGCCGTGCTGGGAGCCGGGGGCGGCCTGGAGCATGGGGGAGGCGTACAGCGCGCCGACCCCCAGCGCGGCCAGGTAGTCGGTGAGCTCGGCGGCCTGGCCGAAGGTGAACCCGGCGTGCAACTGCAGCCGGTAGGTCGAGGTAGGCACCCGGGAAGGCCCTTGCATCGGCACGCTCACTCCGTCCGCTGCAGCACGAGCAGGGACCGGGCGGGCACGTTCAGCGTGCCGCCGGCCGGCTGGGTCGGAGGGGTGGCCGCGACCAGGCCGGGGGCGCCGGACAGGGTGATCACTTCGCCGGCGGCGGTGTCCACCACGACCGCCCAGGCCTCGCCGTAGCGCGTCCCGGGCAGGGTCACCTCGATGTCGTCGGCGGAGGCGTTGAAGCACATCAGGAACGAGTCGTCGAGCACCCGGTCGCCGCGCTCGTCCACGTCCGGGATGCCGTCTCCGTTGAGGAACGCGGTGATGCACTGCCCGAACCCGGAGGACCAGTCGCGGTCGATCATCTCCTCACCGGAGGGGGTGAACCAGGCGATGTCGTTGAGCTCCTCGGTGTCGACCGCGCCGCGCACCAGGGAGCGCCCGGAGAAGAACCGGCGGCGCCGGAAGATCGGGTGCGCGGCCCGGATCGCGGCTACCCCGGCAGCGAAGCCGATCAGCCCGGCGTTTTTGTCGGCCAGCTCCCAGTCCATCCAGGACACCTCGTTGTCCTGGCAGTAGACGTTGTTGTTGCCCCGCTGGGTGCGGCCCAGCTCGTCGCCGTGCAGCAGCATCGGCACGCCCTGGCTGACCAGCAGGGTGGCCAGGAAGTTCCGCTGTTGGCGGGCGCGCAGCTCGAGGATCGCCGGGTCGTCGGTGGGGCCTTCGACGCCGCAGTTCCAGGAGCGGTTGTGGCTCTCCCCGTCGTTGCCGCCCTCGCCGTTGGCCTCGTTGTGCTTCTCGTTGTAGGAGACCAGGTCGGCGACGGTGAAGCCGTCGTGCGCGGTGACGAAGTTGATCGAGGCGTAGGGCCGGCGGCCGTCGTGCTGGTACAGGTCCGAGGAGCCGGTCAGCCGGGAGGCGAACTCGCCGAGGGTGTGTGGTTCGCCGCGCCAGAAGTCCCGCACGGTGTCCCGGTACTTGCCGTTCCACTCGCTCCACTGGGGCGGGAAGTTGCCCACCTGGTAGCCGCCGGGGCCGACGTCCCACGGCTCGGCGATCAGCTTCACCTGGCTGATCACCGGATCCTGCTGGACCAGGTCGAAAAACGCGCTCAGTCGGTCGACGTCGTAGAACTCCCTGGCCAGGGTGGACGCCAGGTCGAACCGGAACCCGTCCACGTGCATCTCCAGCACCCAGTAGCGCAGCGAGTCCATGATCAGCTGCAGGGTGTGCGGGTTGCGCACGTTGAGCGAGTTGCCGGTGCCGGTGTAGTCCATGTAGTACTGCTTGTCGTCCTCGACCAGCCGGTAGTAGGCGGCGTTGTCGATGCCCCGCATGGACAGCGTGGGCCCCATCTGGTTGCCCTCGGCGGTGTGGTTGTAGACCACGTCCAGGATGACCTCGATGTCGGCCTGGTGCAGCGCCCGCACCATCGCCTTGAACTCGTTCACCTGGCCGCCGGGGCGGGGGTCAGCGGCGTAGCCGTGGTACGGCGCCAGGAACGAGATGGTGTTGTAGCCCCAGTAGTTGGACAGGCCCTTTTCCTGCAGGTGGTGGTCGGTGATGAACTCGTGCACCGGCATCAGCTCGATCGCCGTCACGCCGAGGTGCTGCAGGTGCTCGATCATCACCGGGTGGGCGATGCCGGCGTAGGTGCCGCGCTCCTCCTCGGGAATGTCCGGGTGCGTGATGGTCAGGCCTTTGACGTGCGCCTCGTAGATCAGCGTCTCGTGGTACGGCGTCTTGGGCGGCCGGTCCGCGCCCCAGTCGAAGTACGGGTTGATCACCACGGACTTGGGCACGTGCAGCGACGAGTCGACGTCGTTGCGCTCCGCCGGGGCGGCGAACTGGTAGCCGAACACCGACTCGTCCCAGCTCACCCCGGCATCCACCGCCTTGGCGTAGGGGTCGATGAGCAACTTGTTCGGGTTGCACCGCGCGCCGTTCTTGGGGTCGTGCGGGCCGTACACCCGGTACCCGTAGCGCTGGCCCGGCTCCACGCTGGGCAGGTAGCCGTGCCAGACGAACCCGTCGACCTCGCGGAGCCGGACCAGTTCCTCGTTGCCCGCCTCGTCGAACAGGCACAGCTCAACACGCTCGGCGACCTCGGAGAACACCGCGAAGTTGGTACCCGCTCCGTCATAACTGGCACCGAGGGGATACGAGCTTCCCGGCCACGGCTGCATTACGTCTCTCCTCTTGCTGATAACTAACCGGGGCGACACTGACCCGGGTCGGTGTGGGGGTACAGGCTATCGGTGGCGGATCGCACGCCCGACGAGCGCGCACTGTGACGTACCCGCCTGACAGCCTCGTACTAGGGTTTGTCGGGTCATTCGGCGAACGGGGCCCTCGGTCGGCCCACCGGGGGAGGAAACCAATGCCGACGCTGTTCACCAAGATCATCGACGGCGAGTTGCCGGGCCGGTTCGTCTGGCGTGACGAGGTGGCGGTCGGGTTCCTGTCCATCAACCCGATGGGCCAGGGGCACACCCTGGTCGTGCCGAGATCCGAGGTCGACCACTGGGTGGACGCCGACGACCCGCTGCTCGGCCACCTGCACCAGGTCAGCCACCGGATCGCCGAATCGGTACGGACGGTCTGGCAACCGCCCCGGGTGGCGCTGATCATCGCCGGCTTCGAGGTCCCGCACCTGCACCTGCACGTTTTCCCCGCGTGGCGGCTGGAGGACTTCGACTTCCGCAACGCCGAGCCCAACCCGGATCCGGCCGAGCTGGACAAGAACGCGGACGCGCTGCGCGCCGCGTTGCGTGATGCCGGCCACGGTGACCAGGTCCCGGGCTGAGTCTCGTGCGACTGATCCTGGTCCGGCACGCCCTGCCGCACCGGGCGCTGGGTGACCCGGCCGCCCAGGCCGAGGCGGAGGGGGTCAACGGGTCCGGGCCCGGGCTCACCGAGCTGGGCTGGCGGCAGGCCGCCCGGGTCGCCGAGGCGCTCGCCGGGGTGCCGCTGACCGCGCTGTACACCAGTCCGCTGCGCCGAGCCAGGGAAACCGCGCAGCCGCTGGCCAGGGCGCGTGGGCTGGTCCCCTCGGTGGCGGCCGGGCTGGCCGAGTACGACGCCGGGGCGGGGCACTACATCCCGGTGCACGAGATGCCCGAGGCGGACCCGGTGGCCTGGCAGCGGATGCTGGCCGGTCAGCTGCCCGACTATGTGGACGCGGCGGAGTTCCAGGCCAGGGTGGAGCGCGCGGTCACCGAGATCGCCGACGCGCACCCCGGCGAGGCCACGGTGGCCTGCTTCGCCCACGCCGGCACCATCAACGTCTACCTCGCCGCGCTGCTCGGACTGGGTCGTCCGCTCACCTTCCCGTTGGACTACACCGGCATCACCAGGGTCACCCTGTCCCGGGATGGTCGGCGGGCGGTGCGCACCGTCAACGAGATCGCCCACGTGGCCGACCTGCTGGATCCGGCCGCGGTTTCCGCTGGGAACGATTGACCCCTTGCGTACGCTGCACGGAACGTCACCGAATGCCAGCACAGGGTCAGCGGCGGCGGTCATCGGGGGGTGGGCCGCATGGCGCGGACGCATGGACTGGGCGAGGTGTTCCGCAGCGCCGAGTTCCGCGCGCTGTGGGCTGCCGAGCTGTTCTCGATCCTGGGCGACCAGCTGGCCAGGGTCGGGCTGGCCGTGCTGGTATACGGGCGGACCGGATCGGCCGCGTGGACGGCGGCCACCTACGCGCTGACCTTCCTGCCTGCGCTGGCCGGTGGCGTGCTGCTGGGTCGCCTGGCCGACCGCTACCGCCGGCGCGAGCTGATGATGGTCGCCGACCTGGCGCGGGCCGGGCTGCTCGGGGTGATGGCGTTGCCCGGGGTGCCGCTGTGGCTGCTCTGCGTGCTGCTCGTGGTGGTGGTGACCCTGGGTGCTCCACACTCCGCCGCCCAGGGCGCGCTGCTGCCTGACGTGCTCGGTAGCCGGTTCGAGGCCGGGCTGGCGGTGCGGCAGATCACCAGTCAGACCGCCCAGCTGGCCGGGTTCGGTCTGGGCGGGGCGGCGCTCACCGTGGTGTCTCCCTCGGTCGCGTTGGCCGCCGACGCGCTCACCTTCGCCGCGTCGGCCGCGCTGGTCCGGTTCGGGCTGCGGGACCGACCGGTGGCCGCTGGCCCGGGAGCAACCCCGCCCGCCGCCGAGGAACAGCGCGCCGGTGACACCGTGACCGAGTTGGACGCTGGCAGCGGTGCAGCCGTCACCGGATTGGCCGCGGCCGCCAGTGGGGCCGCCGTCACCGGATCGGACGCCGAGGCCGGGTTGGACGCCGGTGGGCTGGTGGACGAGGTCGCCGGAAAGGGGGACGCGACGCCGGAACGGTCCGGTTCGGCGCCGTCCGGGGCGGTGGCGGAGTGGCTGGCTGACACCAGGGCCGGAGTGCACGCGGTGGTCGGGAACCGTACTCGGCGGGTGCTGGCCGGCCTGGTCTGGTTGGTGGGTTGTTACGTGGTGCCGGAGGGGTTGGCCGCTCCGTACGCGGCGGAGCTGAACGCCGACCCGTTTGTGGTCGGGCTGCTCATGGCGGCCGACCCGGCGGGCAGCGTGGTCGGCGCGTGGCTGATCACCCGCCTGGTGCCCGCTCACCTGCGGCCGAGTTTGATCGGAGTGTGCGCGGTGGCCGGCGGGCTCTCCCTGGCCGGCTGCTTTGCCGGTTCAGGGGTCGTCGGGTCCGTGCTGCTGTGGGGTATCTCCGGGTTGTTCTCCTCGGCCTGCCTGGTGCAGGCGCAGGCGAGCTTCGTCCGGGCAACGCCGGACGAACTGCGCGGACGAGCGATCGGCGTCGCCGCGTCCGGGCTGATCGCCGCCCAGGGGATCGCCATTCTGCTGGCCGGCGTGCTCGCAGAGTGGATCGGCGCGGTGCCCACGGTGGGCCTGACCGGGTTGGCCGGGGCACTTGTCGCGGGGGTACTGGCGCTGCGCTGGCGCCGGGCCGCCGTCGGTAGCCGAGGATTCGGTACAGACGGCGTGCCCATGACCAGCGAGAGCTGAGTGCGCGGCGTGTCTACCAGTGGCGGTTGCGCATCGGGCACCTCCTCGATATCGGGCGGATTCGGGCATTAGCGATCGACGGCTCACCAATGACGGTTGCGCACGGTCGGCTCCTTTCTTTGCGAATGGCGGGCAATTTCTCGAATGGTCAGTTCCAATGCTTGTTAGACATGGCTATTACCTCCTCCGGCGTTTGTTGGAATCGCCCTGCTCAGAACGCTCACCAGTGGCGATTACGCATCTCGGCACCCTCCTTTCTCGCGCGGCGGGGGCTACCGTGAATAGATCAGTGCCAGTGCTTGTTCCGCATGCGATTCACCTCCCTTGTCCAGCGCACATCACGGCCGTGACAGCGACGCTCGAACGGGTTACTCTCACGTGAAGTGATCCTCGGGTCACCCTGAGTATGGGCCTCGACTGAGCTGGGAGAACACATGGAGGCAGGGTCGTCACCGGCTCGCCCGTGGCGGCTCACCCGTTGGGCGGTGTGGGCTCTCCCGGCTCGGGTCCTGACGTCCGTCCTTCTGGTGGAACTGACCGCATTAGGGCTGTTCCTACTGGACGTATCGCGCGGCTCGTTCACTCAATCAGCCCTATTCGGCACCCTCATGCTGAGCGTGCTGGGTGTGGTGCACACCGAGATTGCCATAGGCCTGGAACGGCTGCGCCGTCAGGTCGCGGACACGCCCCATGGCGACCTTAGCTCGGTGTGGACCTTCGCCGCCGCGGTCCTGCTTCCCCCCGCACTGGCCACCGTCGTGGTGCTGGTCATATTCACCCATCAATGGTTCCGGGTATGGCGGTCCATCCAGGTTCCGGCTTACCGGCACACGTTCAGCACGGCGACCGTCGTGCTGGCCTGCCACGCGGCGGCGGCGGTACTGGGCTATGCCGGCGGTGTCTCCCCGCTGGAGCTGGAGGGGCCCAGGGAATTGCTCACCGTGGGCCTGGCGATCCTCGCCTACGCAACGGTGAACACCGGGTTGGTGGCCGCCGCGATAGCGTTGAGCGCGCCGCTGCCCCGACCCAGCCCCGCGCAGCTCATCGGGCATTGGGACGACAACATGCTGGAGCTGGCCACGCTGTGCCTGGGTGGGCTGGCCGCATTCGCGCTCGCCTCCAACCCGTGGCTGGTTCCGCTGGTCATGGCTCCGCTGCTGGTGCTGCACCGCGCGGTGCTGGTCCGCCAGCTGGAAGAGGTGGCCAGTACGGACAGCAAGACCGGGCTGCTCAACGCGGCGGCCTGGCAGTCCCGGGCGTCCAAGGAACTGCGCCGGGCGCAGCGCGGGCGGACCAATGCCGCCGTGCTGATCCTGGACCTGGACCACTTCAAGTCGGTCAACGACGACCACGGCCACCTGGCTGGGGACGAGGTGCTCAGCGCGGTTGCCTCGGCACTGCGCACCGAGGTCCGCGAGCACGACCTGGTGGGACGGTTCGGCGGTGAGGAGTTCGTCGTGCTGCTGCCCGAGCTCGGCCGCGAACCGGAGAGCACCGCGGAGCTGCACGCGATCGCCGAGCGGATCCGGCACCGGATCAGCACCATGTCCGTCGTGGTGTCCACCCCGACCGGCTCGCTGACCATCGCCGGCCTGTCGGTCTCGGTCGGCGGGGCCGCGTTCCCGGATCACGGCACCGGCCTGGACCACGTACTGGAGGCCGCCGACACGGCGCTGTACGCGGCCAAGCGGGATGGTCGCAACGCGGTGCGCATCGCCGCGGCCGTGGCGATGCCTCGGCAACACGCGCCCGGTCGGCGCTGATCCCGGTAGGCGCTGATCCCGGCGACTCAGGGTGCTGACAGCGCCGACTCAGGGTGCTGAAATCGCCGACTCGCGCTGGTGGATGGCCTGACTCGCGGTGGTGAACGGTGTGCGCCGTCTGGCGGTGGGGGTGGTCGACCGTTCGTCGACCCGAGCGGGGCGTCCGGCGGTACTCGTGGGACTGGAGGGACAGCCGAAGCGGGGGTAGGCACGCTCAGCGCGCCGAGCGGCCAGGGTGGGCGAGAGGGCAACCGGTCAGGGGCCGTTCGTCGCGCAATGGCGCACGGCAGGCTAGCGACAGGCAACTTCGGGATTGACCGCGCTTTGCCGTCCGGTAACTTCGCTCACGGATTAATGACGGCGCGATAACGAACAGGATACGGGCGCCCCCCGACGTCCGCCGGACCCCCGGCCGGAATCCCTCGAGTCGTCAATCCACCAGGTTCGTGGCGCGGCGCTCCCCCTTTGCCCGCGGTGCGTACCGGTGCCCCCGCCGCCAGGAGAAATCCTGGCGGCGGGGGCCGGCGGTTTCCCCCTCCGCACGGCCGGCCAGCCGGCCGGCCGTGCCGGGCCGTGGCGGCGATCATGTGTCAGAGTGTCCGGGACGGCGCCGTCGCGGCGGCCGCTGGTAACCGCCGACAGGGGAGGACCGGGTGGGGATCGATCCGAGCAGTGTGGGTGCGACGGCCGGGCCGCACGCCCGGAGTTGGGACGACCGGGACACGTTGCTCTACGCGATCGGGGTGGGCGCCGGGCTGGACGAGCTGCCGTTCACCACGGAGAACTCGCACGACACCCCGCAGCGGGTGTTGCCCACCTACGGCGTGATCGCCTGCGGCCGGGTCGACGTGTTGGCCAAGGCCGGTGACATCAACTGGGGCAGGCTGGTGCACGGCTCGCAGAGCGTGCGGCTGCACACGCCGTTGCCTCCAGCCGGCGAGCTGGCGGTGACCAGCGAGATCGTGGACATCCAGGACAAGGGCGAGGGGAAGAACGCGATCATCACGGTGGCCACCCGGGGTGCCGACCCGGCCACCGGCGAGCTGGTCGCGGAGACGTCCTCCACCCTGGTGGTGCGCGGCGCGGGCGGATTCGGCGGGCAGCCCGGCCAGTCCCCGGCCAGGGTCGCGTACCCGGATCAAGAGCCCGACGTGCATACCGCCCAGGCCACCCGCGAGGACCAGGCGCTGACCTACCGGCTCTCCGGCGACCGCAACCCGCTGCACAGCGACCCGTGGTTCGCCACCGAGCTGGCCGGCTTCCCCCGGCCGATCCTGCACGGGCTGTGCACCTACGGCTTCGCCGGGCGGGCCCTGCTGCACGGGCTCTGCGGCAGCGACCCGGCCCGGTTCCGCTCCATGTCGGCGCGGTTCTCCGCCCCGGTGTTTCCCGGCGAGACGCTCACCACCTCGGCCTGGCGCAAGGAGGACGGGCTGGCGGTGTTCCGCACCGAGGCGGCCGGGCCGGCCGGGGAGAACCAGCGCGTGGTGCTGGACGACGGCCTCCTCGAGTACACCAGTTGACCGGCGGCACGTGACGAACCAGATCACCAGCACCGCCAATCCCCGGATCAAGGGGTTGGCCCGACTGCGCCGCCGGCGGCACCGCGAGGAGCGGGGCGAGACGCTGGTGGAGGGCTTCGAGGAACTCGCCCTGGCTCTTGGCGCCGGGGCCGTCCCGATCACCGTGTACCACTGCGCCGAGCTGAGCCGCCCGGGTGAGCTGGACGCGCTGCGCGCCCGGCCCGGCTTCACCCAGGCGGAACTGATCGAGGTCAATCGCCCGGTGTTCGACAAGATCGCCTACCGGGAGTCCCCGGACGGCTGGCTGGCGGTGCTGCCCTCGGTGCACACCGAGCTGGCCGACCTACAGCCCGGGGCCCAGCCGCTGCTGCTGATCTGCGAGGGCGTGGAGAAGCCGGGCAACCTGGGCGCCATGCTGCGCACCGCGGACGCCGCCGGGGTCACCGCGGTGATCGCCACCGACCCGGGCACCGACTGGGGCAATCCCAACGTGGTGCGGGCCAGCAAGGGCGCGGTGTACGCCCTGCCGGTGGTCTCCGCCGACACCGCCGAGGTGCTCGCCTGGCTGGCCGAGCGGGACATCCCGGTGCTGGCCGCCACCCCGGAGGGCGCCGCCGTCTACACCGAGCTGGACCTGCGCGGCCCGCTGGCCATCGCGGTGGGCGAGGAGAAGCACGGACTGTCCCAAGCCTGGCTGGACGCCGCCCGGTGGCGGGCGCTGATTCCGATGAGCGGCCTGGTGGACTCGCTGAACGTGTCCACCTCGGCCGCCATCCTGCTCTACGAGGCCGTCCGGCAGCGCACCCAACCGGCCCGCTGACCGAGCCGCGCGGGGCCGGTTCAGTCCTGGGACACCCTCGGCGCTTCACCGACCGGATCGACCAGGCTGGCCAGCAGCGCCAGGGACTCGGCGCCGCGGCTGCCCGGGTCCGCGTGGAACACGACCATCATGAGGTTCTCCGTGCCGGAGATGGTGAGCTTCTCGCCGTGCAACTCGAGCCGCCCGACCTCAGGGTGCTTGAAACGAATGATCCCGCCGGCGCGCATCTTGACGTCGTGGCGGCTCCACAGCTCGCGGAACCGGTCACTGCGCGCCGACAGTTCGTCCACCAGCTCGACCAGATCGGGATCGTCGACATCCGCGCCGATCAGCGCGCGCAGGCCGGCGACGCCGTTCTCCGTCGCCCGCTCCCAGTCCTGCCGGAACGCACGGTCCTCGGGGTCCAGGAACGCCGCCCGCAACAGGTTGTGACCAGGGGCGTAGTGCGGCGACAGCACCCGCGCGATCGGATTGGCCGCCAGCACGTTCATCAGCCGGTCCTGCACGAAGGCGGGCGTGCTGGTCCAGCTGTTGATCAGTTGCGCGATGCTGGGCGGGACCGGTTCGGCCTTGCCGAGCGGCTCTCGGCGCGGCGCCGGGCTGGCGAGTCGGTGCAGGTGGGCGGTGGCGTCGGTGTCGAGTTGCAGCACGGCGGCCAGCGCGTCCAGCACCTGCGCGGACGGGTGATGGTCGCGGCCTTGTTCCAGCCGCAGGTAGTAGTCGCTGCTGATGCCGGCGAGCAGCGCCAGTTCCTCGCGGCGAAGGCCCGGTACCCGGCGCCGCACTCCTGAGGGCAGGCCGACATCTTCCGGCTGGACGAGCTCGCGCCGTGCCCGAAGGTAGGCGCCGAGCCGGTTGCTGCTGTCCACCCCGCCAAATGTACTGAGTGCGCGCGGCGCCGTCGCCGGTTCGCCTTCCGCCGGGCGGCTAGATCAGCAGGTCGGGTATCAGGTCCAGTTGGCGAACGCGATGTGTACCGACCTGATCAGCGGGACGTCCGCGAGCTCGGTGTACCAGTACATAGTTCGCACAGATCAGCCGCGGTAAGCGCAGATGTTCGCATTGACGGCTGCGGCCAGTTTCTGCCCGCGGCATCTGACTGCGTTGGATGCTGCGATTCGGGCAACGTTCTGGTGAGCGGGGAACGCGCTATGGCTGACGACGAGGGCGTGACCATCGGAGCCGCGAAGGTGGCCGAGGTGGTCATCGGAGGCGCGGATCCAGTTGCTGTGGCGCAAGGGCGGCTTCGACCGCCGAGCGCTGGAGGACTGACTGTCGCCAGAACAGACGATGCGCCACACCCAGCCCGCGTGACCCACTAGTCCCGGTTGGAACAAAAGAAACAGTCGACCCCTGGGTTCGTCGCGAGCAAACCCAAGAACCGGCTTTAAAACGCACCCACCTGGTCGCTATTACCAGGCACACAACACACTCACGCTGAAAGCGACGCTATCGCCATGATCGAGCAGACGCCCGCCGACCCCCCATCGCCGTACTCGTACTACCCGCCACCACCCGTCGGGTGGATGCCACCACCGCGCACCCACGCCGAAATGAACTGGATGGACCTAGCGTCGTTCCTCATCGCCCTGTTCACCTTCGGGTTCCTCGCCCCCCTGGCGTTGATCCTCGCCTGGGGCTCGTTCGCCGAGGCGAAGCAGGTCAGCTTGAAGCAGCACGCCATTGGCACGGTCGGGTTCATCCTCGGCGCGGCCGGCACGGTCTGCTGGTTCATGTTCTTCGTGTTCATGGTGATCGGGATGGCGACGTAGAGGTAGCCCAGGCGCTGGGCGAGTAACCGCCACCAGGTCAACGGCTCGTCGGGCAACAACGGCTCCGTGAGCCGAGCAACCCGACCGAGCTCAGCACCTCCTCGGTGAACGGGTCGGTGACGATCTCGGTGCCGAGCCGCCATAGCTCGGGGTCGGACAGTTCCGGCGTCATGGCCCTGATCGTGGCCTGTTTCGGGCGTCGACCAGCCGATCGTGTGGCAAGCCGTTTGCGACTGTGAACGCTCGCACTCGAACCACCTGCCCGACAGGCACCACCTCCGCATGATCCGTACCCGACGCCGGCAAGGGCCCGGCCCGGATCACGAGGGGGTCCTCGATGTCACGCCGAAGACGAACATTCCGCCGAATCGCCGTGCTCGCCAGTGCCCTCGTGGTCAGCCTGGGCGGGGGTACTGGCCAGCTCCGGCACCGCCAGCGCCGACCCGCTGGACGGCCCTACGTTCTGGAAGAAGTGCACCTCGAACATGAGGTGGCCGGGCAACACCGGATGGGTCGCTGCTGATCTGACAAGTTCGTGTTCTGGACCGCGCGGGACTACCTGGACAACAACGGGATCCGGGTCGCGGACGTGTTCGTCGGGAGAACGAGG
>DATHIT010000350.1:0-17216 GCA_035489915.1 Pseudonocardia sp. | reverse complement strand
CTGATCGTGCACGCGGTCGACGACCCGTACTTCTCCGCGATCGCCGCCGGCGCGATGCGGGTGGCCACCGCACACGACCTGCTCACCATGATGGCCAGCACCTTCCGCGACCCGGATCGGGAGATCGACTACGTGTCCCGGTTGCGAGCGCACCGGGCACGCGGCCTGCTACTGGTCGGCAGCGGGTTCACCGACCCGTCGATCGCCGATCGGCTGTACGAGGAGATCTCCGCGTTCGCCGCCGGCGGTGGTCGGGTGGCCTGCATCGGTGATCACTCGATCCCGTTCGACACCGTGCTCCCGGAGAACCGCCGGGGCGCCGAGCAGGCCGCCAAGCTGCTGCTCGCGCTGGGCCACCGGCGGATCGGGGTGGTCAGCGGCCCCCCCGAGCTGACCACTGTGGCGCACCGGCTCGGCGGATTCCTGGACACCCTGCGCGCGGCCGGCGTCGAAGTCCCGGTGGTCGGCGGCGACTTCACCAGGGACGGCGGTTACGCCGGCATGCTCGAGCTGGCGCAGCGGATGCCCGAGGTCACCGCCGTGTTCGCGCTCAACGACCCGACGGCGGTCGGCGTGATGGCCGCGCTGCGCGACGAGCTCGGCCGCCGCGTGCCCGAGGAGGTCTCGGTGGTCGGCTTCGACGACGTGCCGGCCGCGCTGGACGTGACCCCCACCCTCACCACGGTGCGGCTCCCGCTGGAGGAGATGGGCGAGCGAGCCATGCGTCTGCTGCTCGACGCCCCCGGCCACGCCCCGCGCACCATCCGTATCAAGGCCGAAGTAGTGGCCCGGGCAAGCACCGCCCCACCCCGCTAACCCGCGGGCGTCTGGTCCGCGACGAGTGCTCGTCCCGGTCGCAGCCCGAAATCGCCCGCGCAGACCGTGCGTGGCAGGGCGCAGAGCGTGCGTAGCCGGCGCAGAGCGTGCAGGGTCTGCGCGGCGTGCACGGGGTCTGCGTGGTGCGGGATATGGGGTGCGCGTAGCCGGCGCGGCCTGCTCGTAGCCGTAGGTGCGGAGGACGCTCGGTGGACTTCTGCGCAGTATTTTTCCACTCCACAGTAGTCAGGCGCCCGCCCTAACTGCAGCATCGTGGAATTACTGTCCGATCGCAGACCGGCGCGTATCCGGCACAGACCTTGCAACGTCTGTGCGGGGTGCACGGGGTCTGCGTGGTGTGGAGGAGGTGGGGCGAGCGTGGATCAGCGGCTGCGCCTTCGCCGCATCACCGGCCTGCGCCGTCGCCCCATCGCCGCCGCCCCGATTACCGCCGTCCCGATTACCGCCGTCCCGATTACCGCCGTCCCGATTACCGCCGCCGCGCCGCTCGGCCCCCGAACTTCGGCCGCGCAGACCGGCGGTAGCTGGCGCAGACCCTGCAACCTCTGTGCGGAGTTCCCGGGGTCTGCGTGGTGCGGAATTGCGTGCGGCGGCTCCGGTCTGGCAGTCGCTCCGGCCAGTGCGTGCGGCGGCTCCCGTCCGGTGGAGCGCGGGCGCGGCCACGCGGGTGGGTCGGGGCGCTAGTGCCCGGGGAGGACCTCGGTGACGTAGCGGCGGGTCATGGTGGCCAGGACGTCGTCGCCGGGGGCCGCCCAGATGTCCGCGTTGAAGATCTCTACCTCGGTGTCGCCCCGGTAGCCGGCCGCCTCGACTGCCTCGCGCAGCACCCGGAAGTCCACGAATCCGTCGCCCATCATGCCGCGTGCCAGCAGCGCGTCGGACGGTAGCGGGAGCACCCAGTCGCACACCTGGAACGACGCGATCCGCTCCCCGGCGGCGGCGATGGCGGGCAGCAGCCGGGGGTCCCACCAGACGTGGAAGGCGTCCACCACCACGCCGACCACCGACGCAGGGAAGGGCGCGGCCAGCTCGAGGGCCTGGTCCAGGGTGCTCAGCACGGCCCGGTCCGCGCAGTACATCGGGTGCAGCGGCTCGAGTGCCAGTTGCACCCCGGCGGCCTCGGCGTGCGGGGCGAGGTCGGCGATCCGGTCGGCCACCAGCTGGCGGGCGCCGGCCAGATCCCGGGAGCCCGGGGGTAGCCCGCCGACCACCAGCACCAGGGTGTCGGTGCCGAGCGCCGCCGCTTCGTCCACCGCGCGCCGGTTGTCGTCCAGGGCAGCGCGTTGGCCGGCCTCGTCGGCGGCGGTCAGGAACCCGCCCCGGCACAGCGAGGACACCCGCAGCCCGGCGTCCGCGACCAGCTTGGCGGCCTGCCCGAGCCCGACTTCGGCGACCTGCTCCCGCCACAGGCCGATGGCCGGGATGCCGCCGTGTGCGCACCCGTCCACCGCCTCGGCCACGCTCCAGCGTTTGGTGGTCGCCTGGTTCAGCGAGAGCTTGGCCAGCCTGGGGTCGCCCGGCGCGGGGGTCGGGATGGCGGCGGGGCGTCCGGAGGGGACGTCGAACTCGGTAGCCACAGGTCACCTCTGGTTGTCAGGATAACGATGTGCGGAACCTCTTACGGAGAGCGCTGTCCACAGCAATGACCGGGCCTGGCGCGCTCCACCGCTCACCGTACCTGCCCCTTGGCCTGCTGTCTCGGGTGCGAGAAGAGGCCACAGCGGGAGGTTGGAGCGCCCAGGCGACAGGTGGTTGCGCGCCGGTCAGGGCCCTCCTAGGGTGGTAAGTCGGAAAGCGATTTCCATCGATTGCCGGGTAGGCGGGGTATGGAACACACCGAAGTGTTGATCGTCGGAGCCGGTGCGTCCGGTGGGGTCGCGGCCGGGCGGTTGGCCGAAGCCGGGTGCCGGGTGGTCTGCCTGGAACAGGGCCACTGGCCGGACAAGAGCAGCTACCCGGCGGTGCGCCCGACCTACGAGCTGGAGGCGCGGCGGCGCTGGTCGGGCAGCCCCAACGTGCGCGGGCTGGCCGAGGACTACCCGGTGGAGGACAGCGGTTCCGACGTCGCCGCATTGATGTACGCCGGCGTCGGCGGCAGCATGATCCTCTACGCCGCCGACTGGCCCAGGCTGCTGCCCTCGGACTTCCGCACCCGCACGCTGGACGGGGTGGGCGACGACTGGCCGCTGAACTACGCCGAGCTCGCCCCGTTCTACGAGCGCACCGACCGGGCCTTCGGGGTGGCCGGCCTCGGCGGCAACCCCGCGCTCCCGGACGGCGCCGACCCGCCGCTGCCGCCGCTGCCCATCGGCGCCGGCGGACTGCGGGTGGCCCGCGCGCACGACCGACTGGGCTGGCACTGGTGGCCGGCGCCGAACGCGGTGCTGTCCGCGCCGTATCGGGGTAGGAACGCGTGCGCCCAGTACGGGGCCTGCATGCAGGGCTGCCCGGAGGGCGCGAAGGCGTCCACCGACGTCACCCACTGGCCGGAGGCGATCGCGGCGGGCGCGCAGCTGCGCACCGGCGCGCGGGTTTCCCGGATACTCACCAACCCGGCCGGGCTGGCCACCGGAGCGGAGTACGTCGATGCCGACGGGCGCTGGCAGGTGATCGGCGCCGACGTGGTGCTGCTCGCCGCGAACGCGATCGGCACCGCCCGGCTGCTGCTCAACTCCGCCTCACCCCGGTTCCCCGATGGCCTGGGCAACTCCTCCGGCCTGGTCGGCAAGCGGCTCATGGTGCACCCGTTCGCCAATGTGCTCGGCTACTTCGACGACCGGGTGGACAGCTACATCGGCCACGTAGGCGCCAAGATCGTCAGCTACGAGTTCTACGAGACGGACACCTCGCGCGGCTTCACCCGGGGTGCCAAGTGGAGCCTGGCACCGACCGGCGGCCCGCTCACCTCGGCGCTGCCCACCCGGGCCGGCACCTCGACCTGGGGGCCGGAGCACCACGCGCACGTGCGGGCCCACCTCGGCCGGACGGTGAGTTGGGCGATCTTCGGTGAGGACCTGCCGGACGAGGAGAACCGGGTGGAGATCGCGCCCGGGCTCGCCGACTCCTCGGGCATCCCGGCGCCGAGGATCCGCTACCGGGTGGGGGAGAACTCCCGCGCGCTGCTGGACTTCAACATCGCCCGAGCCACCGAATCGCTGGTCGAGGCGGGCGCCTACCGCACCGAGTACGAGTCGCTGATGCGTTACTCCGGCTGGCACCTGCTGGGCACCGCCCGGATGGGCACCGACCCGGCCACCTCGGTGACCGACCCGTACGGCCGGCTGCACGACGTGCCGAACGTGCGCGTGCTGGACGGCAGCGTGTTCCCCACCTCCGGCGCGGTGAACCCGACCAGCACGATCGTCGCGCTCGCGCTGCGCGCCACCGAACACCTGATCGCGAACCGCCGCGACCAGCGGACCGCTGCGTGAGCAACGGAGGGCGCCGATGACCGCCACCCTCGAGCTGCGTGACTGGTTGCGCCCGCTCGCGGATGCGTTGATCCCGGCCGGCGACGGCATGCCGGCGGCCAGCGCGGTCGGCGTTGCCGATGCCCAGTTGGACCTGGTGCTGAGCGCCCGCCCCGACCTGAACCGGCACCTCGGCCGTGCGCTGGCGTTGACCGCCGGCATGGCCCCGGCCGAGGCGCTGGCCGCGTTGGCGGAGTTGGACCGAACCGCGCACGGCGCGCTGCTGGAGGCCGTGGCCGGCGGCTACTACGCGCACCCGCAGGTACGCGAGCTACTCGGCTACGCCGGCCAGCAGCCGGTCCCGGTGCGCCCGGAGGACTACCCGGAGTACCTGGCCCAGGGCCTCCTCGAGCGGGTCGTCGAGCGCGGCCCCATCTACCGCCAAGCCGACTGAACACGGCGGCGCGGCTGAACACCGCGGCGCGTTACCCAGCTGCACACCAGGCAGGATTTTAGCGCCGCCGACCTGCCGGGTGTGCAGTTCGGTAACACGAGGCAGCCGGGTCCGCGGGCGCCGGCCGGCCGCGCGGTCAGGTCTCGCGGAGGGCGCGGCGCATGATTTTTCCGGTGGTGGTCTTGGGTAGGTCGTCCAGGAAGACGATCTCCCTGGGTACCTCGTGCGGGGCCAGCCGTGAGCGCACGTGCGCGCGCAGCTCGTCGGCCAGGAACTGGTCACCGCCGACCCCTGGGCGCAGCACCACGAACGCCTTGGGCACCTGGCCGCGCCGCTCGTCCGGTACGCCGATCACCGCGGCCATCGCCACCGACGGATGCGCGCCCAGGCTGCTCTCGATCTCACCGGGGCCGATGCGGTACCCGGCGGAGTTGATCACGTCGTCCTTGCGGGACTGGAACCAGATGTAGCCTTCGTCGTCCTGGATGGCCAGGTCACCGGTGAGCAGCCAGTCGCCGCGAAACTTCTCCTCGGTGGCCACCGGGTTGCGCCAGTACTCCAGCATGGTGTTCGGGTGATTGCGGTCCACCGCAAGCTCGCCGGTCTGGTCGATCACCGGGTTGCCGTCGTCGTCCAGCACCGCGGCGACCGTGCCGGGCAGCGGCCGCCCGAGCGAGCCGGGCTTGATCGGGTAGACCGAGGCGCAGTTGCCGATGCACGCGTTGAGCTCGGTCTGGCCGTAGCCCTCGTTCACCGTGGCGCCGAAGAAATCTTCGCTCCAGGCGAGCAGGTCCGCGCCGAGCGGCTCGCCGCCGGAGCAGATCGCCCGGTAGGCGAAGCCGCCGCCGGGCAGCTCGGAGGCGCGAATCATCCGCAGTGCGGTCGCGGGCAGCAGCGTCAGGGTGACCCGGAACTCGCGCATCAGCCAGACCGCCCGCTCGGCTCCGAACGCGCCGTCCAGGTCGACCACCACCGGCAGGCCGTAGAACCAGGCCGGCACCAGGATGTCCATGATCCCGGCGATCCACGCCCAGTCCGCCGGGGACCACAGCACGTCGTCTGGTTGCGGATAGAACTCGTAGACGGCCTCGAACGCCGGGATGTGGCCGAACACGATCCGGTGCGCGTGCAGCGCCCCCTTGGGATTGCCGGTGGTGCCCGAGGTGTAGATCAGGAAGGCCGGGTCCTCCGCGTCGGTGCTCACCGGGGTGAACTCGGTTGACGCGCCGGCCAGCGCCTCGGCGAAGCTGCGCTCAGTCGGGGCTGCTGGCTCCCCGCCAATAATCAACAGCGGCACGTCGGCGGAGTCGGAGTCCGCCAGCGCCTCGCGGACCTTCGGCGCGTTGGCCGCCGAGACGATCACCGCCTTGGCGCCGGCGTCGAGCAGCCGGAACCTCAGCGCGTCCGGGCCGAACAGGGAGGACAGCGGCAGCGCCAGCGCGCCCATCCGGAACAGCCCAATGTAGCTCACCCCGGTCTCGAACGACTGCGGGTTCACCACGGCCACGATGTCGCCACGCCCGACGCCCAGCTCGCCCAGGACGTTCGCCAACCGGTTCGCCTGCTCGGTGAGCTCGCCGAAGGTGTAGTCGGTGCTCGATCGGTCCCTGGCCACCACGGTCAGTGCCCGGTCGTCGGGATCGTGCCGGTCCGCGCAGGCCACCCCGAGGTTGAACTGCTTGGGGATGTCCATCGCCGCGTAGTCGATCTGCCGCCACAGCTCGTCGTAGCTCGAGCACGGACGGAGAAACGGGCTGATCATGGCGACTCCCGAACCACGCCGATGGGGTGAGCAGTCACGGTAGGCGGTCGGTCACCTGCCCGGAAGGCTGTTTCCGACGGCCGCCCTGTGCTATTCGGTGCGGGCTATCAGTGCGGGCTATCGGTGCAGCTGGGACGGGCGAGCGTCGGGTACTCCGTGCTCGGCGAGCAGCCGGCGCAGCTCGCCGGTATCGCGCAGGTGGGGGTAGGCATCCCAGACCCGGTCGATCTCGGCGCGTTGGCCGGGGGAGAGCTCCTCCGCCGGGTCCAGGCACCACCGGCCGGCTAGCACGCCTTCGCGGCACAGCACGTGGTGGATGCCCGGGATGCAGCCCCGGAAGCCGTGCTCCGCGTCGAAGATCGCCGCGTTGGCGTCGGTGAGCTGCGCGCCGATGGTCAGCAGGATCGGCGGAATGTCGGCCGAGGTCGTGACAGCGCGGATCCGGCGGTGCAGCTCGACCGCGGCGCAGGTCCACACCGCGTACTGGCCCAGCAGCCCGCCCACGATGCGCACGCCCCGGTCGAACGGGGTGATCAGGTCGGTGACGATGCTGTCGTCGTTGCCGGTGTACAACGCCACCTCGCCCGCCCGGCCCGAGTCGGCGAGCGCGCGCACCACGTCGATGGTGCGGTACCGGTCGAACGGCGCGATCTTCACCGCCCGAACCGAGGTCAGCTCGAACAGCCGACGCCAGAACGGGTAGCCGAACGGGCGGCCGCCGACCGCCGGCTGCAGGTAGAAACCGAAGATCGGCAGCACCTCGCCGACCGCCGCCAGGCCGGCCAGGATCTCTGCCTCCGGCGCGTCCCCCCACGAGCTGGCCGCGACCAGTGCCAGGTGGTAGCCCAGCCCGGCGGCGGACTGTGCCTCGCGCACCGCCCGCTCGGTCGGCCCCAGCACGCCGGCCACCCGAAGCAGCGATGCGCCGGCCCGGTCCAGCTCTTCGGCGGCCAGCGCCAACACCGGTTCGTACAGCCCCACCGAGGGGTCGTGGATGGCGAACTGGGTGGTGTGCACCCCAATCGCAATCCCACCGGCGCCGGCCTCCAGGTAGTACCGGGTGAGCGCGCGCTGGCGGCCTTCGTCCAGCCGGCGCTCGGCGGTCAGCGCGAGCGGGTGCGCCGGAATGACCGTCCCGTCCAGAAGTGCCTGGGGAAGCACAGCATCCATGCTCAGAACGTCCCGGCGCGCTGCTGGAACCCGGTGGGCTTGCGGTGCGAAGGCGCGCCGGCGGCGACCCACCGGCAGGTCCAGTCCAGCATCTCGGCCAGCGAGACCGTCGGGTAGCCGAATCGGGCCATACACCGCGCCGCGTTGGACAGCAGCGCGGTCGGCGCCTCGGTGCCGGTGATCTTCGGTTCCCGGTCGAGCCGTCGGCCGCACTCCTGGGCCAGCCAGCGCACCGAGACGGTCTCCGGGCCGGTCACGTTCAGGATGTCCGGCGGAGAGGCGCAGTGCCGCAGCGAGCGCAGGGTGAACGCGTTGACGTCGCCCTGCCACAGCACGTTCACGCTGCCCATCGTGACGTCCACCGGGTCGCCGGCGTACACCGCGCCGGCGATGTCGTGCAGCACGCCGTAGCGCAGGTCGATGGCGTAGTTCAGCCGCAGGATCGCCATCGGGGTGCCGGTGCTGATCGACACGTGCTGCAGCAGCCGCTCCCGCCCCAGGCAGGACTGGGCGTACTCGCCGACCGGGTTCGGCGGGGTGTGTTCGTCCGCGCCGCCGGAGACCACCGGGGTGAGCGGGTAGACGTTGCCGGTGGAGAACGCCACGATCCGGGAACCGGCATAACGCCAGGCCACCAGCGCGGGGAGATAGGTGTTCACCGCCCAGGTGGTCCACGGGTCGGCGTGGGTGCCGAATTTGCGGCCGACCAGGTAGATCACGTTCGCCGCGTCCGGCAGCGCGTGCAGGGCCGCCGGGTCGGACAGGTCGGCCGAGAGCGTCTGCACGCCGGCGTGAGCGAACTCGGCGTGGCGCCCCGGCTCGGAGAACCGGGATACCGCGATCACCCGCCGGTCCGGCTCGCCGCCGGCGTCCAGCGCCGCCCGGGCCATCCGGGCCAGGCTCAGCCCGAGCTTGCCGCCGGCGCCGAGCAGCAGCAGGTCACCGGGTAGCTCGGCCAGCTCCGTGACCAGCTGATCCGACGGCGTCCAGAGCCGCTGCTCCAGCGCCGCGAGCTCATCGGCCACGGTGACCGCCACGCGTCATTGCGCCAGCTCCTCCAGCACCCGCTGCTTGGTCTCGATACCCAACCAGGCCATCACGCCCATGCCGACCAGCGCAACCACGCCGAACATGGCGAACACGCTGGACAACCCGAGACCGGCACCGAGCAGCGCGCCGACCAGGAGGGGTCCGATCGTGCTGGCCACCCGGTTCAGGCTGCTCCCGGTGGCGGTGGCCCAGGCGCGCATCCGGGTCGGGTACAGCTCGGGGGTGTACAGGTAGAGCCCAGCGGTCACCGGGCTGATGCCCAGCCCCATCAGCAGCCCGGCCACGAACAGCACCGGCCACGCCGTCGCGCCGAGCAGGATCGCCACGCAGCCGAACACCGCGCCGAGCACCGCCAGGGCGAACCCGGCGACGAACCAGGGTTTGCGGCCGACCCGGTCCACGGTCAACGCGAAGATGTAGATCTCGATCAGGTACAGGGCGCTGACCAGCACGGTCAGCCACAGCGCGTTGCCGGTGGGCAGCCCGCCGAGGCGCACGTACAGGGTCGGCAGCCAGGTGGAGAACCCGTAGAGGATGAAGTAGCCGCAGAACCAGGTCACCCAGGACAGCGCGGTGCGGCGGCGGTAGTACGGGCTGAACAGCTCGCCGAGCCTGGTCGGCTTGACCGGGGCCGGCGCCCGTACCTCGGGTTCGGGCAGCACCGTTCCCCTGCGCGCCGCGTCGGCCTCCATCTCGTCCAACAGTCGGCCGGCCTCGTCGAAGCGGCCCCGCTCGGCCAGCCAGCGCGGCGACTCGGGCAGCTTGAAGTAGGCGATCACCGCCACCGCGATCGGCAGCGCACCGAACACGAACAGCAGCCGCCAGCCCAGCTCCTGGCCGAAGACGCTGAAGAACAGCAGCCCGATCAGCGGGGCGAGCAGGATGCCCCAGCTGAAGATGCTCTCGTAGATCATCACCGACCGGCCGCGACTGCGCCCTCGGACGAATTCGTTGAACAGCGCGCCGGCGATCGGCACCTCGGCGCCCAGCCCGATGCCCTGCAGCAGCCGCAGCACCAGCAGCGACTCGAAGTTCCAGGCCAGCGCGGCGAGCAGGCTGAGCACGCCGAAAACGGCCAGCGAGATGATGAACGCCATTCGACGCCCGTGCCGCTCGGCCAACGCGCCCAGGGTGATCGCGCCGATGAACTGGCCGACGTACGCGGCGCTGATCAGCAGGCCGGCACTGCCAAAGCCGACCTGGAACGAGGTGATCACCACGGTCAGTACGACCGCGATGACCAGGGAATCAAAGGCGTCGAAGAAGGTGCCCACGCCCAACAGGGACGCGACCTTGAAGTGGACCCGGCCGAAGGGCAGCCGCTCCAGCCGGGCCACCGTGTTGTCAGCCTTGATCGCTTCGTCACCGGTGGTGCTCATCGTCGTCCCTCTCGGCTCTCCTGCTCGGTCCGGCGACCTCGGCGTCGCCGGGCACCCGTGTTCAGCCGGACACCCCGGCGAGCTGCAGCAGGCCGCGCATCCGGGCGGCGGCCAGGTCCGGCTCGGGGAACAGCCCAACCTCGTCGGCCAGCACGAACAGCCTGGCTAGGTGCGGCAGTGACCGGGCGCTCTGCAGCCCGTTCACCAGGACGAAGTGCGACTGGTGCCCGGCCAGCCAGGCCAGGAACACGATGCCGGTCTTGTAGTAGTAGGTCGGTTCGGCGAACAGCTGGCGGGCCAGCGGCACGGTCGGGGTGAAGATCTTCCGGTAGCCCGGCACGTCGTCGGCGTCCAGCGCGGCCAATGCCGCCGCGGCGATCGGGGCCAGCGGGTCGAACACCCCGAGCAGGGCGTCGCTGTACCCGGCCTGATCACCCTCGATGAGCTCCGGGTAGTGGAAGTCGTCGCCGGTGTAGCAGCGCACCCCGGCGGGCAGCCGGCGACGCAGCGCGACCTCGCGGTCCGCGTCGAGCAGGGACACCTTCACCCCGTCCACCGCGCTGGCGTGCTCGGTGATGATCTCGATGAACGTGTCGGTGGCCGCGTCCAGGTCGCTGCTGCCCCAGTAGCCGGTGAGCGCCGGGTCGAACATCGGCCCCAACCAGTGCAGCACCACCGGCCGGCTGACCTGGCGCAACAGTGTCCCGTACACCTGGGCGTAGTCCTGCGGCCCGGATGCGCTGGCGGCCAACTGCCGGCTGGCCATCAGCACCGCCGAGGCCCCGGCGTCCTCGATCAACGCCAGCTGCTCGGTGTAGGCGCGCAACACGTCCGCCACCCCGGGCGCGCCGGGTTCGAGCTGGTCGGTGCCGGCGCCGCAGACCAGCCGGCCGTCCACCGCGCGCGCCTCGGCCGCCGAGCGGCGGATCAGCTCGGCGGTGGTCGGCCAGTCCAGCCCCATGCCGCGCTGCGCGGTGTCCATCGCGTCGGCCACCCCGAGCCCGTGGCGCCACAGGTGGTGGCGGAAGGCCAGCGTGGCGTCCCAGTCCAACCGGGCGGGCCGGCCGGGGGTGTTGTCCGCGAGTGGGTCGGCCACCACGTGGGCGGCGGCGTAGGCCACCCGGGAACGGGCCGGTCGCGCGGTCGCGCTCGGCTCCGGCGGCTGACCGACCATCCGGTAGGGCTCCAGCCGGCCGTCCGGCCCGGGCAGCAGCAGCCGGCTCACGGCAGCACCAGCTCGGGGACGGCGATCCGGGCGCCCTCGGCGGAGGAACGCAGCCCCAACACGGCCAGCTGTACCCCTCGGGCGGCGGCCAGGAAGTCGAAGCTCCACGGTTCGTCGGCCACCACGTGCCGCAGGAACTGCTCCCACTGCAGCTTGAAGCCGTTGTCGAACTCCTCGTTGTCCGGCACCTCGGCCCACTGGGCGCGGAAGTCCAGCGGGTTCGCCACGTCCGGGTTCCACACCGGCTTGGGGGTCATCGACCGGTGCTGTACCCGGCAGCGGCGCAGCCCGGCGACGGCGCTGCCCTCGGTGCCGTCCACCTGGAACTCGACCAGCTCGTCGCGGAACACCCGCACCGCCCAGGAGGAGTTGATCTGCGCGATCACCGGGCCGTCGGCGCCGTCCAGCTCGAAGATGCCGTAAGCGGCGTCGTCGGCGGTGGCTTGGTAGGCGTTGCCGGATTCGTCCACCCGCTCCGGGATGTGCGTCGCGGCGAGTGCCTGCACGCTGCGCACCCGGCCGAACAGGTTGTGCAGCACGTAGTCCCAGTGGCAGAACATGTCCAGGGTGACCCCGCCGCCGTCCTGCACCCGGTAGTTCCAGGACGGGCGCTGGGCCTGCTGCCAGTCGCCCTCGAAGACCCAGTAGCCGAACTCGCCGCGCACCGAGAGCACCCGGCCGAAGAAGCCACCGTCCAGTAGCCGCTTGAGCTTGCGCAGCCCGGGCAGGAACAGCTTGTCCTGCACAATGCCGGTGCGCACGCCGGCCGCGCGGGCGGCGCTGGCCAGGTGCAACGCGACGTCCAACTGCTCAGCGAGCGGCTTCTCCGCGTACACGTGCTTGCCCGCCTCGATCGCCTTGGTGATCGCCTTGTCGTGCAGCTGGGTGGACTGCGCGTCGAAGTAGATCTCCACGTCCGGCTCGGCCAGCGCCTCGTCCAGGCTGGTGGTCCACCTGGTCAGCCCGTGCCGCTCGGCGAGCCCGCGCAGCTTGTCCTCGTTGCGCCCGACCAGTACCGGCTCCGGCCAGATCACTTCGCCGGTGGCGGTGGCCACCCCGCCCTGCTCCCGGATCGCCAGGATCGACCGGACCAGGTGCTGGTTGTAGCCCATCCGCCCGGTCACGCCGTTCATCGCGATGCCGATCCGCCGTCGCTCCATGAGCTCCTCATCGGTGTCCTGGATCCTACGGGGAAGCGCTTTCCAACACCGTAAAGGGCATCCCTGGAGGGGTCAAGGGACGCTTGGGTCGCCAGCTGTGGTGGGCCGGATGATGTTTTGGGATATCGCGTTCCCGAGTTTCCGGGCGTCCAAGCCGGCTGCTGGGAGTGCCGGCGGTGCCCCGTCCGAGCGGCACTATCCTCGCTGGGTGGCCGCTGACAACCCGCCGGGACAGCCTCGCGCCGAGGCGCCGCCGGGAGCCGTGCGCACGACCAGTTGGCGCCCGACGTTCCACTACGAGCTGATCGGCTGTGGGCTGCGCGGACACGAGCTGCTGGGCACCGACGTGGCGCGGATCCGGCCGGAGGACGAACTGGTGGTGCGGGAACCGGGGGATGGGCTGCGCTGGCACCGGTGCCTGCGCTGTGACTCCTGGGTGCCGCTGCCGCCGCCGGCCGCGCCCAGCAGCGAGCATCTCGCCGACCGGTCGGAGATCCAGCTGCCGTTGCGCGGTCGCCCGCTGCGCGATCACTACCTGCTGCGGCTGATCGCTCTGGACCGGCTGGTGCACTTCCTGGTGCTCGGCAGCCTGGCCGTGGTGGTGTTCCTGTTCGTCGCAAAGCGCGCGGCGTACAGCGACACTTTCTACCGGGTGATGAACGCGATCCAGGATGCCCTGGGCGGCCCGGAGGGGTTCCGCGGCGGGGGCATCGTGCGGGACCTCATCGGGGCCTTCGCCGCGAAATCGTCAACCCTGTACCTGGTCGGGCTGGCGCTGGCCGGCTACGCGGTGCTGGAGGGGGTCGAGGCGGTGGGCCTGTGGCTGGGCAAGCGGTGGGCGGAGTACCTCACGTTCCTGGCCACCTCGCTGCTGCTCATCCCGGAGGTCTACGAGCTGACCGGGCGGATCACCGTCACCAAGATCGTCACCCTGGTGATCAACCTCGCGGTAGTCGCCTACCTGCTGTTCGCCAAGCGACTGTTCGGCCTGCGCGGCGGCGGCCGGGTGGAGGCCGAGGCGCATCAGCGGGACACCGGTTGGCCGGCGCTGGAGCGCACCGCCCCCGGCGCAAGCCCCAGCCCCAGCTGACCGCCGGCCGGCTGACCGCGCGGCCGCACACCCGGTGTGTACCCAGCACACCAGCTGCAGTGGGTGTGCTGGGTACGAAGTGGGTGTGCGGTGGCCGCCGGGTGCGCCGGGTGGGTCAGCTCGGGTGCGAGCGGAGCATGGTGACCAGTTCGGCGGTCTGGCGGGACAGCGGGCGAATGACCGGCAGCCGGGACAGCCGGACCAGCCGAGTGATCATCGGCACGGTGTGGTCGACCAGTAGCCGGGTGCGTTTCGTGCCGGGCGAGGAGTCGTGCACCCAGTAGAGCACGATGCCGAGTTGGTAGAGCCAGAGCAACTCCGGCAGCGTGACCGACAGCTCCGCGCCGACCTGCACCGACGCGCCGTCGATCAGCTCCCGGTAGAGCGCGATCGAGGCGTCCCGGGCCGGCGAGGAAGCCCGGCTGAACGGGGACAGCGGATTGTCCGGCTGCGCCGCGGTGGCGAAGAACCGTCCGGCGAACTCGTGGTAGGGCTCGGCGGCGGTTAGCCAGGCCAGCAGCGCGCCGCGCAGCCGCTCGGCGAAGTCCCGGCTGCCGGCGAACACCTGCACGCAGGCGGCGGCCTGGTCGGTCACCATCTGGTCGTAGAAGCCCTGGATCAACTCCTCCTTGGAGGAGAAGTAGTAGTACGCGTTGCCCACCGACACCCCGGCGCTGGCCGCCACCGCGCGCATCGTGGTGCCCTGATAGCCCTGCTCCCGGAAGAGCTGTAGCGCGGCCGCCACAATCTGCTCCCGGGTCCGCTCCGATTTCGGGGTGCGCTGCGACTGCGCCGCCGCGCCACCGGAATTCGCGTCGGGGTCGTCCTGGTCCGGTGCCGCTCCGGCCGTCGGGGAGCTCACTTGGGGCGCAACGCGGCGTGGAACTCCTCGTCCAACTCCGCGCGTCGAGCGGCATCCCGGATCCGGTTGAGCACCATCAGGGTGAGTCCGTACGCCGCGCCCAGGATGAGCAGTACCACGCCGAGCTTGGTGACCATGAGCTGCACCATGCCGTCGACCGGCAGGTCCACCGTGGAGATGAGCGCCAGTAAGCCCAGCGCCACCAGGAGAAACCCGACGGTCACCAGCCGGGACAAGCCGGCCGCGCGAGGCGCTGGGTAGGTCTCCTCCAACAGTGCCTGGCCGCTGCGCCGGAGGATCACTCCGACCACCGCGGTCAGGCCGGTGCCCGTGAGTAGTAGGACCAGATAACTGGCTAGAGCTGTGTCCATTGGGGGTCACTCCCCGTCACTTTTGAACGTGTTCGAAACCTAGTCAACACCTCTGCGCGGCCGCGCGCAAGCGGATGCTGAGGCTAGGAAGGAGTGCCCCGTCACGTCCGAGCTGAACCGCTCTCGCCAGCACAGATCTTGGTCCCGCCGGTTGCGCTCAGGTCGGCAGCCCGACCAGCGTGGCGGAGCGGTCCCAGACCTCACGCTGATAGGCGGCGTCGCCGACGGTGGCTACGGACGGCAGCAGGCGGGCCCCCGGCGTCGAGGTGAAGAACCTCCCGCTCACCCCGTCCAGCTCCGGGTCGAGCACCAGGCGCAACCCCAGCCGCGCGCCCTGCTCGGGTCGGCGGACCAACGGCGTGCCGGCCAGCCGACCGAGCGCCCGCTGGATGCCGGGAGCCTCGCGGGCGAGCCCGGTGGCGACCAGTCCAGGGCAGAAGCAGTTGGTCGTGACGTCCGTGCCATCGAGACGGCGGGCGAGCTCGGCGGTGAACAACACGTTCATCAGCTTGGAGCGGCCGTATGCCCGCTGCGCACCGACCATGCCGTAGGGCGCCGGCGTGCCCAGCGAATCGGGTTCGGGACGGCCGCCACCCCGGTGGGCCTCCGAGGCGGTGTTCACGATCCGGGCCGACGAGGCCCCGCCCAGCCTGGCCAGCAACAGGTTGGTGAGCAGGAACGGACCCAGGTGATTGGTCGCCATCATGAGGTCGAACCCGTCCGGGCTCAGCGCTGACCGCGCACCGACCATGCCGGCATTGTTGACCAGCACGTCGATCCGGGCGTAACGCTGGTTGAGCTCGTCGGCCGCGCGCCGGACCGATCCGAGGTCGCCGAGGTCGGCGACCACTACCTCGGGCGCCGGCGAGTCGCCCGGCGCGGTGGGCAGCGATCCGGCGACCGCCTCGCCACGGTCGCGGTCGCGGGCCAGGAGCGTGACGGCGGCGCCCCGCCGGGCCAACTCGCGGGCCAGCTCGCGGCCGATGCCGCCGGTCGCGCCGGTGATCACGACACGGAGCCCGGCGACCGTGCGCTCGGCTGAACGGCCCATCGGGACTCCCTGACTGGAGGAACGCGTGCCTCGCAATTGCGCGCGACCGTACAGCCCCTTTGTTTCAAATGGACGCTCCCGAGCCGGGTGGGAGCGTGCCCGAGTCAGGTGCCGGCGGCTGACCCGAGCCCGGCTCAGCCGCCGGCGGCGCGCTGCACCTGGTCGATCTCGGCGATGATCGCTTCGCGCAGCGGTTCCGGGCAGAACGCGGCACGAGCGCCGGCCCGGGCGATGTCGGCCAGCTCGGCGGTGCTCAGCCCGAACACCTCATGGCAGTGCAGGTACTCGGCATTGAGGTCGGTGTGGAACATGCCCGGGTCGTCGGTGGCCAGCGTCACCGGCACGCCGGCGGCCAGCAGGGTGGGCAGCGGGTGCTCTTCCAGCGAGGACACCGCGGCGGTGCGGACGTTGGACGTCGGGCAGACCTCGAGGGTGATGCCCCGCTCGGCGAGCAGCTCCAGCAGGCGGGGGTCGGCGGCGGACCCGATGCCGTGGCCCACCCGCTCCGCGCCCAGCTCGGTCACCGCGGCCCACACCTCGGCCGGGCCGACCGTCTCCCCGGCATGCGGCACGCTGTGCAACCCGGCATCGCGGGCCCGGCGGAACGCCGGGGCGAAGTCGGCCCGCCGCACGCCGAGCTCGGCGCCGCCCAGCCCGATGCCGACGGTGCCCTCCGGGCGGTGGTTGACCGCGAAGTCGACGGTTTCCTCGGCGCCCGGTAGCCCGAGCGCGGAGTCCGCGTCGAACACCCAGCCCAGCTCCACGCCGTACTCCTGGCGAGCCAGCGCGCGGCCGTCGGTCAGCGCGCCCGCGAGGTCGGCGAAGCTGATCCCGGCCATCCGGTTGCGCACCGGGGTGACCTGCACCTCGGCGTACCGGACGGTGCGCGCGGCGAGCTCGGCGGCCAGCCCGGCGACCAGGCTGACCACGTCCGCCCCGGTGTTCACCAGCAGGTTCACCCGCCGGTAGACCTCGAGGAAGTGCGGGAAGTCGGTGAATGCGTAGAACCGGCGCAGCGCATTGACCTCGGTCGGCACGCCCTGGCCGGGATGCACCTCGGGGTGCCGACGGGCCAGCGCGAGCACGGTGTCCAGCGAGGCCGAGCCGACCAGGTGCAGGTGCAGCTCAACCTTGGGCAGGGCGGCGACGAACTCCGCGACGTCGCTGACGGCGGCCGACCCATTCACCAGTCCGCGTCACCCCGGTCGTAGCACTCGCCGTACAGCGGCCGCGCGCGTAGTTCGGCGCGGCGCGGGTCCATATCGCAAGCCTGCCCAGCGAGGACGGCCCGGGTCAACCGGGTTCACCGGCGGCGCGAGACATACCGTGGTGGCCGTGACGTCACCAGACCTGCGCCACCACGGGGACCTCGACGCCGAACCCGGGCTGCTGGAC
>DATHIT010000349.1:0-4373 GCA_035489915.1 Pseudonocardia sp. | reverse complement strand
CGAGTTCCGGCTCAGCCTCGGGCGAAGGAGCTCATGATGAGCTTGCCGTCCGGATCAGGCACCACGGTGAACTGGTAGCGCTCGACGCTCTCGCCACCGCTCTTCGGCACAAACCGCAGCGTGGCGCGCACCGTCCGGCTGTCCACGGCGGTGGGCTCCTCGGCGAAGCTGATCGAGGCCAGGCTGTTGTAGAAGCCGAGGTAGCTCTGGTAGCCGTTGGAGGCCGAGCGCGCCGAGTCGCCGAGCAGTGCCCACCCGGCGGCCGGCTGCCCGGGCAGCAGGCCGTAGTAGCCGCGGATGAAGCTCTCCAGCTCCGCCGCCGAGGGCTCGGCACCCGGCCGCACCGAGATGGACGGCGCGGCGGCCGGGGCGCTCGGAGCCACCGCCGAAGGACCACTCAGCACCGGAACGCCGCTGGGCCGCACCACGATCAACGTGGCCACCGCCGCCACCGCGAGGACCGCCAACGCGATCAGCGCGAGCATCGCTCCGGACGGCCGGCGGCGGCCACCGGGCCGAGCACCGGTGCCGGGCCAACTCCGACCGCCCCCTGATGGAACCACCGGCTGCGGCGCGGTCCTCGGAGCTGCGGCCATCGGCGACGCGGCCACCGCGGATTCGGACGGCGGCGGAGGCGCCGGCGCGCTGAGTGGGATGGCGGCGGCCCCGGTGGGCGACAACGGGTTGAGGTCCACCCGGGTGCCGGTCAGTCCGGTGCGGCGATCGCCCGACGGCGGCGCGGACCCGGCCCCCTCGGGTCGCTCCGACGCCTTCTCCGCACCGGCGTAGTCGCCTCGGGCCGGCGAGCTCTTCCAACCGGGCACCTTTCGCCCCGGGCCGGCGCGGCGCCCCTGGGTGTTTGCCCGCCCCGGCATCGGATCGGCCATCGGGCGTCCGGACACCACAGCGGCCAGCTCCTCGCGAGCCCGCGCGGCGGTCGGCCGCTCATCGGGCTCCGTCCGCAGCATGTGCAGCAGCGCGCCGGTGAGTGGCCCGGCTCGCTCCGGCGGGCGGATCGTCCCCGCGCCCACCTTGTAGAGCAGCGCGTAGGCGTTCTCGTCCAGACCGAACGGGGGCTCGCCCTCGACCGCCGTGTAGAGCGTGGAGCCGAGCGCGAACACGTCCGAGGCCGTGGTGGGGTTGAGTCCCCTGGCGGTCTCCGGGGCGAGGTAGGCCGGGGTGCCGGCGATCAACCCGGTCCGGGTGAGCTGGACGTCGTCGGCCGCCCTGGACACGCCGAAGTCGGTGATCTTCACGATGCCGTCCGGGCCGATCAGCACATTGCCCGGCTTGATGTCCCGGTGCACGATCCCGGCAGCATGCGCGGCGGCCAGCCCGTCGGCGATCTGCCGGCCGATGGCGGCCACGTCCCGGGGGCCCAGCGGCCCCTCCTCGACCAGCAGGGCACCCAACGTGCGGGACGGCAGGTACTCCATCACCAGCCACGGCGTGTCGTTGTGCAGCACCACGTCGAACACCGCGATGGCATGCTGATGCTGCAGCCGGGCGGCCAACCGGCCCTCGCGCATGATCCGCTGCCGGGCCTCGTCGAGCTCCTGCCCCTGGGTGCCGAAGCCCGGGGCGCCCGGCTGCAGCAGCAACTGCTTGACCGCCACCGTGCGCCCGAGCAGCTCATCGGTGGCACGCCAAACCGCCCCCATGGAGCCGGCACCTACCCGCTCCTCGAGGCGATAGCGCTGTGCGAGCACCAGCGGGCTCGATTCACCGGTCAGAGACATCCCAGACAGGGTATTCCGGTCTCCTTCCGTACTGAGGAAATACCTCGGCAATCCATATCACTCGATCGCCGAGCGAACACCCAGCCAGGGCCCATTCGGCCTAGGCCGGGCCAACTGTGACAGACCACACGGTGGCGAGGCACCCTCTTACCGCTGAATCGACTTCACCTCGAGGAACTCACCGCGACCTTCGACGCGCTCGCCGCTGATCCAGTGCCCGGGGGACGTCAGGGTAGGAGCAACCATGACGCCCATCCTGGCACCGGATCAGCCCGGCAGCGAGCTCAGCTGAAGTCGGGGCTCTCCGTACGGGTCCGCTTCAGCTCGAAGAAGTGCGGGTAGCCGGCCAGCGTGCGGGCCGCGTCGAAGACCTGCCCGGCTTGCTCCCCGCGCGGCGTCTTGGAGATCACCGGGCCGAAGAAGGCCACTCCGTCGACGTGGATGGTGGGGGTGCCCACGTCCAACCCGACCGGGTCCATCCCGGCGTGGTGGCTGGCCTTGAGCTCCTCGTCGAAGTCCGTGCTGGTCGCGGCGTCGGCGAGCGAGGCGGGCAGGTCCAGCTCGGCCAGCGCCTCCTTGATCACCACGTCGAAGACCTTGTTGTCCCCGTTGTGGATGCGCGTGCCCATCGCGGTGTACAGCGGCTCGAGGATCTCCTGGCCGCGTTCCTTGGCCGCCGCAATGCATACCCGGACCGGCCCCCAGCCCTTGGCCAGCAGCTCCTTGTACTGCTCGGGCAGCCCCTCCCGGTCGGAGTTCAGCACCGACAGGCTCATCACGTGGAAGCGCAGGTCGATGTCGCGGACCTCGCGCACCTCCAGCATCCACCGCGAGGTGAGCCACGCCCACGGACAGAGCGGGTCGAACCAGAAGTCGACGGTGGCGGTTGTGCTGTCGGCGCTGGTGGTCATCGGACGCGGCCTCCCGTAGGTCAGATCAAGCTGTGACAGCGTTCAACAACCTGGCGCGACCGAATGTTCCGCTGACCGGACGGGACTAACGTCGGACCTACCGGGTGGCGGGTGCGAGAACTGACTCCTCCCGGCACCGTCGAACATGGTTTGATCGCGCCTGAAGAGCACCGACCGCACTGACAGGGAGACCCGTGGCCGCACCGAACTTGACCCGCACCGCGGCCGAGCAGCGCGCCGCGCTGATGAGCCCCACCGACGCCAACGCCGTCTCGGCCATTCAGTACGCCATCGAACTGGATCTCACCGACGGCGCCGGCCGGCCCGGCACCAGCACGTTCACCAGTACCACGACCGTGCGCTTCGACTGCGCCCAGCCCGGCGCCAGCAGCTGGATCGACATCGTTGCCGCCGGCGTGCATTCCGCCGTGTTGAACGGCACCGAGCTGGACGTGTCCGGCTACCGCGAGGAGGACGGCATCGCGCTGCCGAACCTGGCCGCGCACAACGAGCTCACCGTCCGGGCGGACGGCCGGTACATGAACACCGGCGAGGGCCTGCACCGCTTCGTGGACCCGGTGGATGACGCCGTCTACCTCTACTCCCAGTTCGAGACAGCCGACGCCAAGCGCATGTTCGCCTGCTTCGACCAGCCCGACCTCAAGGGCCGCTACCAGCTGACGGTCACCGCCGCGCCGGACTGGAAGGTCATCTCCAACGCCGTCATCGAGGACAGTTCGCCGGCGCCCAGCGGAGCGGTCACCCACCGGTTTGCCACCAGCGACATCATCAGTACCTACCTGGTCGCGCTGATCGCCGGCCCGTACCAGAGCTGGCACGACACCCACGACGGAATCCCGCTGGGCATCTACTGCCGGGCCTCGCTGGCCAAGCACATGGACGCCGACCGGCTGTTCACCGAGACCAAGCAGGGCTTCGACTTCTACCACGCCAACTTCGGCGTCCGGTACCCGTTCGGCAAGTACGACCAGCTGTTCGTCCCGGAGTTCAACGCCGGCGCGATGGAGAACGCCGGCGCGGTCACCTTCCTGGAGGACTACGTCTTCCGCTCCCGGGTCACCAAGTACCTCTACGAGCGGCGCGCGGAGACCGTGCTGCACGAGATGGCGCACATGTGGTTCGGCGACCTGGTGACCATGCGCTGGTGGGACGACCTGTGGCTGAACGAGTCGTTCGCCACCTGGGCCTCAGTGATCTGCCAGGCCAGCGCCACCGAGTACACCGGCTCCTGGGTCACCTTCGCCAACGTGGAGAAGGCCTGGGCGTACCGGCAGGACCAGCTGCCCTCCACCCACCCGGTCGCCGCCGACATCCCCGACCTGGCCGCCGTCGAGGTCAACTTCGACGGCATCACCTACGCCAAGGGCGCCTCGGTGCTCAAGCAGCTGGTGGCCTACGTCGGGCTGGAGCCGTTCCTGGCCGGCCTGCGCAGCTACTTCGAAGCACACGCCTGGCGCAACGCCACCTTCGACGACCTGCTCGGCGCCCTGGAGAAATCCTCCGGCCGAGACCTCTCGGACTGGGGCGCACAGTGGCTGCGCACCACCGGCCTGAACCTGCTGCGCCCGGACTTCACCGTCGACGCCTCCGGGGCCTTCGAGTCCTTTGCGGTACGCCAGGGCGGCGCCCGGCCAGGCGCCGGCGAGCTACGCACCCACCGCCTGGCGGTAGGCATCTACGACGATGCCCCCGACGGATCCGG
>DATHIT010000348.1:0-20553 GCA_035489915.1 Pseudonocardia sp. | reverse complement strand
GCTCGTCGACCTGCGCCGGGTGGACGACTCGTTCGCGGCGATCGACTACTTCGAGAATCGCGGGATGCCGTTCGTGCTCGCCCTCAACGACTTCCCGAACACTCCGGTCTTCAGCGACGCGTCGGTGCGCGACGCACTGGTCCTGTCCAGGGAGTGCCCGCTGCTGCACCTGGACGCCCGGGAGGTGCAGCCCAGCCGGAACGCACTGATCGCGCTGGTCGAGCACGCGTTGGCACGTACGTAACGCGGCACACCGACCTCCCACTCGGCGCCGATCGCTGGTCAGTCAGCCATGAGCGTGTCGACCAGATCCTCGCCGAGGTCTTGGGTGGGGCCCGGGTAGTCCAGGTCGGCGTCTCGATACCAGGCCGGCGGGGCTTCCGGGTGCGGCCCGCACAGGCCCACCCTCCCGTCCCCGTAGGGCGCGACCAGCGCGGCGATCGAGCCGTTGGTGTAGCGGGCCAGGACGTCGATCCCGGTGGCCTTGCGCTTGGGAACCATGAATCCGCCGTCCTGGAAGTACATCTCCCGCCGAGTTCCCCGCCACAGGATCGGGATCAGCGCCGGGTCGTCGGTGGTCACCGACGCGCCCTTCGAGGAGTAGTACTCGTCCACCCGGCCGGGGAAGATGTTGAAGAAGCCGGGTTCGGCGAGGAAACCGCCCATGCAGATGCCCAGGTACCGGCCGCCCCGGGCGACGAACTCGCGGATCGCGGACTTGTCGCGGCGCTGCCGGCGAAACGCGGCGTCATCGTCGCCGTCGGCGCCCGGCTGCGCGTACAGCCGTACCTCGGGCCGGGCCAGCGCCTCGCGGACGCTCATCGTGCCGTTCGGCCCGGCGGTGGTCACCTCGAAGTTCCACCTGGTCGCGGCGAGCATGGTGGCCATCGCCCCGGTG
Source organism: Pseudonocardia sp. (assembly GCA_035489915.1). Taxonomy (GTDB): domain Bacteria; phylum Actinomycetota; class Actinomycetes; order Mycobacteriales; family Pseudonocardiaceae; genus Pseudonocardia. The sequence goes on along the minus strand of DATHIT010000348.1, from coordinate 19,655 downwards.
TCGTCGCCGTCGCTGGGACCGGTCGAGTCGTCGCTGTAGACCACGGCGACCGGTCGGCCGGCCACGCCGTCCGGAAGTTGCCAGCCTGTGGGGGAGGACGTCATGCCACCGTGTCTACTCCGAATTCAGCGTGGATACCGGTGTGGCCTCAGCGCTGGCCGGCCTCCCGCGCCACCTGCTCCAGCCGCTCCCGATAGGTCCGCCACCAATCCTGGTCACCGGCGGTCATGTCGTCCTCACCGGGGTGCTTCCCGACCGCCCCGTCGATGAGCTCCCGGACGACATCGGCGTGCCCGGCATGCCGGGAAGTCTCGGCGATCAGGTGCACCAGGGCCCGGTGCAGCGTCACCTTGCCCCGATCGCCGGGCCACATCGGCACGTCCCCGACCGCGTCCAACCCCAGCGCGTCGATCGTCGCGTCCGAGTGCGCGCAGGCCCGGCGGTACATCCCGACGATGTGCTCGCGCGTCTCGTCCAGGGTGGCCCACATGCTCGCGTTCGGGCCGGCTTCCTCCGCCAGCCAGGTCAGCGGTTCGTCGGTCGGCCTCCCGAAGGTGTAGCCCAACCAGAGCAGCTCGGCGGTGGCCGCGTGTTTGACCAGTCCGAGCAGATTGGTGCCGGTCGGCGTCAGCGGGCGGCGGATGTCGTACTCGGACAGCCCGTCAAGCTTCCACAGCAGGGCGTCGCGGGCGCTCTGTAGGTATTGCCGCAGATCTGCCTTCGGGTCTGTCGGGGTCATGCCGGGTGTCTCCTGCCTGGGCGGTCATGCTTTTTGTGGAAAGGGAGACTGCCTCGGTGGGGCAGACTCATCGCTCGTGGGTGAAATTTCCGCGCCAGCCGAGGACACGACCGCCGAGGGCGCCCAGAATCCCGACCTGCCACGGGCGCGCGACGGCGACGCGGCCGCCTTCACCCGCCTGGTGGAGCCACTGCGCCGGGAACTGCACGCGCACTGCTACCGCATGCTCGGCTCCACCCACGACGCCGACGACGCACTGCAGGACGCCCTGCTGCGGGCGTGGCGCGGGCTGGCGCGCTTCGAGGGGCGCAGCTCGCTGCGCTCGTGGCTCTACACGGTGATCACCCGCACCTGCCTGGACAGCGTTCAGCGCCGAGGCAGGCGGGCGCTGCCCATGGACCTCGGCCCGTCCAGCGACCGCGCCGTGGTCACCGACGCCCCGCTGGCCGACATCGCCTGGCTGGGCCCGTACCCGGACGTGGGGCTGGCCGACGGCCCGGCCAGCCCGGAAGCGCGCTACGAGCAGCGGGAAGCCGTGGAGCTCGCGTTCGTCGCCGCGTGCCAGCATCTGCCGGGCAACCAGCGGGCGGCGCTGCTGCTCTTCGAGGTGCTCGGGTTCTCCGCCGCCGAGATCGCCAACACGATGGACACCTCGACCGCGTCGGTGAACAGCGCCCTGCAGCGAGCCCGTCGGATCGTGGCCGAGAAGGTCCCCTCCCGGAGCCAGCAGCAGACGCTCCGGGAGATCGAGGACGGCCGCCTGCGGGGGATCGTCGCCGGCTACTCCGCCGCGCTGGAACGTGGCGACGTGGACGCCCTCGTCGCGTTGCTCACCGAGGACGTCACCTGGTCGATGCCGCCGCTGCCGCACTGGTATCGAGGCCTGGCAGCGGTCACCGACTTCGCCATGGCCGTCCCGTTGACCGGCTGCGGCTCCTGGCGGCACGTCCCGACCAGCGCAAACGGTCAGCCCGCGGTGGGTGGCTACCTCTGGGACGACGACGCCGGCGCCCACCTCGGCTGGTCGGTCAACGTGTTCACCCTCCGTGGCGAGCGGATCGCCGAGATCACCACCTTCATCGGGGCCGAGCACATCGCGCGATTCGGCCTGCCCACCTCGCTGCCCTGACCTAGCCGCCCGGGATCAGCATGGCCAGGCAGCGGGCGCGCACTTCGCGGCGCAGCACTTTCCCGAGGGGGGACCTGGGTAGGTCTTCGGCGAAGTCGACGCTGGTGGCGCGCTTGATGGCGCCGACCTTGTCCCTGGTCCAGTCGATGAGTTCCTCGGCGGAGGTGTGCTGCCCAGGCCGGAGCACCACCACGGCCTTGGGCGTCTCGCCCCACTTGTCATGGGGTACGCCGACCACCGCGACCTGCGCGACGGCCGGATGCGAAGCCAGCGCGTTCTCCAGCTCGGCGGGCCAGATGTTGAAACCCCCTGAGATGATCATGTCCTCCTTGCGGTCCGCGAGGTACAGGAAGCCATCTTCGTCCAGGTAGCCCATGTCGCGGGTCAGAATGCTGCCGTCGGGCAGGAAGCGTTCGGCGGTGGCGTCCGGGTCCCGCCAGATGCCGGCCATCGCGGCGGGGGTCCGTGCCGCGATCTCGCCGATCGTGCCGGTCGGCAGGTCGTTGCCATCCTCGTCCACGATGCGGATCACCGTGTTGGGTGTCGGGCGGCCGGCGGAGCGCAGTCGGTTGGAGCCGGTGCTCGCGGGGATGTGGTCGCGCGGGCCGAGCGTGGTCAGCACGGCCACCTCGCTCTGGCCATATCCCTGGTACAGGACGTCGCCCCACAGCGCGCGGGCCTCTGTCATGGTCTGTTCGCTGATCGGCGAGGCGCCGTAGAAGACACCCCGGAGGCTGGAGACATCGGCGGTGGCCGCCGCCGGATGGTGGACGATCATTTGGATCATCGTCGGGACCAGCAGGGTTGTTGTGCAGCGCTCGCGTTCGACCAGCTCGAGAAAGCGCTCGGGGTGGAATGCCCGCATGATCACGATTGACCCGCCGGCCGCGAGGATGGGGTAGATCGGCAGCTGTGCCGCGTGTGACAGTGGGCCCGCGGCGAGGTAGCGGTCGTCCGGGGTCAGTCGGGGCATGGTGAGCGCGGCTTCGGTCGCTACGTTGCGCCAGCCCTCGACGGTGTGCAGGATGCCTTTCGGTTTGCCGGTGGTGCCCGCCGAGAACCGGATCACATGCGGGTCCGAGGGGCGCGGTACGACACGCGGGTCGGTGGCGGCGGCACCGGCCAGCGCATGCTCGTAGTCCAGCGTTCCTGGCGGGGCCGGTCCACCGAGGACGAGCACGTGGCGCGGATGTTTCGCGTGCGCGAGCGGTGCGGCGAGGTGCTCGTAGTGCGCGGCGTCGATCAGCAGCACCGAGGCCTCGATCAGATCGTCGAGTTGGTAGAGGTTGGACTCGGCGGAGTTGTGCGTGTAGAGCGCCGCGCGAACGTAGCCGCCGAGCGCGACGCCGGTGATTAGCTCCACCGCTTCCAGGCTGTTGTCGCACATGGTGGCTACCCGCTCGCCCGGCCTGACCCCGAGCGCGTCGAGCGCGTTCGCCAGGCGGCAGGAACGCTCGAAAAGCTGAGCGTAGGTCAGCGACTTCCCCTCGAAGCTGACCGCGATGGAGTCGGCGAATTGCTGGGCACCCTTGCGGGTGAGGGCGGTGATGTCCATGCCCTCGGCTCCGATCGTTGCGTCCGCCGGCGCGCTGTGCGGCCGCTGACTCGTGTGTTGACACGCTGCCAAGCCGTCGACGGGCGGACAACTTGTCGAACGGGGGATCTCACCTGGCCATCCGGCCAGCATCCTGGGCCGAATGGTCCACGCCTCAACCCGCGCCCGGACCGGTCAGCCGCATGAACTTCGACACCGCCTCGGCCCGATTCGCGGCCTGCATCTTGCGCAGGATGTTGCCGACGTGAGACTTCACCGTGCCCTCGGACACGACCATCCGTGCGGCGATTTGTTTGTTGGTCTCTCCATGGGCCAACAACTCGATGATCTCCAGCTCACGGCTGGTGAGAATCTGGTGAATGGGGGAAACCGGCGCGGACAGCATCGCTGAGCGCACCGGTTCGGCCTCGGTCGCGAGTAGGCCCTTGCTCGTGTTGGTGATCTGCAGGCCGGCCTCCCGAATTTCGGTGAGCACCGACTCGGTCGAGCCGACAAGCTGGCGGATGCGCTCACCCTGGTCGTGCAGGCGTTCCAGCAGGATGGTCCGTTCCAACGCGTAGCCATAGCCTTCGGCGAAGGCCCACAACACATCGCGGTCCGCGACCGTGTCCTGCGCCATCGTCGACGCGTGGATGCCTCCGATCACCCGGCCCTCGGGCATAACCGGCGCGGAGACGTACGAGCGAATGTTCGACCGGCGCAGCAACTTGCCCATGGCACCAGGACTGTTCGACGTATCGTGCACGATGAGCGGCGCGCGCCGGCGCAGCATCTCGTTCTCCAGCATCAACGAATCCAGCATGATCGGGCCGTGCACCGAGGAGAAGTGGTGCAACACCTTCTCGCCCCACGCTGGATCGCGCGCGGAGTAGGCGGCCAGCGGGGTAACCACCCGCTCCTCGATCCGCCACAGCAGGGCGCGCTCGAATCCGCAGTACTCGCACACCGCTTCCGGGGCCTTCATCAGCATCTGCTCGGTGGAACCAACGGCCCGTAACCGGGCGAGCGCACGCTGAACCTGCACCACGCCTTCCACCCGCCGCCGGGTTCGCTCGCCGGCCAGCAAGGACCGCACGTCGGCAAGCTCCAGCGCCACAGTTGCCAGCCGGGCCGCCTCGGGGCCGGTGTAGCTCGGCAAGATACCGCGCAGCTCGGCCAGGCCAACGTCAACAAGTTCTTCGACCATGCCCGGGTCGCCATCGTGCGAACCCTCGGCCGCGACCGCGCCAGGCCCCAGCAGCGCACGGAGCTCATCGAGACCCGCGACCGCGCGGGCGTGCAGCGAATCGCTGGTCTCCACGACTGGCGGAGCCTAATCCCGCGAGGGGGCATTCCGCCAGGTCAGGAGGCGCGCCGACATTTCCTGCGACGCTCCCGTGGAACGGCATCGCCAGGGCGTACGCTGACGATGTTGGGTGCATCTCGCATACGGGCGGTCAAGCCCGCGTCGTCCCCGATGAGCGTCCACGCCGGGCGGTTTGTGGCCCCCCGGAGACCGGAGCGCCCGACATGTCGTCGGCATCCACCATCACGTCGCCCAGGAACGCGAGCGAACCAGCGCCGCCCGCCGTCGCCGACCAGGAGGCCCGGCTCGAGTTGAAGCCGGACGGCCCCACAACCGGATATGTGGACGGCGGATGGTGGCCCCGCTCCCGCAAGATGGAAGTCGAGCTGCCAGCCCTGGTCGCCGCACTGGGCCAGCGCCTGGGCCGCGTCGAGTCGGTGAGCTATCACCTGGGCGACTGGGACGCTCCGCCGCGCATCGTCAGCGTCGAGGGCGCCGCCGTCCGCCTCGCCGGCTACCGCGTGCAGCGCACCGGCAGCGTCGATGTGATCGCCCGCGATCAACGGGTCACTCTGGTTGTGGTCGGCCCGGAGTACACCGAGCAAGCCGCCCGCGAGGTGCTCACAGCCTCGGCGGGATCAGGCAATACCGATGATGTCTCCACCCTGCTCGCGAACGATCATCCCGCCGCGACCGCACAGAAAGAAGACCGGACATGACCAAGAAGGAAATCAAATTCAGGTCACCCTACGACAAGCGCCTCCAGCTGGTCGTGGACACGATCCAGCGGCACGAAAAGCTCAGCGACCAGGCCACATCCGCGCTCGCGGTACACGTGCTGCACGCCCTCGACCACATCCCGGAGCGGGTGCGCTAACCACCGGCCCAGTGCTGACCGGGCCCTGCTGACCGGGCGGAATGCGTCGAGGTCGACGTGGGTCCGGTTCTGATCGCGAGAATCAAGACTGGCGTCGACCTCGACGTGCCCTTGGCTGGCACAGACCGGCCGCGGCCCGTGCAGAGCCTGCAGGGGCTGTGCCAGCGGCACTGGGTTTGCGCGAGCCCTTTGGGCGTCGCACTGGCTCTGCGCGGACTACCCGGGGGCTGTGCGAACTCCCGGTTCGGCTCGCGCGGACCGACTTGCGCTCAGCGGCTGCGTGGTGACTTCGTGGCTGACGGCGGAGCATTCGAGGAACAGCGCGTCCGGTTGTGGGACATCGCGTACCGCATTACCGCATCCGTGGCCGACGCCGATGACGTACTCCAGGAGGCGTGGCTGCGCTGGCAAAGGCTGCCCGACGGGTACGTGGTGGACGCAGGGCCATTTCTGCGCACAGTGGTCAGCCGGATCTGTTACGACATGATCGGTTCGGCGCGGGCGCGCCGCGAGGTTTATACCGGCCCATGGCTGCCGGAGCCGCTGGTCACCGAGGGAGGGCCGGAGGATCGGGTGACGCTGGACGACACGGTGAGCCTTGCGATGCTCACCGTCCTTCAGCGATGGACACCGGCTGAACGAACGGCCTTCATCCTGCACGGTGCCGTTCGCGGTGCCGTTCGCGGTGCCGTTCGCGGAGATCGCGGAGAGCGTCGGCCGCACGCCGGCGGCCGTGCGACAGTTGGCCTCCCGTGCGCGGCGCCGGGTCCGCGAGGAGGCCCCTCGCCAGTCGGCCGACCGCAGTGGTCACCAGCAAGCCGTCGAGGCCTTCCTGGCGGCCTCCACCGGCGGCGATCTCGCCCGGCTACTGGAGATCCTCGATCCGGACGTGGTGTGGCGATCGGACGGCGGGGGCATCGTTACCGCGGCTCGGCGACCGATAGTCGGCCATGAGAAGACCGCCCGTTTCGTGCTGGGGATCCTGCAATGGGTCGACCTCGCCACAATCAAAATCCTGAGGCGCGAGGTGAACGGCGCACCAGGCCTGGTTTTTCTCGACAGTAGCGGCCTGACCGTCGTTCTCGCATTCACCGTCCACGACGGGTGCATCACGGAAATCGACGCGGTAGTCAATCCTGACAAGCTCCGGCATCTCAAGTTTCAGGAGTAGGTGAACCGAGGGGTGTCACATACCCCGTTCCTGTGTCGTCTCTTAGCCATGAGCCTCAACCTTCGCCGCGTCCTCCTGGCAATCCTCGCTGTGGGAGGTGCCTACACCGGAGTGTGGGCCTACTTCGCTCCCCGCCACTGGCACGGCCATTTCCCCGGCTTCGGACTCAGCTGGCTGCCGCAACTGGGCCCTTACAACGAGCACCTGTCCAAGGACGCTGGTGCGATGTTCATGGCACTCGCCGTGCTGAGCCTGATCGCCCTACGCAGCGTGCGGAGTGACACGGTCGCGCGCATTACCGGGCTGGTATGGCTGACCTTCAACATCCCGCACCTGATTTATCACATGCAGCATCTCCACATGTACAACACCCTCGACAAGGTGCTGAATGTGGTGGTGCTGAGTCTGCTCCTCATCGCTTCGGCCGCTCTCTTGCTTCCGGTTGCCCGGCGGCGGGTCAGCGCCGACACGCCGGCACGGGTGCACTGACGCGGTTCCAGGAGTTCCCCAGCCAGATTAGTGCGGCTCGATCATGCGCTCGACCGCCGTGGACGTGGTCTCGATCAGCCGCCGCATCGCGCGGTGGGCGGCGACCGGTCGGTGGGCCCGGACCGCGATCAGGACGGCGTGGTGGAGCGGGAGGGTGGCCGCCACGCCGCCGGGTGCCTGGGAGCTGGCTTCCAGCCCGTGCTGCAGGCTCGTCTCAAGTAGCCGGCCGAGCTGTTCGATCAGCTGGTTATCGGTGGCGCGCAACAAGGTCAGATGGAATGTCAGGTCAGCCTGGACGAACGCGACCTTGGCTTGGGGGAGCCGCGGCGCATGTTCGGCCATTCCCGCGTAGGCGGCCTCCAGCGCGGTCACCTCGGCGTGGCTAGCCCGTTCGGCGGCGAGGCGCGCAGCATTCGGTTCGACCATGAGCCGCAGCTCGAGCAGGTCTTGGAGAAAGCCGGGAGCCGCGCTCTCGCCGTGCCAGCCGATCACCTCGCGGTCCATGAGGTTCCAACTGCGCCGGGGTAGCACCCGGGTGCCAAGCCGCGGCCGCGGCTCTACCAGCCCCTTGGCCGCCAAGGCTTTCACCGCCTCGCGGATTCCGCCCCTGCTGACCTCGAGCTGTGCGGCGAGCTCCGTCTCGTTGGGCAACTGACTGCCGTCCGGGAACTCGCCGGACACGATGCGACGGCCCAGCAACTCGACGACTCGTCCGTGAATCGTCCGGTGCTGACCCAGGGGGCCGGGCCGCGTCGGGTGCACCGACGAATCATTGAATGATTGGTCCATGAAGTCAAACTGGCGACGGTGTCTCAGCCGGCTCTTGACGGTATCAGCGAATCATCCAATGATTCAGGCACGCACACCGAGCCAGGACCGATGAAGTTCCCCGCCGAGATGGATGCGTGAGAAGCGATGACGAACCGAACCAGCAGCGTGTCTCGTAGATCAGCACTGAAGTTCGTCGGAGCGGGTGGCGGCGCGGTGGCCGCGAGCACGCTGCTGGCGGCCTGCGCCGGTGCCCAGAGCAACTCGGCCGCCAAAGGCGCCGGGACATTTCCCAGTACCCCGCCGTGGCGGTTCGTGTTCGTCAACCACGTGACCACGAACTCGTTTTTTGTGCCCACCAGGTCGGGGCTCGCCGACGCCGCGGCACTGCTCGGCCTGCCCGAGCCGCAGTGGACCGGCTCGCAGGGCGGCAACGTGTCGGAGATGGCCAGCGCCTTCGACACGGCTATCACCAGCAACGCTGACGGCATCGCCATTGCGCTGACCGATGACAACGCCTTCGTGGACCCGACCAAGCGGGCGTTGGCAAAGGGCATTCCGGTCATCGCCTACAACGCCACGGCGGCGAACAACTACACGCTGACCTACGTGGGGCAGGATCTGTACCGGTCGGGCTTCCTGATGGGGCAGCGGATCGCCAGGGACATCACCTCCGGCGACATCCTGGTCGGGATCTCCCAGCCGGGCGGCAACAATGTCCAGCCACGCCTGGACGGAATCACCGACGCGCTCAAGCAGGCCGTCCCGGGAGTGACCGTCAAGTCGGTCAACACCGGCGCTGAGCAGGCCGCGGAGCTCAACGCGATCACCGCCGCCTACACCGGGAACCCCGGGGCGAAGGGGATCTACGCGGTGGACGCCGGGAGCACGGCCTCGATCGCGCAACTGATCACCAGCCGCAACCTGCAGGGCAAGGTGCGCGCGGGCGGGTACGACACGCTCGCCGACACCATCAAGGGGGTGAGTTCCGGGGCGCTGGACTTCACCATCGACCAGTCCGCGTACCTGCAGGGCTTCCTGCCCGTGCTGTACATGTACATGTTCCGGCTGTCCGGAACGCTCGTGACACCCCCGATGACCGATACCGGGCTGACCTTCGTCACGAAAGACAACGTCGGCCCGTACATCTCGGCCAACAGCAAGTTCGAGGGCGGGCCCAACGCCGACCTGGTACCTATGCCGCCGTCGGTGCCGCTGCCACCCGCGACCGCGCTGACCCGCTAATGCGACAGGAAACTGAAAAATGCGCCGTGCGCCCACGCTCAGACCGTCCGGGGCCAAGCGCCCGAACGGGGCCGGAAACCAGACGATGCCCGGTCTCGCTGTGCTGTCAGGGTGGGTCCGGGTCAAGGAACTGAGCATTTTGCTGGTCACTGTCGCGGCCGGCATCTATTTCAGCCTCACCACCAGTGTGGGATTCAACAGCGTGGAGAATTACCACACCATTGCGCAGTATGTGGCGCCCTGGGCCATCGTCGCGGCCGGCCAGGTGATGCTGCTGATCTGCGGCGAGATCGATTTGTCGGCGGGATTTGTGTTCACGTTGTCGCCGTTCCTGTTGATGGTGTTCTACAACAATGGTGCCCCGCTGTTCGTGGCGCTGCTCGGCGCGCTGGTGCTCAGCGCGGTCATCGGCACGGTGAACGGACTGATCCGCACGGTGTTCAACGTGCCGGCGTTCATCACCACACTGGGCATGGCCTTTCTGCTGCAGGGGCTGTCCCTGGTCATCTCCGGCGGTTCACCGGTCAGCGCGCCATCGACCGGCTGGGTGGTCACCTGGTTCGGACGGGGACCTTGGACTGAGTTCGTCTGGGCGCTGCTGATCGTCGCGGCGATGCAGGTCCTGTTGTCCACCACCAGGTTCGGCATCTATACCCAGGCCACCGGGGGCAACCCGATCGGTGCGGCCGAATCCGGTATCCGCACCAACCGGATCAAGGTGATCAACTTTGCCCTGAGCAGCACGCTCGCCGGGTTCGCGGGCATTCTGCAAGGCACCCGAGTCGGCTCCTACGATCCGACCAACGGGGGATTCAACACCATGTTCTTCGCGGTCGCGGCCGCGGTGATCGGCGGCACCGCGCTGTTCGGCGGCTCGGGCACCGTGGTGGGCGCGTTCCTGGGCGCGCTGCTGCTCGGAATCGTCTATGACGGGTTCAACCTGACCGGGATCAACGCCAGCGCGTTCCCGGTGGTGCTCGGCTTGGCGATCCTGGTCGCGATGTTGTTGAACGTGTACCTGTCCGTGCTGCGTTCCCGGTTGGGTTCCTCCCGGGGAGAATCATGAACGCCGAGGTGAACGGGGTCGCCGAGGTCATCCGGGCCGAGCACGTCAGCAAACGGTTCGGGCCGGTGAGCGCGTTGCGAGACGTCAATCTGTCGGTGCGCCGAGGCGAGATCTTGGGCCTGATCGGCGACAACGGGGCCGGGAAATCCACCCTGATTAAGATCTTGACCGGGTTCCATCAGCCGGACAGCGGCCAGCTGTATTTCGAGGGCGAGCAGGTGCCGCTGCGATCGGTCACGCACGCTCGATCGCTGGGCATCGAGACCGTTTTCCAGGACCTCGCGATGGTCAACGAGCTACCGGTCTACTTGAACCTGCACCTGAACAAGGAGTTGGTGTACCGGCCGTTCCCGTTCCTGCGCCGCCGGGAGATGAAGCGTCGGGCGCGAGAGGCCCTGGACTCCATCGGCATCAGCATCCCATCGGTGAGTGCCCAGGTCGGCCAGCTCTCCGGCGGCCAGCGGCAGGCGATCGCGGTAGCCCGCTCGGTGTATTCCGACGCGAAGCTATTGCTGCTGGACGAGCCGCTGGCCGCGATGGGAGCCAAGGAGGGCAGCCTGATCCTGCGGCTGCTCGCCCAACTCAAACAACGTCAAGACCTCGCGATCATCCTCATCGCGCACAACTACAGCCAGATCGTGGACGTGTGTGACCGGGTCAACCTGTTGCAGCACGGCGAAATCACGTTCGACAAACCTTCCAAGGACACGTCGGTCGCTGAACTGCTCGAGCTCGTGCACGCCGAATACCGGCTCGGAGGTTAGCCGGCTGCGGCGTGTTCGGTGCGTTCGCGACGACCGGAAGCGTGTTTCCGCTGGATCCGCGGGCTAGATCGGGAAGGTGAAGTTCTGGAACCGCTGCCGGCCAGCCGGTTCGGCTCCGCTGGCCACGACGCCTCGCGCGCCGGGCCGCCGCTGCCCCCTGAGCTGACGATATTGCAGGTCAGCGGGGGTCGATGGCCCTTCGGCGAGGCGCTCCTGGGTTGTCCGGCGGACCCGATCCGGGTGAGGGGGTGCTGCTCGACGGGAGGTTTCCGGGTGGGGTTGGTTGCGTGCCCCGGTTACCTGCTGACACGATCGTCGCGACACAACGCTCACGCATCTCGGCAGGTAGAGGACAGATCATGGCCCAAGGCACTGTGAAGTGGTTCAACAGCGAGAAGGGATTCGGGTTCATCACGCCTGATGGCGGCGATAAGGACGTCTTCGTCCACTACTCGGCCATTGACGGCGGCGGGTACCGCTCGCTGGAGGAAAACCAGCGGGTCGAGTTCGACATCACCCAAGGTCAGAAGGGGCCCCAGGCCGAACACGTCAAGATCGTCTGAGCTCGCTGCGCCACGCTCTTTGTCTCAGATGCCCGGCACACGCCGGCGGTGGAGCGGGGCATCGGGCTAGCAGGTCAGCCGCCGAACGGACGGGTTCGCCCGTTCGTTCGGCGGACGCCCAGTGGAGGAGACGCCGGTGGCCTACACGAGCGAGATCCGGTTCTACGACCGTGACGGCGAGCACTGGATGACTGTCGAGATCGAGCTCGACGAGGCGGGTCAGCCACCTGAGGTGGTACAGCTGGCGGGTCCGGAAGCTGGCCGGGGCATTCAGTGCCAGTTCCGCCGGGAATTCCGCCCGGGCGGGGATCCACCCTGGGCATATGTAGAGGTCAGTCGTAGTTGGCGGGGTGAGCCGACACCGGGCAGCCCAGAAGCATTGCAGCGCCTCCTCGAATCGGGGAAATGGCCGCATTGACCTGGCCGCTGGGTGAAGTGGAATAATCTGCCGAGAAAATGCTCGGGAAATTACCGTACGGAACCTTTTCAGGAAAGCCCCGTCGCTCCGCTCTGGGTCAATACAAATGGCGTTGACCTACACTTGTTTGCATGGCGTTCACTGCGCGCTCCGAGAAAACCCGGTCCGCGATCCTTACCTCGGCGCGTCAACTGCTGGCGCTCAAGGGGTACCAGGGGACGACGATTCGGGCGGTGGCGGCGGCGGCCGGGATCGATCCGTCGATGGTGATGCGTTACTACCGCAGCAAGGAAGGCCTGTTCGCCGCCGCGGTCGATGTGGACCTGCGGCTCCCCAGCGCCTCTCGGTGGCCGAGGGATCGCGTCGGTGAAATGGTCGCCCGGCATCTGATTTCCCGCTGGGAAGGTGAGCTGTCGGATGATTTGATCACTATGCTGCTCCGCTCGGCCGGAACCAACCAGGCGGCGGTTGAGCACCTGCGGGAGGTCTTCCAGCGCCAGCTCCTGAGCCTCGTCCGGGAGATCGCCGGCGACGGCCCGGACGCCGGGCGCCGCGCGGGCATGGTCGCCACGCAGGTTCTGGGGGTGGCACTGTGCCGCTACGTCATCCAGCTCCCGCCGGTGGTGGCGATGGACGGCGAGACGCTGGCCAGGGTGCTGGGCCCGGTGCTGCAGCACTACCTGCTGGGCGATCTCGACGGAGGCGGCGCGGTCGTTGCCTTCGGAGACGGCTAGGTGGTTTTGCCGGTCGTCGCCGAGATGACAGCGTCGCGCAGCCGACTGAGCAGCGGGCGGTTGTCGCCGCGACGCCAGACCAGCGCCAGATGGCTGGGGCCGACCCCGCTGATCGGCCGGATGGCGACCCCCTCGCGCGCGATGTGGGGCGCATTGCCCTCGGACAGCAGGCAGATGCCGAGCCCGGCGGTGAGCGCCTCCACGGTTTCCTCGGCGCCGGTGACCTCTGCGCCGATCCGCACCGGAGCGCCGCGTCGTTCCTCGGTGGCCAGCCAGTAGTCGCGCAGGCTGCCGCTGCTGGCCGGAAGCGCGAGAAAGGGTTCGTCGACTACGTCGGTGATGTCGAGGTCGTCCCGGTCGGCGAGCGGGTGGGCGGCCGGTAACGCGATCATCCGGGGTTCGCTGAGCACCTCTGTCCATTCATAGGACTCGGGGTCGGGCCCGGGGAGCCAGACGAACGCGGCGTCCGTGCGCTCCTGGCCCTTCGCGGCCAGCCCTCCGGTGGCGTCCGCCCAGCCGACCTGACGGACGTGAAATCGTGCCGCCGGCGCGGACTCGGCGAGCCGGGCCCGGACGGCGGGGAGCAGCCCCCGGCCCAGACCGGTGCTGATTCCGACGACGAGCGTGGTCTGCCGCCGTGCGGACGCGGTGCTGAGCGCCGCTTGGGCCCGCGCCCAGGCCTCGAGCACCGAGCGGGCGTGCGGAAGCAGCGCCTCTCCATCGGGGGTCAGTTGCACGGCGCGCCGATTCCGGGCGAACAGTGGCGTCTGCAGCTGGGCCTCGAGCGCGCGGATCTGTTTGGACAGCGCGGGCTGGCTCACGTAGAGGGCCTCGGCGGCGAGGGTGAAGTGCAGGTGCTCGGCGACGGCGACGAAGTAGCGCAGCTCCCGCAGGTGCACATCCATGACTGAGGGGTAGCACAGACCCGGCGGCCTTGCATTACCAATGGTTATCAGAGCAGGTCTTGGACCGATCTGGCCGACCCGCTGATCCTGAAGTCACGAGCGTCATCAGTGAGCACCGCACGGAGGGAACCACCTTGCCCTCGGAACTCAGCCGAGCCGGATTCCTCCGCGGCGCCGCTCTAGCGGCGGGAGGGGTGGCCTCCGCACTGATCGCCTCGGGCGCTGTGGAGTCGGCAGCCAGTCCAGCTCCAGCCTTCTTCCAGGCGCTGGGGCGGGCGGGCTTCCGTGCCGAGACGATCTTCCTTGCCGCCCAGGGGGACTGGGTTGTCGACCTGCACCGCGGCTGGAGTACCAGTCCGGCCGGCCTCGACATGACCTGGGCGCTGGCGTTCCGGATCGGCGACAGCAAGATCGTCGAGGCGATCAACTTCGCCACTGATCAGCACGCCGCCGATGCGTTCTTCTGGCGCCAGTACCCGTTGGCCGCACTGCCCACCCGGCTGTCCAGTAGCTGAGATCGATCGCGCCGACCGAAGGGAAACCGATGACCGTGCAGGATCCGCCCGGGCGGTACTCGCGCCGTAGGGCGCTGGCGTTCGGCGCCGTCGGGCTGACCGCCGGCACACTGGGCGCCGGCGCGGGGGTGGCCGGCGCGAACATCGCTGAGAACAACCCGCCGGCGGGACCCGGCAGCCGATTCGCCGGCAAGGTGGTGCTGATCACCGGCGCCACCTCGGGTATCGGTGAGGCCACCGCCCGTGCCATGGCTGGCGAGGGCGCCAAGGTGGTCTTCTGCGGCCGTCGTCTGGAGCTGGGACAGCAGGTCGAGGCGAGCGTGCGGTCCGCGGGTGGGGATGCCACGTTTGTCCGGGCCGACGTGCGCAGCGAGAACGAGGTCCGGGACCTGGTCGACGGCTGCGTGAGCCGCCACGGGCGGCTGGACATCGCGGTCAACAACGCCGGGATCGAGAGCCCGAGGGCGGCCCGGCTGCACGAACAGTCGATGACCGACATGGAGGAGGTCTGGCGCACCAACGTGGGTGGCGTGTTCCTGGGGATGAAGTACCAGATTCCTCGGATGCTGGCCCAGGGCGGCGGAAGCATCATCAACACCGCGTCGATTTCCGCCGAGGTCGGCTTCGCCACCATCGCGCCGTACAACTCGAGCAAGCACGCGGTGGCCTCGCTGACCAAGGTGGCGGCGCTCGAGTACGCGGCCGATCGGATCAGGATCAATGCCTTCGCCCCGGGGGCGGTGGACACCCCGATGCTCCGCCGGGCGGCGGCCGCGTTCGGCGTGAGCTACGACCAGATCGCCCAGGACTACCCGATCAAACGCATCGTGCGGCCCGAGGAAATCGCCGCCGTGGTGATGTGGTTGGCCTCCGACGAGTCCAGCGCGATGGCCGGTACCGACGTCGACGCCTCCGGCGGTTACCTCGCGGGATAGCCGCCGTCACGCGCGGCGATCCCTTGTGCGGCTAAGTGAATCAATACTAGCCTATGTGAATCATCGCTAGGTAGTACGGAGGAGCTCATGGGCCGTCGCAGTCATGTGGTCGGTGTCGGGATGATCCCGTTCACCACCCCCAGCCGCACCGAGCCGTACGACGTGATGGGTGAGCGGGCCACCAGGGCCGCCCTCGAGGACGCCGGCGTCGACTACAGCCAGGTGCAGCAGGCCTACGCCGGGTACGTCTACGGCGACTCCACCAGCGGGCAGGCCGCGCTGTACCGGGTCGGCACCTCCGGGATCCCGGTGGTCAACGTCAACAACAACTGCTCCACCGGCTCCAGCGCGCTGTGGCTGGCCCGGCAGGCGGTGGAGTCCGGCGCGGCTGAGTGTGTGCTGGCGCTCGGGTTCGAGCAGATGCAGCGCGGCGCGCTGGTCGCGCAGTGGACCGACCGGCCCAGCCCGTTCGGCCGGTTCAACGAGCTCGCCGGCGAGGTCCAGGAAATGAGCGACACGGCGCCGCTGGCCGCGCAGTACTTCGGCGGCGCCGGCGCGGAGTACGCGGAGAAGTACGGCACCGCCACCGAGACCTTCGCCAAGATCACCGTGAAGTCCCGGGCGCACTCGGCGCACAACCCCTACTCGGTCTTCCGGGACCCGCTGACCGTCGAGGAGGTGCTCGCCTCGCCACATATCTTCGGGCCGCTGACCAGGCTGCAGTGCTGCCCGCCCACCTGCGGCGCGGCCGCGGCGGTGATCACCAGCGAGGAGTTCGCCAGGAAACACGGGCTGGACACCTCGGTGGCGATCAAGGCGCAGGCGATGACCACCGACTACGCCTCCACGTTCGAGGACCGCTCGATGACCAAGATCGTCGGGTATGACATGTCCCAGGGCGCGGCCGACCAGGTCTACCAACAGGCCGGGGTGGCCCCGGAGGACATCCGGGTGGTCGAGCTGCACGACTGCTTCACCGCCAACGAGCTACTCACCTACGAGGCGCTGCGGCTCACCCCGGAGGGCACGGCGGAGAAGTTCATCAACGACGGGGACAACACCTACGGCGGCCGGGTGGTGACCAACCCGTCCGGCGGACTGCTCTCCAAGGGGCACCCGCTCGGCGCCACCGGGCTGGCCCAGTGCGCCGAGCTGGTCTGGCAGCTGCGCGGGCAGGCGGGGGCGCGCCAGGTGGACGGGGTGAACATCGCGCTGCAGCACAACATCGGGCTGGGCGGGGCCGCGGTGGTCACGCTGTACGAGAAGGTGAGCTGACATGCCGGTGGACCCCAGCGTGGTGGGCACCGAGCTGCCGGCGGTGACCATGACGGTGGATGCCGGCCGGCTGCGGTTCTTCGTGAAGGCCATCGGCGAGACCAGTGAGGTGTACGCCGGGCCCGGCGAGGTGCTGCCGGTGCCGCCCAGCTTCCTGTTCGGCCTGGAGTTGGAGAACCCGGCCGCCTTCACCTGGCTGGCCGATCTCGGCGTGGACCTGCGCCGGGTGCTGCACGGCGAGCAGTCCTTCGTGTACCACTCGGTGGCCCACTCTGGCGACACCCTGGTCGCCCGGCCGCGGATCACCGATGTGTACAGCAAAAAGGGCGGCGCGTTGGAGTTCATCGTCAAGCACACCGAGGTGACCAGGGCGGACGGTTCCGCTGTGGCCGACCTGGTCTCGACCGTCGTGGTGCGCCACCCGGAGGCGGTCCGATGACCACGCCCGGGGGACGGCAGCCGGCGGAGCTTGCGGAGCCGGCGGGGTGGGTGAGCACTGGGGGACGGCAGCCGGCGGAGCTTGCGGAGCCGGCGGGGTGGGTGAGCACTGCCGGCGAGGTGAGCGTGGGCACCGAGCTGCCGCCGCTGACCCTGCCGCCGATCTCCCGCACCACGCTGGCGCTGTTCGCCGGCGCCTCCGGCGACCACAACCCGATCCACATCGACCTGGACGTGGCCCGCTCCGCCGGGCTGGACGACGTCTTCGCGCACGGCATGCTTTCCATGGCCTACCTCGGCCGGCTGATCACCAACTGGGTGCCCCAGGAACGGATCCGCTCCTACCGGGTGCGGTTCGCCGCGATCACCCCGGTGCACGGCCGGCCGACCTGCACCGGGCGGGTGGTGTCGGTCGAGGACGGGCTGGCCACCCTTGAGTTGGCCGTGACGCTGGCCGACGGGACCGTCACCCTGGCCGGCGAGGCCACCGTCGCCATCTCCTGACCCGTTCATCAGAAGGGAAACGAAACATGGGCACTCTGGATGGCAAGGTCGCCATCGTCTCCGGCTCCGGGCGCGGCATCGGCCGGGAGATCGCGGTCAAGCTGGCCGGCGAGGGGGCCAGCGTGGTGGTGAACGACCTCGACGCCGAGCCGGCCAAGGAAACCGTCGCCGCCATCGAGGCGGCCGGGGGCGCGGCGGTCAGCTGCGTGGGCAGCGTGACCGACGCGGACTTCGCCGAGCGGTTCGTGGCCACCGCGGTGGACAGCTTCGGCGGCCTGGACATCATCATCAACAACGCCGGCTACACCTGGGACAACGTGATCCAGAAGATGACCGACGAACAGTGGGACGCCATCCTGGACGTGCACCTGAAGGCGCCGTTCCGGATCCTGCGCGCGGCCCAGCCGGTGATCTCCTCGGCGGCCAAGCAGGCGCGGGCGGCGGGGGAGCCGGTGCCGTGCCGCAAGGTGGTCAACATCTCCTCGATCGCCGGGCTCGGCGGCAACGCCGGACAGGCCAACTACGCGGCCGCGAAGGCCGGCGTCACCGGGTTGACCAAGGCGCTGGCCAAGGAGTGGGGCCGCTACAACGTCACGGTGAACACCGTCGCGTTCGGGCTGATCAAGACCCGGCTCACCGAGACCCCGGCCGGCGGCGACGGCACCATTGACGTGCAGGGCCGGGAGATCAAGGTCGGGGTCAACCCGGACCTGCTGTCGGCGATGGAGCGGATGATCCCGCTCGGTCGAGGTGGCACGCCCGCCGAGGCCGCCGGCGCGGTGTACCTGTTCTGCCTCCCGGAGTCGAACTACATCAGCGCCCAGACGGTGATCTGTGGCGGCGGCTACGCCTGAGGGGAGCGCCGATGGCTGGGGAGGCGCGCAGGTCCGCGGTACAGGCGCCGCCCCGGGGCACCCGGCCGCAGAACCGTCGCCAGCTGATTCTCGCCGCGGCGGCCGACCTGTTCTACCGCCGCGGCTACTCGAACGTGTCGATGGGCGAGATCGCCGAGGCAGTGGCGATCGGTCCGTCGGCGCTCTATCGGCACTTCCGGGGCAAGCAGGAGCTGCTCAGCGAGGTGGTATTGGCCGCGTTCGGCTCCGCCCGGACGGCGCTTGCCGACGCCGCGGGGCGGGACGGTGTGGCAGCCGCCCGGGAGTGCGCCTCGGCCGTGCTCGACCACCGTGAGCTGGGCGTGCTGTGGCAGCGCGAGGCCCGCCACCTGCCGCCCGCCCAGAGTGAACGGCTGCGCCGCGAGCTTCGCTCGATCGCCTCGCTGTTCACCGACCTGGTGCGGGCCACCCGTGCCGAGCTCGACCCGGGGCGTGCCGAGGTGCTGGCCTGGTCGGTGCTGGCCGCGCTGGTCAGCGTCTCCTTCCAGCAGGTGCGGCTGCCCCGGCCGGAGTACGACGAGCTGCTGGAGACCATGGTGACCCGGATCCTGGGCGCCCCGCTGTCGCCGGCCGGCCCGGCCGTCCCGCTGCCGCTGGTTCCGCCGGTTCCGGTCGACGACGCCGGCGACGGAACCCGGCGCGAGGTGCTGGTGCGCGCCGCCACCCGGCTGTTCGCCGAGCGCGGCTACCAGGGCGTCGGCATCGAGGAGATCGGCGCGGCGGCCGGGATCAGCGGCCCGAGCATCTACCACCACTTCGCCAGCAAGTCTCAGCTGCTGATCGCGGTGCTGGAGCGGGGCGGCGGCCGGCTGCGCTCGGACCTGCGGCGCACCCTGTCCACGGTCCAGGACCCGGCGGCCGCGCTGGCCGCGCTGCTGCACTCCTACATTGGCTTCGCCATGGTGAACAGCTCCCTGGTGGAGTTGCTGATCATCGAGGTGGACCAGCTGCCGGACGAGTGGCGGCGGGTGCGCCAGGCGCAGCGGAATTACGTGGCCGAGTGGGTTCGACTGCTCCGCCAGGTGCACCCGGAGCTGGCCGCCGGCCCGGCGCGGGTCCTCGTGCAGGCGGCGCTGAACGTGGTCAACGACCTGGCCCGCACCCCCCACCTGCGCGAGCAGCCTGGCCTCGCCGACGCGATCTACGCCGTGGACGCCGCAATCCTGGAGCTACCGGCCTAACGGTGCGCGGCCGGCTGTGGCTGCGGCGGGCGCACCTGCACCTGACGGCTGCGGTTGCGGATGCAGTGTGATGTTTGGTGAGATATTTCCGCGTATCATCCCACGAATATTGGTATGTCTGCCCGTGACCACTGAGGTTCCCGGAGGCAAGATGAGCACACCGAGGCCCGAGAATGCGGTCAGCCGTCGGCGGCTGCTGACCGGCG
>DATHIT010000347.1:0-9407 GCA_035489915.1 Pseudonocardia sp. | reverse complement strand
GTGGTGCAGTTCGGGCAAGCCCGCGAGAGCAGATCATCAGCCGTGCGACGAGCAACCGCTGATCGGTGGGAATGTATACCGGTCGGCGACTATGCCCGCCGATTGTCACCCGGTGCGGTTCGCGCTCGCATCCTCCTGTGGCCAGTGCGAGAGCCCAGTCGTGCGCCCGCACTCCCCGGGTGGTGACCGGGGCAACCTCTGGTGTGCTCGACGCCTTGCCAAGCCACAATGGTCCGCGCTCAGGCACGTATGGGAGGCATTAGGTGGCCAGCACCGCGGTGACCCGGCGTCCGCGGTGAGTGGGTGGTGTGATGCCGATGCCGGGCAGATCGCCGCGGATCCCCCTGTTGGAGGGCCAGCCTCAGAGCTCAGGGGCCGGCGAACCGAATGCGACGTGTTGGACCGGCTGATCGAAGCTGTCCGCGCGGGTCAGAGCCGGGCACTGATGGTCCGTGGCGAACCGGGTGTGGGCAAGACGGCGCTGTTGGGCTACGTGGTCGAGCAAGCGTCGGGCTGCTTGGTCGCGCGTGCGGCCGGTGTCCAATCGGAGATGGAGCTCGCTTTCGCCGGAGTGCATCAGTTGTGCGCGCCGATGCTCGATCATCTCGACCGGCTCCCTGGTCCGCAGCGCGATGCGCTGCGGACCGCGTTGGGCATCAGTGCCGGATCGGCGCCAGATCGCTTTCTGGTTGCCCTGGCAGTGCTCAGCCTGCTCTCCGACGCCGCTGAACGACGCCCGCTGATCTGCCTGGTGGACGACCAGCAATGGCTCGATCTCGCCTCGACGCAGGTCCTCGCGTTCGTGGCCCGCCGCCTGCAGGCGGACTCGGTCGGTTTGCTGTTCGCCGCACGCAAGCCGTGCGGCGACATGGTGGGGCTGCCAGAACTGGTCCTCGAGGGTCTGTGCGAGGGCGATGCGCGCGCGCTGCTGGACTCGGTACTCACCGGGCCACTGGACGCGCGAGTCCGCGACCAGATCGTCACCGAAACGCGGGGCAACCCGCTGGCGCTGGTGGAGCTGGCCCGCGGATCGACGCGCGCCTGGCACCGAGCCCAGGCCGCGCCCGGGCCCGCCGAGGACGTCGCCGAGGAGCTTGAGCGCTCGGCCGGTCGGGCGCAGGCGCGCGGCGGCTTGCCCGCGGCGGCCGCGTTCCTCGAGCGTTCGGCGATTCTGACGCCCGACCCGGCGCGCCGTGCGCAGCGGCTCCTGGCGGCTGCCAGAGCGAAGCGCGACGTCGGCGCGCTCGATGCCGCTCTGGGGCTGCTGGTCGCGGTCGAGGCTGGCCCGGTTGATGCGGCGAGGACCGCCGAAGTGGAGTACCTGCGCGGTCAGGTCGCATTGATGCAGCAACGCGGCCCCGACGCCGCTCGACTGCTCCTCAGCGCGGCGAGACGTCTTGGCCCGATCGACGCCGACCTGGCGCGCGAGACACACCTCGAGGCGCTCGGCACGGCGATTTTTGCGGGTGACCTGGAGAACCCCGGTGGCGTGGTGGACGCCGCGAAGGCCGCTCGCGCCGCGGCCACTGGCACCCAACCGCCTCGGCTGGTGGATGTCCTGCTCGATGCGTTCGCGCTGCGGTTGACCGAGGGATACATCGCGGCGGCGCCGACGCTGACCCGAGCACTCGAACTCGCCCTCGCGCCCAGCGGCGTCGACGACGGCCGCCGGCTCTGGCTCACCGGTGCAAGAGCCGGCGCTATCACCGCCCTCGAGCTGTGGGACGCCGAATCCGCACATGTCCTGGCCACCCGCCTGGTGCGGGACGCCCGTGACAGTGGCGCGGTCGCACGCCTGCAGTTCGCGCTCAACACCCTGGCCTGGACTCACCTCGTTGCCGGTGAGTTGACCACCGCGGAGCTGATGATCGACGAGGATCGGGTGATCGCTGAGGCGACCGGGAACCCAGCTCTCGGGAATGCCCGGATGACGCTCGCCGCCTGGCGGGGCCACGAGGCGCCGGCGTCTGAGCTGATCGAGGCCACCTTGCGGGAAGCGACCGCCCGCGGTCTGGGCAGGACGGTCGACTTCGCGGCATACGCGACCGCGGTGCTCAACAACGGTCTCGGTCGTCACCACGCCGCACGCGACGCCGCTCGGCAAGCGTTCGAGCGCGATCAGCTGGGGTACGGGCCGTTTGTCGTGCCGGAGCTGGCCGAGGCCGCGTCCCGGACCGGTGACGCGACGCTGGTGAGTGCCGCACTCGAGTGGTTGTCCGAGCGGACACGCGTGACGCCGACAGACTGGGCGCTGGGAATCGAAGCCCGCCTCCGCGCCCTGCTCAGCGAAGGCGAGGACGCCGAGCGGTTCTACCGCAAGTCGATCGCGCGCCTCGGCCGTACCTGCGTCCGCGTGGAGCTCGCCCGAGCCCATCTCCTCTACGGTGAGTGGCTCCGACGCGAGCGCCGCCGGGTAGATGCGCGCCAACAGCTGGGCACCGCACACCAGATGCTGGCGACGATGGGCATCGAGGCATTCGCCGAGCGGGCCCGCCGCGAGCTACTGGCCACGGGTGAGACTGTCCGCAAACGCAGGCCGGAAACACCCGGCGAGCTCACCTTCCAGGAGGCCCAGGTCGCGCGGTTCGCCCGGGACGGGCTCTCGAACCCGGAGATCGGCGTCCGGCTGTTCATCAGTCCGCGAACCGTCAAGTACCACCTGCGCAAGGTCTTCATCAAGCTGGACATCACCTCGCGCAACCAGCTCGACAGTGTCCTGCCCAGCGACCCGGGCACCCTGCGCACCTAACTCAGCGGACCCCTCCGGACGCCCGTCCCGTTTTCGCGCCGGTCAGCGCTGTGGGACCGTCTTGGTGAGCAACCCGACGAGATCGGGTTGACCAGATGACCCGGGGACAGGAGTTCGAGCGGACATCGTCACGCGAACTCAGGGATTGCTGGCGACTTTGCGTGGCGCGGAGTGTGGATGCTGTGGTGAGTGCCGTATTGCTGGGCCGGCGCGGTGAATGTGCGGTTCTCGAGCGGCTGGTCGCGGTTGTTCGGGCGGGTCAGAGTCGAGCGTTGGTGTTGAGCGGTGAGGCGGGTGTCGGGAAGACGGCGCTCCTGGAGTATCTGGTTGGCCGGGCGGCGGGGTGTCGGGTGGTCCGCGCCGCGGGTGTGCAGTCGGAGATGGAGCTTCCTTTCGCTGGGCTACATCAGTTGTGTTTGCCGTTGCTGGATGGGCTCGACCGTTTGCCTGCTCCGCAGCGCGACGCGTTGCGGACGGCGTTCGGGTTGCGTGCTGGGGAGCCGCCGGATCGGTTCTTGGTGAGCCTGGCCGTACTGGGCCTGTTCGCGGAGATGGCCCACGAGCGCCCGTTGGTGTGTGTGGTTGACGATGCGCAGTGGCTCGATCGTGCCTCGGCAAAGGCGTTAGCGTTTGTGGCCCGTCGTCTGGTGGCCGAGTCGGTGGCGTTGGTGTTCGCGGTACGGAGTGCCGACCAGGCGGCCGAGCTAGCGGGGTTGCCCTCGCTGGTGGTGGAGGGTCTGCCCACTGATGCCGCGCGCACGCTGCTGCGCTCGGTGGTTCGCGGACCGGTGGACGACCGGGTGCTCGATCGGGTCGTTGCCGAGACGCGGGGCAATCCGCTGGCGCTGGTGGAGTTGCCGAGGGGGTTGACGGCGGCGGAGTTGTCGGCGGGGTTCGGACTTGCCGGTGAATGGGCGCTGCCGGATCGGATCGAGGAGGGTTATCGGCGGCGGTTGGACCTGTTGGCGGACGCGACCCGGCAGCTGGTGCTGGTGGCGGCGGCCGAGCCGCTCGGTGATCCGGTGCTGCTGTGGCGCGCGGCCGAGCAGTTGGGTATCGATGTGGCGGCGGCGCCGGCAGCAGCGGCCGGGTTGCTGAAGATAGGCCCCCGGGTGTCGTTTCGTCATCCGCTGGTGCGTTCGGCGATCTACTGGTCGGCGTCGGCTGAGCAGCGTCGCGCCGCGCATCGCGCCTTGGCGCAGGCCACCGATCCCGAGGCCGATCCTGATCGCCGCGCCTGGCACATGGCCCACGCCGCGGTGGGGCCGGATGAGGATGTCGCCGCCGAGCTTGAGCGCTGCGCGGGGCGGGCGCAGGATCGCGGTGGGCTGGCCGCGGCGGCCGCGTTCTTGGAACGCGCCACCGAACTGAGCCCCGAGCCGGCTCGCCGGGGGGAGCGCGCGCTGGCCGCGGCACTCGCCAGCCACCGGGCCGGGGCACCCGACACGGCCCAGAGGCTGCTGGCTCTCGCCGAGGCCGGCCCGCTGGATAAGTTGCAGCGCGCCCAGGTGGATTTGTTGCGGGCCCAGATCGAGTTCGCGGTGAACCGCGGCGCCGATGCCGCGCCACTGCTGCTCAACGCGGCCAGACAACTGCAGCCGTTGGATGCGGCGCGGGCGCGCGAAACCTACCTGGAAGCGTTCACCGCGGTGCTGTTCGCCGGCCCGCTGGCAAGTGGTGGAGGTGGGCGCGAGGTGGCCGAGGCCGTGCGTGCCGCGCTCCCGCCGCCGCGTCGCCCGGGCGCGGCTGATCTCCTCCTGGACGGTTTGTCGACTCGGTTCCTCGATGGCTACTCGGCCGCCGCTCCGATATTGAGGCGCGCGCTGAGCAGCTTCCTCGAAGCGGGCCTGTCCGGCGATGAGGGGTTGCACTGGATCTGGCACGCCCAGGTCACCGCCGGGGATCTGGGGGACGACGAAGCCTGTGCGCTGCTGACCGACCGGCACGTCCAGCTCGCCCGGGATTCCGGGGCGCTCAGCGAGCTCCCACTGGCCTTGACGGCGCGGATCACCGCGCACGCGCTCGCCGGTGAGCTCGAGGAGGCGGAGTGGTTGCTCGCTGAGCTGGCGGCGGTCAGCGAGGCGGCCGGCAGCCCCCGCGCGCCCTACGGTGCATTGATGCTCACCGCGTGGCAGGGGCGCGAAGCCGATGCGGCCGAGCTGGTCGAAGCCACCAGCCACGAGATGCCGCGGCGGGGCGAGGGAATCGGGCTGACCTACCTGAGCTGGGCGCAGGCGGTGCTGTACAACGGCCTCGGCCGGTACGAGGACGCCCTCGTGGTGGCGACGCGGGGCGGCGGCGAGCACCCGTGGGAGATGACCATGCCGACTAGAGGGCTGCTGGCCGAGCTCGTCGAAGCGGGCACCCGCGGCGGCAAGGCCGACCACGCCGCCGACGCTCTGCACCGGCTCACCGAATTGGCCCGTGCCAGCGGTACCGATTGGGCTCTTGGTCTCGAGGCTCGCTCTCGAGGGCTGCTGAGCGATGGCGCGGCAGCGGAGAGCGCCTATCGAGAGGCGGTCGACCGGCTGGGCCGCACTCGCATCCGAGGGGAGCTGGCACGCGCGCACCTGGTCTATGGCGAATGGCTGCGCCGCGAACGCCGTCGGCTCGACGCGCGCGAGCACTTGCGCGCCGCGTACGACGTGTTCACCGCGATGGGCGCGGCGGCGTTCGCCCAGCGGGCCGCCCGGGAACTGCAGGCCGCCGGCGAGACCGCCCGCAAACGCACCGTCGAAACCAGCGGCGAGCTCACCGCGCAGGAGGTCCAGGTCGTCCGGCTGGTGCGCGAGGGGCTCTCCAACCAAGAAATCGCCGCCCGGCTATTCATCAGCCCGCGCACCGTCGAATGGCACCTGACCAAGATCTTCGGCAAGCTCCACGTCACCTCGCGCAGGCAGCTTTTCCGCTGACCTCCCGCCGACCTCGGTCCGCGGGAGGCGCCGGGGCGTCCACGGGTTCGATCCACGTCTCACTGAGCCACAGTGCATGTACCCAAACAGTCTCAACCCGTCGGGACGCCGGCCACTACTTGTGGGTCCAGGGAGATATGACAAAACAGGGCAACGTCGCGTTGATCACCGGGGCATCCCGGGGGATCGGCAGGGCCATCGCCGAACGTCTCGGCAGAGACGGGGCCAGCGTCGTCGTCAACTATTACCCGTCGGACCGCGCCGGGGCCGACGAGGTTGTGCAGGCCATCGAGCGCAGCGGTGGTGCCGCGGTCGCCGCGGCGGCCGATGTCGCTGATGCCAGTCAGATGCGCGGTCTGTTTGATGTCGCCGAGCAGCGGTTCGGTGCGCTGGACATCGTGGTGAGCAACGCGGCGGCCACGCAGCACATGCACATCGTGGACACCTCTGACGACGACTTCGACGCGATGTTCGCGACCAACGCCCGCGCCGGGTTCGTTGTGTTGCGTGAGTCCGCGCTCCGGGTACGGGATGGTGGCCGCGTGGTGGTGGTTTCCGCCGGGTTGACTCTCATGCCCCGGCCAGGCACCGGGGTGTATGGGGCCAGTAAGGCTGCCGTGGATCATTTGGTCCGGGTGCTGGCGCATGAGGTGGGCTCCCGGGGGATCACCGTCAACAGCGTGTTGCCCGGCGCCGTCCGGACCCATGCTCTGACCAGCGCCGTGCCCCCCGAGGCGATCGCCGCCGAGGTTGCCCTGACGCCGCTGGGCCGCGTCGGCGAACCGGAGGACATAGCCGATATCGTGGCGTTCCTGGTCTCCGACGAGGGTCGCTGGGTGACCGGTCAATGCATCGGCGCCGGCGGCGGGATGTTCTGACCGCACTCGGCCACTGTTGTGCCGAGCTGAGTCGTCGGACACGGATAGCGGAAAGAGACAGATAGATGACGCCGCCGGACGCGGAGAGCACCCTGGACTCGCTCAGACCGAGAGCGAATCAGGTGAACAGCACGCCACGATGGCTCAACGGTGCGCTCACCGGTCTCGTGTTGACAAGCGCGATAGTCGCGGCACTCGACCATCAAGGGCAAAGTCCAAATCCCGGTGATGCCATTGCGTGGATTTTCATCACCCTTGCCACCACAGGGCTCGTCCGGTCGTACGCCTCTTTTGTGGCAGGCCACGGCCAGCGCGGCATCGGGCCGCAAAATTTTCTACGAACCCTCATCCTTGAATGGTCCCTGATCGCGGCCGGGCTACCGGCCGCGATTATCTTGCTTGTCTCCGTGGCAGCTTCGTATCCGCTGCTCGGGGCGGTCCGCAC
The DNA here is from genome assembly GCA_035489915.1 of Pseudonocardia sp. GTDB lineage: Bacteria > Actinomycetota > Actinomycetes > Mycobacteriales > Pseudonocardiaceae > Pseudonocardia. Next base: position 2,423 of record DATHIT010000347.1, on the reverse strand, counting down.
CGTCCTGAGCGCGAACGTCCTTATCCTGCTCGGTCTGGGAGCCTTCGGTGCCCGCAAGGCCGGCTACCGGCCATTTCAAGCCGCCGCGCTCGGGATCGCGGACGCCGCGTTCGGTCTGCTCGTCATCGCGGCCAATGCATTACTGAAATGAGTGTCGTGCTCGCCGGAGACACGCTCTAGGCCGCCGCGGTCTGCAATTGGGTGCGCAGGGCGGGAACGACCTCCTCGCCGAGCAGGTCGAGTGTCTCCAGGACAGATTTTTCCGGGACGCCGCCGGCATCGACGGCGAAGAGCTGACGCTGATAGTCACCGAACTTCTCGCGGAACCCCATGATCTTGTCGACGACCTGGGCGGGGCTGCCGACGATCAGACCGGTTCTGGCGATAGCGTCCTCGAGCGTTCCGGTACTCGACATCGCGGGGTGGCCGTAGTAATAGGGCGCGAATTCGCGTATGGCGTCCTGGGAGTTCCGCCGCACATAGAGCACGGCTCCCGCCCCGATGATGGCATCCTCGGGGCGGCCGTGTCCGTGCTCGGTGTAGCGCTGCCGGTAGAAGTCGACGTAGCGGGCGAAGTAGTCCACGCTCATGAACAGGTTGTTCACAAAGAATCCGTCACCGTACTTCGCGGCTTGCTCGGCGATCTCGGGGCTCCTGATCGACCCGTGCCACACGAACGGCGGCGTGCCGTTCAGCGGGCGCGGCGTGGCGGTGAACCCGGCCAGCGGCACCCGGAACTGGCCTTGCCAGTCGACGACGTCCTCATCCCACAGCCGGCGGAGCAGCGCGTAGTTCTCGATCGCGAGCGGGATTCCGTCGCGGATGTCACGTCCGAACCACGGATATACCTCGGCGGTGTTGCCTCGCCCCAGCATCAGGTCCACCCGGCCGCTGGAGAGGTGTTGCAGGGTGGCGAACTCTTCAGCGATGCGCACCGGGTCGTTCGTGGTGATCAGCGTGGTCGATGTCGACAGGGTGATGCGGTTTGTCTTCGCCGCGATGTAGGCAAGCATCGTCGTGTCGGCGCTGGAAATGAATGGCGGATTGTGGTGCTCGCCGATTGCGTAGACGTCCAGCCCGGCCTGTTCGGCGTGTACGGCTCGGCGGACCAGTTCGTGGAACATGTCGTACTCGGTCGGCATGACGTCGTTGACCGGGTCGCGATGGATCTGCCCCACGCCGAATATTCCGATTTCCATGCATGCTCGATTCAACTAGTGCATCGGGCGCCGTTCCGCGCCTGAAACTCGTGGCGTTGCGGACGGGTTCCCGTGAACCTTCAATTAAAAGGTAGCAACCCTGACTTGAAATGTCAAGTCAGGAATGATGCACACCTCGGTGTCGGGCCACGGTGCACGCCCGCTGGTGCGCCGTAGGCTACGAAGCATGAGTACGGGCGGTGTGTGGTCGGCGCCTCAGCAGGAGCGAAGCCGGCGCACGCACGTGGCCATCCTGGCGGCCGGCACGGAACTGCTGGAGGAAGGTGGGCCGGACGCCCTGGTCGTGTCCGCCGTGGCGGAGCGCGCCGGAGTTTCGGTCGGTGGGGTATACCGTCGTTTCGGCACGAAGGATCAGCTGCTGCTGGCGTTGCAGGAGAGGTTCACAGCGGGTTTCCTCGAGGAGTTCCAGGCCCGCGTAGCCGGAGCCGGCGGGGAAATGGACGGGCCCGAGCTCGTCCGCCTCGCGGTGCATGGCCTGGCCGAGACCTTGAGCACCCGGGCCCGCCTGCTGCGGGTGTTCATCCTGATCAGTACTCAGAACGAAGCGGTGCTCGCGATCGGCTCGAAGGCCGCGCAGGAGGTGGGCATGGCCTTCCGGGCTCTCTTCCGCCAGGCTGAGCGCGCCATCGTACGGCCCGATCCCGAGGCGGCCATCGACTTCGTCTACCGCGTCGTGTACGCGGCCTGCGAGCACCGGGTGATCCACATAGCCGAGGACATGGAGTCGGACCGGCCGCTGAGCTGGACGGCGCTCGTTGACGAGCTGAGCCTGGCCGCTCAGCTCTACCTGTTCGCTCAACCGCCTGGGTAACCCCGATCATCTGACTGTCCACGTCAGCGGCGTTTGACACTTCAAAAATGTGAATGTAGAGTCGCATTCGCATTGAGTGGTCACCGTCGGCCGCTCAGGCATCTACGTGGGGTGGTCACATGGCCTCGACGTCACCGTTGGCCTATCCGGTCGACGCACCGCGAAAAGCTGGGCTCGATCCCCGGCACCTGCGGCGATGCCTTGGCCGGTTCGCCACGGGTGTCACGGTGGTCAGCTACCGGTCCGGTGAGGAGATGCGGGGCGTCACGGTCAACTCGTTCACCTCGGTTTCGCTTGATCCTCCGCTGGTGCTGGTGTCCATCGCCCGCGGTGCCAAGGCGGCGGTCGCACTGCGGGACACGCCGTTCACAGTCAACGTCTTGGCCGCTGAC
>DATHIT010000346.1:0-4590 GCA_035489915.1 Pseudonocardia sp. | reverse complement strand
CCTGGGCGGGTGAGTGAGTGGGGGAGCATTCGATTACTGCCCGGGCCGTGGCGCGGTGCGATGGCCGTGCTGGCTCCGCTGAGCGCGGCCGGTGCGCTGGCGCTGGGCTGGTGGTACTCGGGGACCGAGTCGGCCGGAGCGCTGGACCACCAGCTGGATGGCCAGCTGGTGGCGCACCGGGGCTCACACCTCGGGCTGCTGTGGCACATCTCCGATCTGGGCAGCCCGCCGGCGCTGCCGCTGGGTGTCCTCGTATTGGCCGCCGCCGCCGCGCTGACCGGGCGGCGCTGGCCCGCGCTGCTGCTCACCGTGGCCGGCCCGCTGGCCGCCGTGGTGCTCACCGAGTTTGTGCTCAAGCCGGTGGTCGGGCGGACCTATGAGGGTGGGTTGTCGCTGCCCAGCGGCCACACCACCAGCATCTCCTCGATGGCCTGGGTGTTCGTCCTGGTGTTCGTCGCCGGCGGCCGGCACCGCCCGTGGTGGCTGCGGGCCGCGCTGGTCGGGCTGGCCGTCCTCGCGGTGCTGGGAGTGGCTGGGTCCATGGTGGCGCTGAACCGGCACTACACCACCGATACGGTGGCCGGGGCGTTGGTGGCGACCGCGGTGGTCGGCGGGGTGGCACTGCTGCTGGACAGCTGGCTGCGCCGCCGGGAAACGGTCCGGCAACCCGCGCCGGCGCGGTGAGTTGCGCGGATCCGGCCCTTCCGTTGTGCGGAAGTCAGCCTGCCGCGGCAGGCTGACCGGGAGACACCATGGCGGCCGGATCCTCCACCTGGCCGCCGCACTGAGCGGGGCCGAGGAGGACCAGTTGGGAGGAGGAGCCGCGATGGCTACACCCACCACGCAGCCGGGCGTCGAGCAGTCGAAGGTCGCGCCGAGCGAGCTGCCCCGCTACCGGCCGGACCCCGAGGGCACGCACCCGCCGCTGGACTCCGCCGGCTACCGATCCACCAGACTGCGCCATCCGAGCGAGCCGCTGATCCTGCTGCCCCAGCGGCTCACCGAGGTCACCGGGCCGGTGCTGGGCCCCGGCCGGCTCGGCCCGCTGGACCACGACCTGACCCGCCAGCACGCCGAGGAGCCGATCGGCCAGCGGATCATCGTGCACGGCACGCTGCGGGACGGGGACGGCCGCCCGGTGCCCGACTCGCTGGTGGAAATCTGGCAGGCGAACGCCGGCGGGCGGTACCGGCACAAGGTGGACAACTGGCCGACCCCGCTGGACCCGAACTTCACCGGGGTGGGCCGCGCACTGACCGACGCCCATGGGCACTACCGGTTCGTCACCATCAAGCCGGGCGCCTACCCGTGGGGCAACCACGACAACGCCTGGCGGCCGGCGCACATCCACTTCTCGGTGTTCGGCCGCGCGTTCACCCAGCGCTTGGTGACCCAGATGTACTTCCCGGACGACCCGCTGTTCGCCCACGATCCGATCTTCAACTCGGTGCCCGACGCGGCGGCGCGGCAGCGCATGGTGTCGCGGTTCGACCTGGACAACACGGTGGAGCAGTGGGCGCTGGGTTTCCGGTTCGACATCGTGCTGCGTGGCCGGGATGCCACCCCGTTCGAGGAGCCGCACGCATGACCACCACCGAGCTCGGCGCCCACTTCGACGGGAACACCCCCTCACAGACCGTCGGGCCGTTCCTGAGCATCGGACTGCCGTGGCCGGACGGCCCGGACGTGGTGCCGGCGGGAACCCCGGGCGCCGTGCTGATCGTCGGCACGGTGTTCGACGGCGCCGGGGACCCGGTGCCGGACGCCATGGTGGAGACCTGGCAGGCGGATCCGGACGGCCGCTTCGACCACCCGGACGACCCGCGCGGGCGGGTGGCCGGCTGGCGCGGGTTCGGCCGCTGCCCGACCGACGAGCACGGCGACTACGTGATCCGCACGGTGCTGCCCGGCGCGCTGCCCGGCCAGGCCCCGCACCTGGACGTCTCGGTGTTCGCCCGGGGCCTGCTGCACCGGGTGGTGACCCGGATCTACTTCCCGGACCACACCGACGCGCACGCCGACGACCCGGTGCTCGCCTCGGTGCCGCAACCCCGAAGGGACACGCTCATCGCCGCGCGGCACGACGGCGGGTACCGTTTCGACGTGCGATTGCAGGGACCGGGGGAGACCGTCTTTTTCGATGTCTAAGCTGGCAGCCGGCACTGAGGTATCGACCACGCCGGTCGGTGCCTCGGACAGCTGCGCGGAGCCGTCGGTGCGCTCCACCGTGGCCAGGGCGTTCGGCGTGCTCGGGGTGTTCTCCGCCGGGCGGACCGAGCTGAGCCTGTCGGAGATCGCCCGGCGGGCCGGGCTGCCACTGACCACCGCACACCGGATCGTCGGCGAGCTCGCCCGGTGGGGAGCCCTGGAGCGCACCGACCGGGGTAGTTACCAGGTTGGCCTGCGGCTCTGGGAGGTCGGCGCGCTAGCTCCCCGGGGGCATGGGCTGCGCGAGATCGCCATGCCGTTCCTGGAGGACCTCTACGAGGCCACCCGGCAGAACGTCCAGCTCGCCGTGCTGGACGGGATGGAAGTCGTGTACGTGGAGCGAATCGCGACGCGCAATGCCGTCGCCGTGGTCACCCGGGTGGGCACCCGGCTGCCGCTGCACGCCACCGGGGTGGGGCTGGTGCTGCTGGCGTTCTCCGACGCGGCGTTCCAGGAGCGGGTGCTGGCCGCCCCGATGCGCCGGTTCACCGAGAAGACCATGACCTCCCCGACCGAGGTACGCCGGGTGATCGCGGATGTCCGGCACCGCCGTTTCGCGGTCAGCGAGGGACAGATCACCCTGGATGCGCTGTCCGTGGCGGCGCCGATCTTCGAGGCGGACGGGCAGGTGAACGCCGCGCTGTCGGTGGTGGTGCCCACCGAGCACCCGGCGCAGGAGTACATCCCGGCGGTGCACGCGGCCGCCCGGGGCATCTCCCGAGGCCTGGGCTGGCGGCCGGACGTATCGGCTTCCACCCTGCGGAAACGGCGTATGGCCAGCTGCCGCGATAGCGCCACCATGCCGGAATGACCTCCACCACCGGCCCGGTCGGCGCCGCCCAGGTCAATGCACCGAGCAGCGACCTGGACCCGTTCTCCGACGGGTTCCTGACCGACCCGTACCCGGGGCACACCGAGCTGCGCGAGGCCGGCCCGGTGGTGTGGCTGAGCAGGTACCGGATCTGGGCGATGGCCCGGCACGCCGAGGTGGACCGCGCGCTCAAGGACCCGGAGGCTTACTGCTCGTCGGCCGGGGTAGGGCTGTCCGACTTCCGCAAGGAGAAGCCGTGGCGCCCGCCCAGCCTGCTGCTCGAGGCCGACCCGCCGGAGCACACCCGGGCCAGGGCGGTGGTGTCCCGGGTGCTCACCCCGCCGGCCGTGCGCCGGCTCAAGGACGACTTCCAGCGCCGCGCGGACGAGCTGGTGGCCAGCCTGGTAGCCCGGGGCGGCTTCGACGCGGTGACCGATCTGGCCGAGGTCTTCCCGGTGGCGGTCTTCCCGGACGCGGTGGGGCTGCCCGTGGAGGGCCGTGAGCATCTGCTGCCCTACGGCGCGATGGCGTTCAACGCGTTCGGCCCGCGCAACGAGCACTTCAACCGGGCCATGGAGGGCCTCGAGCCGGTGCAGCGGTGGATCGCGGCCAGCTGCCAGCCGGAGGCGCTGGACCCGGCGGGGTTGGGCGCGAAACTGCACCAGAGCGCGCGGGAATCCGGCTACACCGTGGATGAGGCGGCGCTGCTGCTGCGGTCCTTCCTCACCGCCGGGGTGGACACCACGGTCTACGGGCTGGGCAACGCGGTGGCCTGCCTGGCCGAGCACCCCGACCAGTTCGCCGCGCTGCGCGCCGACCCGTCGCTGGCCCGCGCCGCGTTCGAGGAGGTGCTGCGGTTCAGCTCGCCGGTGCAGACGTTCTTCCGCACCACCACCCGCCCGGTGCCGGTGGACGGCCCGGAGGGCACCGTGGAGATCCCCGCCGGGGACAAGGTGCTGCTGTTCCTCGGCGCGGCCAACCGGGACCCGAGGCGCTGGGACCGGCCGGAGGAGTTCGACATCAGCCGCCGCGCCGTCGGGCACCTGGGCTATGGCGCCGGCCCGCACGCCTGCGTCGGCCAGATGATGGCCCGCCTCGAGGGCGAGGTGGTGCTCACCGCGCTGGCCCAGCAGGTGCGTGAACTGACGCCTGTCGGCCCGGCACGGCCCCGGCTGAACAACACCCTGCACGGCCTGGACCAGCTACCGGTGCGCGTGGTCGCCGCCTGATCGCGCCCGCCCAGCCCACTTCGCATACCTCGGGCCCACTTCGCATACCTCGGGCCCACTTCGCATACCTCGGGCACAGTTTGCATACCGCACGCACTGTGCGAAGTGTGCTCTCGGTATGCGAAGTGGGAGGTGGGGCGGGCGCTGGTGGCCTCGGTCAGAAGCGGTCGGAGGTTCCGACGGCGAGTCGGTCGGCGTCCGGGGCTGGTCGGGTTGGGCGGGCCAACGACACCAACGCGCCCACGGTGAGGGTGATGGCCACGCCGAGCGGGACGAACCAGGGGAAGGCCAGTGGCTTGCCGTCGATGTCCAGGCCGACCGCCGCCCAGCCGGTGCCGAGCA
>DATHIT010000345.1:0-2718 GCA_035489915.1 Pseudonocardia sp. | reverse complement strand
CGGGACCGGGCCCGCCTATCTGGTGGTGCAGTTCGCCACCGTGGTGCTGCTGCTCGTCGCGGCCAACACCTCCTACGGCGGGCTGCCGGTGCTGCTGGCCAAGCTGGCCAAGGACGGCGCGCTGCCCCACGTGTTCGGGCTGCGCGCCGACCGGCAGGTCTACCGGGCCGGCATCGTGTTGCTGTCCGTGCTGGCCGGCGGGTTGCTGGTGTTCTCCGGCGGTCAGGTCAACGTCCTGGTGCCGCTGTTCGCGGTGGGCGTGTTCATCGGCTTCGCGCTCTGCCAGATGGGCATGGTGCGGCACTGGCTGCGGCACCGCGAAGGCCGGTGGCAGACCCGGCTGGCGATCAACGGGCTGGGCTGCGTCGCCTCCACCGTGGCCGCGCTGGTGATCACCGTGGAGAAGTTCACCGAGGGCGCCTGGCTGGTGGTGCTGGTGGTGCCGCTGCTGGTGCTGCTGTTCATCGGCGTGCGGCGGGCCTACGAGCGGATCGGCTCGGAGCTCGGGGTGGACCAGCAGCCGGCGTGTCCTCGGTCGGGCACCTGTGTGGTGGTGGTCCCGGTCGTGGCGATCACCCGGCTGGCCGAGAAGACGCTGTCCGCCGCGCTGTCCATGGGCGACCGGGTGGTGGCGGTGCACGTGGTGTTCGGTACCGAGCCGGAGGAGGTGGGCGCCGCGAGGGACTTCCAGCGGCGCTGGGAGCAGTGGCAGCCGAACGTGCCGCTGGTGCTGCTGGATTCGGCGCACCGGCTGCTCGGCCCGCCGATCGCCCGCTATGTGCGCTCGCTGACCGAGCGCCAGGTCGTGGTGCTGGTCGGCGAGGTGGGGCCGGAGCGGTGGTGGGAGCGGGCGCTGTTCAACCGGCGCGGTTCGGTGGTGGCCCGATACGTAGGGCGGCACACCGACGCGGCGGTCTGCCGGCTGCGCTTCCCACTGCGCCGGGCGATGGCCGGCCGCACGATCTAGAGCGTGTCCCGCGGATCATCCAGCCGGCTGCGGCATAGATCCACGGGACACGCCTAGTCTCGCTCCGGTGTACCCGGTAGGCCGGACGGTGACCGTCGACGAGCTCACCGTTGATCCGCACCCCGTGCTCGCCCGGCTGCGCGCCGACGAACCCGTCTCCTGGCTGCCCGCGCTGGGCGGGTGGTTGGTCACCGGCTACCAGCTGGGCCTGCGGGTGATGCGGGAACCCAGGACGTTCACCGTGGACGACCCGAAGTTCTCCACGGCGGTGGTGGTCGGCCCGAGCATGCTGTCCGTGGACGGCCCGGAGCACGGTCGCCAGCGGGACCCGTTCGCCAGGGACTTCCGACCCGCCGAGGTCACCGAGCGGTTCGGCGGATTCGTCGAGCAGGAAGCGGCGCGGCTGGTCGCGGCGCTGCGGCCGGCCGGCAAGGCGGAGCTGCGCCGGGAGCTCGCCGGGCCGCTGTCCGTGGCGGTCGTCGCACGGGCCCTGGGGCTGGATCGGGCGGACACCGCGGACGTGCTGGCCTGGTACGACGCGATCGTGTCCTCGGTGGCCGGGATCTCCGCCGGGCGGCCGCCGACCGACGCTGGGGCCATCGCGTTCGGCCAGCTCCGTACTCGGATCGAGGCCATCGTCTGCCAGGGCGCCCCGTCGCTGTTGACCGACGCGGCCACCCGGCTCGACCTGCCGTCGGTGGTGTCCAACGCCGCGGTGCTGATGTTCGGGGGCATCGAGACCACCGAGGGCATGATCACCAACGCGGTGCTGCACCTGCTCGGCAATCCCGATCAGGCCGCGCTCCTGGACGCAGCGCCCGAGCTGCTGCCCGCCGCGATCGAGGAGTCGCTGCGGCTCGAGCCGGCGGCCGCGGTGGTGGACCGGTACGCCACCCGGGACGTCGAGTTCGGGGGAGCCACGATCCGGCGAGGAGACCTGGTCACCGTCTCGCTCACCGGGGTGAACCGAGACCCCGCGGTATTCCCCCAGCCAGATGTGTTCGACATCCGCCGGGCGAACGTCCGCCGCCACCTCGCCTTCGCCCACGGCCCGCATTTCTGCCTGGGCATCGAACTGGCCCGGCTGGAGGCCCGAGCGGCGGTGCGGCAGCTGCTCGTCCAGCTCCCGGAGCCACGCCTGGCGGAACCGGCCCAGCCCCGCGGCCTGGTCTTCCGGAAACCCGAGGCGCTGCACGTCGAGTGGCGACCGTAGCGAGCCTCAGCCGGCTCAGCCCTCGACTGGTCGGGCCGCGGCGGGGTCGTAGGGGCCTCGGTCGGGGCCGCCGCGGTCGAAGTCCAGGGCCGCCTCCTCGTAGTCCAGGTGTTCCAGCTCGGCCCGCATCACCTCGTCGTCCAGCTCTCCGGCGTTGCGGGCGGCCACCAGCGCGGTGCGCTGCGCCGCGTGCACCTGTCGGCGGAGCACCCGGGCGGTGCCCTCGATGGACGGCGCCCGCTGGCCGGCCGCCTCCTCGCCGGTCTCCTGCTCATCCAGCTGCCGGCGGGCGTCCTGATCGGCCTGCGCCCGGCTCACCACGTACTCGATGGCCGCTGGATGGGTGCCCGGCGGCGGGTTCGCCCGAGCTTCGGTGAGCACCCGGCGCGACGCCTCCCGGGAGATCTGCCTGGCCCGGCGCAGCGAGCGGGCCTGCTCCCGCCGTTCCTGCTCGGACACGGTGATGCCGAGCAGGTGGATCAGTGGCGGCAGGGTGAGCCCCTGCAACAGGATGGTGCCCACGGTGACCACAAAAGCC
>DATHIT010000344.1:0-11460 GCA_035489915.1 Pseudonocardia sp. | reverse complement strand
CCCTACCACTCTCACGATGTGCTGGAACCGCTCGAGCCAGGCGACATCTATTCACTTGAGATCGAGATCTGGCCGACGTCCGTCCTGCTTCCCCAGGGCTTCCGCCTCGCGCTCACCATTCAAGGCCGGGATTACGAGTTTCCCGGGGCCACCCCGAGCCGACTGTCCAACTTCAAGAACGACCTGCGCGGTTCGGGGCCGTTCTTGCACGACGACCCTAGCGATCGACCAGCGCTGACCTACGCCGGCCTCACCACGGTGCACACCGGCGACGACCGATCGTCCTGGCTGCGCCTGCCGGTGATCGCGCCGCGGGGTGCCGAGTAGCTCGCGGCATGCACGTATTCAACCTCGACCAGGAACAAGAGTGGGACCCCCAGAAGCACGTCGAGAAGGTGCTGGGCCGCATCGAAGGAGGAGACGTCTCGGTAGCCTGCTGGGAACCTGGCCAGTGCAGTCCCAACCACTGTCATCCGGAAGCGACAGAAGTATATTTCTGCTTCTCCGGCGGCGGCACAATGCGCACACCGGCGCGGACGGTCGAGGTCGTGCCGGGGTCCTTCGTCGTCCATCCCTACGGGGAGCTGCATGAATACGAGAACGGGCGCGAGCGGACGCTCTTGTTCCGCGTCCGGTATGGCCGGGATATGCGCTATCACACGGTCCACTGGCGAGGCCAGCCTGACTGGGTGCAATCAGCGCAGGATCGAGCGTACTTCCAGGCCCATCCGGGGCCCGATCACTGCTGATGCCCGCCGGGTATCACAGAGCGCGAAAAGGGTCTTGGACTACGACGGCCGATAGCCGAGACCCTGACCAGGGAACTCAGTGCGTGGTACTCGAGGAAAGGTGCTTCCTATGGCTTACCAAGCCCGAACTGTCCTGCTCGTGAACGGGCGGGAGGTAGTCGCCGATCACGACACCCGTACTACCTTGCTGGATTTCCTGCGCGAAGACCTAGCCCTGACCGGAGCGAAGAAGGGATGTAATCGGGGCGAGTGCGGGACCTGCACGGTGTTGGTGGATGGCCAACGGGTCAACGGCTGCATGGTTCTGCTCGTCGAGTTGGTCGGGCGGCACGTCACTACCGTGGAGGGACTGGCGACAGACGATCGATTGCACCCGGTACAGCAGGCATTCATCGATCAGGACGCATTCCAGTGCGGTTTTTGCACGCCTGGCCAGATCATGTCGGCGGTCGCTTGTGTGGCCGAGGGGCACACCGGCAGCGATAACGAGATCAGGGAATGGATGAGCGGCAACATCTGTCGCTGCTCGGCCTACCCACAAATCGTCGCCGCGGTGGCTCAAGCCGCGGCGCGGGCAGCCGAACTGACACCACCGACCCCGGGGCGGCCGTCATGATTCCCTTTCGGTATTCCCGCGCAGGTTCGGTCCGTGAGGCCTGCAGCGCCTCGAGCGAGCCGACGACCGTGGTGTTGGCCGGTGGCACCGAGCTGCTCAACTGGATGCGGCTGGGCGTCAACGCCCCGGAGCACCTGGTGGATATCAAGGCCGTAGGCGGGTTGTCCGACATTCAGGTTCGCGACGACGTGGTGCACATCGGTGCGCTCAACACCCTCAACAAGGTTGCCGCGCACCCTGAGGTCCGGGCTCGGTTTCCCGTCCTCACCGAGTCCATCGAGATGGCCGCGTCGGCCCAGCTGCGCAACCTGGCCACCATCGGTGGCAACCCGCTGCAGTCCACCCGCTGTCCCTACTACCGCCACGAGGGCCCGACGCCGTGCAACAAGCGCCGGCCCGGTTCGGGATGTGCCGCCCGTGATGGCATCACCGACAACCAGGCGATCTTCGGCTGGACCGACGACTGCGTCGCCGTTCAACCGTCAGACCCGGCAACCGCGCTGGTGGCGTTGGACGCGCAGTTCCACACCGAGGCCCCGGACGGCGGTAGGCGCATCCCGGCGCGCGAGCTGCACATGTTGCCGGACGAGGATCCGAACCGGCACCACATCCTGCGCCCCGGCGAGATCATCACGACCATCCAGATCCCAGGCAGCGCGGCACGCTCGGGGTACCTGAAGGTGCGGGAGCGGGCCAGCTACGAGTTCGCCACCGTCGCGGTCGCCGCCGCGCTCGAGCTGGATGACGGCGTGATCAGTCGGGCGCGCCTCGCGCTGGGCTCGGTGGCGCTGCGGCCGTGGCGGCTGGATGTCACCGAACAGCTGCTGGTCGGCCTGCGCCCGGAGTCAGCCCAGGTCGAAGACGCGGTGGACGCCGGTTTTGCCAATGCTCGCGGCCTGCCGGGTAACGAACACAAGATCATTCTTGCGCGCAACGCCACGTTACGCGCCGTGCGAGAGGTGGCCAACCGATGAGCACGATCGAGTTCTCTGCAGCCGAGCGAGCCGCCGGTCGAGGGCTGGGTGGTGACCTGGCCCGGCTGGACGGGCCGGCCAAGGTGACCGGAGCGGCCAGGTACGCCAGCGACCGCACCGGGGAGAACCTGCTCTGCGCGGTGCTTGTGGGCGCAGCCGTGCCGTCCGGGCGGCTGGTCCGGCTGGACAAGCAACCGGCACTGGCCGTGGAGGGTGTGGTCGCGGTCATCGGCCCCGGCGAGCTGTCCCCACCCGGTCCGGGTTTCGCCGACCTCACGGTGCCCCCGTTGGCCACCCGGCACCTGCCACTGCGCGACGATGCGATCGTGTACCACGGTCAGCCAGTGGCGGCGGTGATCGCCGAGACACTGGAGGCCGCGGAGGAGGGGGCCACCCGGCTCGGGGTGAGCGTGGCGGCGGCGAAGTTCGTGGTGCCTGACACGGCGCCGGACGCGTCCGCCGAGGGCGGCTACGCCGGGCTAGGAGCGCTCGATCTGCGGGTGGGGACACCCACCGAGCCTGGCCCGGGCTCGCACCACGTGTCGGGCACCTACGTGCAGCCCGCCCGGCACAACAACCCGATGGAACCTTCGGCGGCGGTGGCCGAGTGGGACGGCGACCGGCTCACCCTCTATGACGCCGCCCAGCACGTGTACGCCGTGCGCTCGGTGATGGCCGCGGTGTTCGACATCGACGAGGAGATGGTGCGCATCGTCTCGCCGTACACCGGCGGGGGGTTCGGGGCGAAGGCGTTCATCTGGCCGCACGAGATCCTGGCTGCGATGCTGGCCCGCCAGCTCGGCCGCCCGGTCAAGCTGACGCTGACCCGCGCGCAGATGTACGACACGGTGGGCTACCAACCGTTGATGCGCCACGACGTCACGCTGACCGCCGGCGGTGACGGACACCTGGTCGAGGTTGGTCACGACGTGGTCAACACGACAGCCGTGACCGACGACTACGTCGAGTTCGGGTCGGCCACCGCGAGCGCGCTGTATGCCAGCCCGCACATCCACACCAGCCAGCGGGTGCGCCGGGGAAACGTCAACCTGCCCACCTTCATGCGGTCACCGATCGATGGGCCGGGCACCTGGGCACTCGGGGTGGCAATGGACGAGCTGGCCCGCGCGGCGGGGCTGGATCCGGTGGAGTTGCGGCTGCGCAACTACGCCGAACGCGAGCCGGCCAGCGGCCGGCCTTGGTCGTCGAAGAAGCTGCGCGAGGCCTACCAGGAGGGCGCTCGTCGCTTCGGCTGGCACGAGCGCGCGCCTGGCGGCACCGCTGACGGCCCGTGGCGGATCGGATTTGGCATGGCAGACGCCACACAGGGTCAGTTCCGGTTCCCGTCCCAGGCCACGGTGAGCATCACCCCCCAGGGAAAGGTCGGCCTCGCGGTGGGCTTCACCGATATCGGCCAGGGGCCCGGCACAATCTTCCCGCAGGTCGTGGCGGGTGTGCTGGGCCTGGACCCGGCCGACGTCGAACTGTTCTGGGGCGACAGCGGGTTGCCGTTCGCCGGCCCAACCTATGGTTCGGGCACCACGATTGGTGTGGGCGCCGCCGCCCTGGACGCGGCCACCAAGCTGCGCGACCAGCTCGCCGAGCTGGCCGGCTGGCCCGCCGCACAGGTGCACTGCGACAACGGCGAGCTCTGCTACGGCGACCACCACGTCAAGCTGACCGAGCTGGTGGCCGATCTACCAGGGCCGCTCGCCGCTGAAGGTGCGTTCCGCCTGCCCGGAGACGCCTGGGCCGACGCAGGCCCCGCCGAGTACGCCACCCGAACATTTGGCGCGGTGTTCGCCGAGGTCGGCGTCGACCCCGAGCTCGGGCTGGTCCGGCTGCGTCGCGCCACCGGCGTCTACAGTGCTGGCCACATCATCAACGCCCGCACCGCACGATCCCAGATGATCGGCGGCCTCGTCTGGGGCTGGGGGATGGCCACACTCGAAGCCAGCCACTTCGAGCCGACTCTGGGCCGTTGGCACTCACCCAACCTGGCGGGAGTGGCGTTGCCGGTGAACGCGGACATCCCCAGCGCCATCGACATCGCGTTCGTCGACGAGTTCGACGAGCACGCCGGACCGCTCGGCGCCAAGGGCATCGGCGAACTGTCCGCCACCGGATTCGCCGCCGCGGTCACCAACGCCGTATACGACGCGGTGGGCGTCCGGATCACCACGCTACCCATCCGACCCGCCGACATCATCAACGCACTGCACGGGCCTGCACACTCATGAACGTGTGGCTCGTCCCCATCGCGCCGTGCTCACCCGCCTCCTCGCCCGCCGCGGCAGGGCAAGGAGCGGCGCGCCCACAGGCCAGCGATGGACGGTAGCTGACTTGGCAGCGCGCTGGCCCGCCACAGCGAGCCTCGGTCATAGCCGGGGGAGCGAAGCAGGTAGACCAGGATCACCGCAGCCAGCGCGACCAGCACCGGAATCGGACTTGTGCCGCGCCAATAGGCGGTGTAGATGATCACCAGGACGAAGAACACGCCGACGTACTCGGCGGCCAGGTACGCGCGTCGGGCGGTAGAACCCTTCGTCGGGCCGGTCGATCGGTCATCCTCGGATTGGCCGGTGACCGCCATGCCCACAACGCTACCCTGCCCGGTAGTGCTCGCGGGTCCGATCTCTCCTTGCGGCAACAAATGCAGGAGCACGATGCGTCGCTGAACGTGGCGAAATACGGCTGAACAGGCCTCAACTAACCGGCTCTGACTTGGTGTACGACCGGAGTACTGGTGGCCACTTGCCCGGCGAAGGGGGCCCGCTATTCCTCTTTGAAGCGTTCGGCCCGATGTTGCACTTCATCGTGGATGGCCGCGGCGAGGCGTGGGATCAATCCGTCATCATTGAAGCGGTATCCGAAATCGGCGTACGCGGTTAGCTCTCGGTGGACTAGTTCTCCGAGCGCACCTGGGTACATACGGCGGCCGTGCAGAGCCGCGCACCGGTACCGCACTTGCTCCTGATACTCCAGTCCCATGGCATTTCCTTGGATCTTGGGAGACGAAGCGCTGAACAGTCGTATTGTCATGTTGGTCGCCCTTTCACATTTCAGCAGGCAACTGTGGCCGGCTCAGCGGTGTCGGCGAGTAGTCATGTTCGGTTTGGCGATCGGGGCGATTGGCTGGCAGCCGGAGATACCCGTGTTGGTTGGGTGGCGTTGCCGTGGCTGGCGTAACTTCGCCGACCGCCAATCAGTGCCTGTCGGATGATGCTAGGCCGAAACAGCCGGGCTGGTGGGTCGAGCAATGCGGTGACGGCGAGGAACTGCCCGCCGGTCGCCGGGTCCTGTTCCGCTGCGGTGAGCACCCGCTCGACATAGGCATTAGTTGCGCGGACGGTGCGCGTCCGATGGCCCGCCACTTCAGGCAGAGCGAGGTCGGCGCCGACCGCCAACTGCCATGCGATATTGACTGGCCTTGCCGCCGCGCGGAAGAACCGCCGCGCTAAATCTTTCTGGCCCTTGGCGAGGCAATCGCGCAGTACAATGGCCTCCAACGCCGCTACCGACATGCCCTGACCGTAGATGGGGTTGAAGCTGCAGATCGCGTCGCCGAACACCAGCAGGCCGGCCGGGAACTGAGTCATGTGGTCGTAGCGGCGGCGCAGGTTCGCGGGGAACCGATGTACAGCCGGCTCGTCTAATGGTTCGGCGTCGCGGATTGCGGTGAAGACGTGCGGTGGGGCGAGGGCTTGGGCGAGCTGGAGGAACCCATGTGGGTTGGTGGGCGGATGGTGGTTGCCGTATCCGCTCAGTGACAGGGTCCACCGGTCGTTCTCCTGTTCGATCAGCACCAGCGCGGCTGGTCGTCCGGGTATCGCGCCGACTAGCACGAGCGAGGTGTCGCCCAATGCGCCCGGAGCGAGTCGCAGCCGGTGGCTCACGTACTTGACGTGGACCGGGACTTGGTCTTCTGTCGGCGGTCGGTAGCCCATTGCCGGTAGCCAGGCTGGGGTTCGGCCACCGCGACCGGTCGCGTCGACGACCAGGTCGGCGTGGAGGCTCTCCTGGGTTGTCTGGATCCCGTGGCGCAGGATTCGCGCCCCGGTCACTCGCTGCTGGTCGGTGGACGTGATCAGCCCGAGCGCTTCGCAGCACTGCATGATCTTGACGTTGGGGAGCGCGCGCACCCGAGCCCGTACCCGGCACTCCAGGTGCGCTCGGCTGGGTTGGTACGCCGGCGCCGACAGTGGGTGGGGTTGCTGACTGAACAGGTGCCCTCCGGGGGCGGCATGCATCTGCGACAGATCGCGCAGTACTGGGACACCACTGGCCACCAGATCCAGCAGCAATCCGGGGAACAACTCCTCCAGGATCTGTGCCCCACGGGATAGCAGGGCGTGGGCGTGCCGACCCTGTGGCACGCCTCGACGATCGGCGCTCTCTGTGGGCAGCACATCACGGTCGATCACCGTGACATGCTGGAAGGCATCTGACAGGACCCTGGCGGCGAGAAGACCCCCCATGCTCGCGCCGAGCACCACCGCGTGTTCGCCGATCCTGCCCATGATTGGCCTCCACATTCCGAGTTATGTGCGCGACGGAGCCGAACTGAAATAAGAACGATGCCGCGGACGCGGCGCGCCCACTGTGTCCGCGGTGACAGCGCCGTTGTCTTCCTCGGCACAGACGTTCCAATTTCACGGGCGGCCTGCGATTGACGACAAACACACGCAACACCGACCGGGCGGGCGCAGAGGTGGATTCGACGAGGTCAGGTTGAGCCCTTTGCGTCGTGCTGCTGCCGAAGCGGAGGTAGGAGGTCGCGGGCGATGGTGTCGATGTCTGGTAGCAGCTCGAGGCTTTCGTAGAATTTCGGATCAGATCGGCAGACCAGCGCGAGGACAGGCTTGTGGGTACTAAGGTTGGCAGGCAGGTGCGCGACTCCCGCCGGGATGAACAAGAATTCGCCCGGGCCTTGGACGACTGGATCCTGCCGCGTGCCCATGAATGTGACCGCATGGCCGTCAAGTAGATAGACGATTGTCTCGTGATCGTGGTGCACGTGGCCACTGGCGGTGGCGCCGGGCGGCATCATGACGAGATTTGCCGCAAGCTGCGTGGTGCCGGCAGTGCGGTCGTTGACCCCAGGGATGGTGAGGTGGCCCTGAGGGCTGGTCTCCATCGGGAACGTTCCGGTGGAGATCACCACCCAGTGGTCGCGGTCGGATCGCCGCGACAGCGTGGGGCGCGACCATGCCGCAAGTACCCGGTCAGTGTCCTCGGCGCTGCCCACCGTTATGCGAACTCCAACGTCTCGGTAATGCTTAACCCCGATATTCGAACGGGCGAGCGCCGCGTTTATGCGTTCGGAATCATCGCCCAGCGGCACCCACACGAAGTTGCCGTGACCTTCCTCGACGTTGGCACCTAAGCGTCGAAGCCCGTCGGCGAGGCGTCGCCGCTCTGTTTTGATCTTCGATACATTGTGCTCGAGTCCCGCGGTGTCGGTGAGCGCCGCAATTGCCGCGGCCTCGGTCGGCGCAGTGATTGCATACGGGACGCCTGTACGGGCGATCTTTGCCGCGGTGCGCTCCCGGGCGATGCCATAGCCGACTCGCAGGCCGGCAATACCGTAGGCCTTGGAGAAGGTGCGAGTGACGACTAGGTTCTCGTACCTGGCCAGTAGGTCCAAGGCCTGCAGGGCATCGGCCTCATCGACGAACTCTCCGTAGGCCTCGTCCAGGATTATCAGCACATTGTCCGGAATCTCGTCCAGGAAGCGCTCGAAACGCTCCCGCGACACAATCCCGCCGGTCGGCGCGTTGGGCGAACACACGATCACACCCCTCGTAACCGGGCTGATCTTCGCGGCGAGATCGTCCAGGTCGCACCCACCGTTCGCGTTGACCCCCGCGAGCGCGGAGGTCATCCCAAGCCCCGCGACCAACGACGGGAAAGCATCAAAGCTTGGCCAGCAGTAGGCCACCTCGCCTGGGCCGGCCGCGATAAGGGCTTGCTGAATCACACTGATGCTGCCGTTGCTGACCACCACTGACCCCGGTGGGACGTTGAACCGCGCACTAATCGCATTCCTCAGTTCCGCGGCATCCCAGCTCGGGTATCGGTGGATATCGTTAAGGGCGCCCCGAGCGGCACCTAGCAATGCCGATGACGGCCGCCATGGTGGCTCATTCAGCTCCAGCCGGGCGAATCGAGCCCTCGCCAGGCTGCTCCGTCGCTGACCATTCAGCGACGGACCCCTGCTGTCAACCATCTCCGCCATCCCACCAATCACAATTTGAGTTTCGACCTTGCGCACGTCAGGGGGAGTAAATAGTTCCGGGGCCAGGCTATCGGATTTTCTACCGGAGCATCCGCCGGTCAAGATGGAATCTAGAGGGAGTCTTCGTACGGATACCGAACTGCGGCCGCCCGTAAAGCGTCAGATACTTGGCGGGCCTCGTCTCGGGTTAGCTGAACAGTGACGTTCCTGACGGTGAGGACAATAAAAAGGTCGTAGTCGTCGACGTTGACAGTCAGCGTTTCCTGACCCATTGAGCTACATATGGCTACGAATGCCTTCATAACTGAACAGATCCTCTCTGCCTTGGCTGGTGGCGCAGCCCGATTTCCTGTGTGTCAGCTCGGCGCAGAGTGAACCGGTTGCGTCAATTCGACATCTGCTGGCCTGAACAACGGTAGGAGACGGAAGTCCGTTGAATCCGCAGGATGTCACTAGGGTGTAGGCGCCCATCATTGGACTGATGAGGTGGTCGCCAATAGCGAGTCGCGGCATGGGGTAATCCGTCGCGATAACGTCGATGCTGTCGCATGTGGGTCCGGCGAGAACGCAGGGCTCGAATTCGGGTGAGGGAGGGCCCACCCGGGCCAGTGGATGATCCCATAGCTCGTTCAGCGAGAGAATCGACGGATGAACGTCTTCCCACGCAACATTCGAATACCCCCCGTACACTCCGTCGTCCAGGTAGTACCACGGCACTGCCTGCCGCGTTCCAGCTCCGATCACGGTGGTTATGAGGGTCATGCAGGACGCGACGACATATCGCCCGGGCTCGGCAAGCACGGTAAGACGATGTGCGTGCGGTGTCAGCAATGCCCTGATGGCCTCGATGATGTCGTCCGCATTGCAAATGCCGTCACGGTAAGCAACGGGAAAGCCGCCACCGATGTCAAGTATCTCCAACTCATGGTCGAGTCCGAGGCGAATCTGGTCGATGAGCCGCAGGCATTGGCTGATGGCCGCGCGATACGGTCGGGCGCTGTTGGTTTGGCTCCCAACGTGGAAGCTCAGGCCGTTCACCCGGACGCCGTTCTCGATCGCGTACGCGACGAGATCGACCGCGTCGGCGGGTTCAGCTCCGAACTTCGCGGACAGGTCGACCTTGGCTTCGGGGTTACGGAACGACAGCCGCAAGAGCAACTGGATATCGTCCGGTCGACCGATGAACTTCTCGATTTCGTGTGCGTTGTCAACCACGAATTTGCGGACGCCGCGGCGGTAGGCGTCGTCGATGTCCGAGGTTCGCTTGATCGGATGGGTGTACAGACAAGCACCCAGGTCCGAGCCGACCGCCTGGACGGAATCGAGCTCCGAGCGGGACGCCACCTCGAAGAAGCCCCCCGCCCCGTGCACCGCACGCAGTACCGCGCAATGGTCGAGCGCCTTGACCGCGTAATGGAAGCGGACGAAGGGCAGCGCGCTACGCAGTGCGCGGTACCGGGCAGCTGCCCGCTCAGGCTGGAGGACCAGCAGTGGGGTCCCGTTGCGGCGGATCAGCGCCCGCAGATCGACGTTGCGGGCCCAGACCCGCAGGTCGTGCCGAAGCGCCGTGCGATGCGTCATATTCATCAGGAGTCTCCCTGCGGGCGGAGCCGAACCGGAACGATCAGTTTCCGGTGTCGCTCGAAGCTCAGAATGGCGACGGTGTAGAAGACGACGTCAGCCAGCAGTTTCCCCACGAGCCAGCCAGCGGTGGTGTTATTCAGGACAGATGGCAAGAGGTAAAGCAGGACGGTGCGGGCGCCCACATCCGCTATCTCGGCCGGCCCGAATTCGAGCACCGTTGCGCGCGACACAAGCCAGAACGTGGCCAATCGGCGGCGTCGTGCGGGTCGGGGCGACGCGCGGTGCCATGTTATCCACGAGCGAGTCGCCGCGAGGCCGTAATAGCCGACACTCTCCGCGACCGTTCCCGCGATCGCGGCCGCCGCGAGTGAACCGGTCTGACGATACGTCAGGTACGCGCCCAACAATGTCGCCGCAGTGCCCGCAACCTCTAGCGGGAGGTAACGGCGCAGCCAGGCCACCATTCGGCGAGGAGGGGTCGATCGACCATCTAGTTCGACATCGCTCTTGGTCATCGTTGCTCCTCGTGGATTCCGTCCAGCCGTTCGAAATTCTCGGACCGCGCGGACGTCGATTTCCATTGACGTCGCTGGCCGGTGTCATGCGGCGGAGGAATCCCAGCTCGCCGAATCTCCAGATCGGATCCGATCGCGGTAGTCACGGCCTACCCGGACGGCGTCCTCGGTGGCGCCGTCCAGACCGACCAACCCGGCGGCGAGCGCGAGGTATCGGAATTCCGTGCCCATCGCGGCGGCAAGAGCGGGACAGCGCGACTCGGCCTGGTCCAGCACCCCGCGCAAGGTGTCCTGGTCGATGCCCTGCTGGCGCCAGGCCTCCGCGACCACCTTGATCAGGGGCCGTGAGCCGGCGAACTCGATGGCCTGGTCCAGCCGTGCCGACAGCGCGCGGGTCCAGCGAGCCTGAAGCGCAACCAGCTGCTCTTCGCTGATCGACGTCGCGGTTCTCGGCTGGCGGCGTGCTCGCTCGAGGACCGCATTGAGCTCGGTATAGCTGCTCTGTGCACCGGTTATTCTCATTTCCTGCCCTCTCGTCGACCGACCCGATCCCGTGCGGCCTCCGGATGCGCCTCACCTGGGCTGTGATCGTGCTTGGGTTGAGAACGATGGCGCACGCGCGGCGTGCCGACTGTGTCCGCGGTGACAGCACGGTTGTTTTCTTTGGCACAGAGCACCGCAAGTTCCGGCCGGTGAGCGACCAAGGTCAGGGTGAAGAGTTCGCGCCCGACCACGGATGGGATGGACCGAGGGTGTAACCGCGGTCGACGGAATTTCGACCTAG
>DATHIT010000343.1:0-14959 GCA_035489915.1 Pseudonocardia sp. | reverse complement strand
TAGATGGCACCACCGGCGACGGCGACGGTCGCTCCGGCGCGCTGGACCGCGGTGATCGTCCCGACGTTGATGCCGCCGGCGACGGAGAACGGCACCTGCGCCTTCTCGCCCTCGTCCAGCAGCGTCTGGAACGTGAAGCCGGCCTCGGCCTGCTCGTCGAGTCCGGCGTGCATTTCGACGAACTCGGCGCCGAGGGCGCTGACCTCGCGCGCCCGGGCCGCCTTGTCCTTGACCCCGATGAGGTCGACGACGATGCCCTTGGCGTGCGCCTTGGCCGCCTTGATGGCGCCGATGATCGTGGAGTCGCCCGCGGTGCCCAGAACCGTGACCAGGTCGGCCCCGGCCTTGAACGCGATGTCCGCTTCGAGAGCGCCGGCATCGGCGGTCTTGAGATCGGCGAAGACGATCTTGTCCGGGTGTGCGTTCTTCACCGCGGTGACCGCCGCGAGGCCCTCGCTCTTGATCAGCGGAGTACCGAGTTCGATGATGTCCACGTAGGCGGCCACCTTCCCGGCGAGCGCGAGCGCGTCGTCGGTCGTGAGGACATCCATCGCCACTTGCAGTTTCATTGCTTCCGTCTCCTTGTTCTTGTTGTTCGTCTTCTTGGTTCCTCGGGGGTCACTCGAGATTGGCGTGCCTCGGCCACAGCTCCTCAGCGGGGCTTCCGTCGATCTGCCACAGGGCGTGGAACAGCGCGTCGGTGACGAGCAGCAGGCCTTGTTCGAACAGACTCCCGCTGTACTGGTGCGAAACGGTCGTGCCGTGGTCCTGCTTCTGCGCCGCCGGAAGGACGACCACCCGGGTCGCCAGGTCGGCGAGCGCGCTGTCCGCGGCGGTCGTGAACGCCACGACGTTCGCGCCGACCTCCCGGCTCTTCGCGGCGGACCGCACGACGCTCGGGGTGGTCCCGGAGCCGGAGGCTGCGATGAGCAGGTCGCCGGCCCGTATCGCGGGTGTTGTGGTCTCGCCCACCACGTGGGCGGCCATCCCCAGGTGCATAAGCCGCATCGCGGTCATCCTCAGCACCAGGCCGGAACGGCCGGCCCCCGCGACGAACACCGAGGGCGCGGCGCGGATCAGGTCCGTGAGCCCTTCGAACTGTGTCCGGTTCAGCAGCTCGACGAGCTGCGTGTTCTCCTTCAGGACCGTGTCCAGCCCGATGGAGAGAAAGACGAGATCTTCTTGCGCCATGTCTCCACTGTGGCCCCCCTGATCAGGTAGGCGCCCCAGTAGTTTGGATGGTTATACCTACCTGAACGGGTAGGTTGTTTCGCGGTCGATCGCGTACACTGCGGGAGTGAGCGTGATGATGCCCCCTCGCCTCCCGCCGGTCGGCGGCGCCCACGGGCGCCCGAGTGACGCGGCGACGACACGGTCGGTGCTCAGGTCGCTGGCGTTTGTCCTCGAGGCCCCGCTCCTGGAGATCGCCGAGCGTTTCTCGACCGCGCTCGCCGCGTACCTGCCGCACAGCGCGTTGGTGATCTTCACCGAGGCGTGCATCGGCCGGCCGCAGAAGAAGGCCGGCGACGAGGCGATCATCTCGCGGGTGACCATCGGGGAACTTGACGACCTTCGGGTGGTGCTTCCGCGCAGCGGGGCGTGGCGCGGCCGGCCGGTTCTCGGTGGCGCCGAGCGGGACGCGATCGGTTGGATGGCGTCGACGGGCGCGCTGCTGGTGCTCACCGACCCGCACCTCGCCACGTCTGCCGACGATGACCAGCGCGAACTCACCTCGTTCGTCGACGAGCTCTGGCAGATGGTGGCCGTACGCATCCAGCAGCAGGTCGCCGCCGCTCCGCCGGCGTACCTTCGCGAATCACGGGCCGCGTCCAGCGAGCGCACCCGCGTCATCGCCGAACTGACCGACGTGCACGCGACCACGCTCGAGACGCTGCTGGCCGCGCTGCGCTCGGCTGCACTCGATGACGCGCGTGCGCGGCAGACCGCCACCGACCTCGCGGCGGCCGCGATGGTGCGGCTGCGCACCGTCAGCGATCGCGACCGCAGCCTCGCCGAGGAACCGGTCAACGCGGCGTTCGCGCGCCTGCGGGAGGACCTGCGGCCACTCGTCCGGTTCGGGAACGTCGACGTGCAGTTCATCGCGCCGCCGGTCGAGGGCCGCGCGCTGCCGGGCGAGGTCGCGCACACGGCCCGGGCCGTGGTGCGCGGCACCATCCTGGCGATGGTCGACCAGAGCGAGGTCGGCCGGATCCGTGTCCAGTGGGATTGCGACGGCACCAATCTGCTGATGAACATCCGCGACGACGGGCCGGGCGGCCTGTCCATCGACACGCCCGCGATGCATCAGCTCGTGCTGCGCGTGCACGCCCTCAACGGCGTGGCGACCACGCACTCGACGCCCGGATGGGGATCAGAACTCGATGTCAGGATTCCGCTGGACCCGCTGGAGCCGCCGCTCGGCCACCTCGAGGAATGGGGACTCGGGGCGCGTGAGCTCGAGGTGCTCAAGCATGTCGCGGAGGGGCGCCGCAACCGCTCCATCGCCCACGAACTGGGGATCAGCGAGAACACCGTCAAGTTCCACATCGCGAACTTGTTTCGGAAGATGGGCGCGAGGTCGAGGGCCGAAGTCGCGGCGATGGTCCATGCCGCCCGATGAGGTGGTCAAGTACGCGGCCCACCCGCAGTGGACAACCAGGCTCAGCTAGCCAATAAAGACACCTGGGTGACGTGCAAGAACAATGAGATGCACACGTTCCGAGGCTTGGCACTAAACCACTACCATGCGGCTACTGGATGACCCGTCAACTTGAGGTGTCGCCACCTCGACGACGTATTGGTGAGATCCGGCGTTCTTTTTGGCCCATTCAAAGACCTCGGTTACCTCAGCGTCGTGGAGCTTCCACTCGTTGGCCATGACACTACGTTCCTCGGGTGGGAGGTCAGCGGGCTCAGCAAGTGGTTCAAAGATGGTTACCTGGTAGACGGGGTGAAAGATGTCAACCGTGACCGCATCAGGTCCACCAGGCTCTTCTACGCGCATACGTCGAAGTGTTCCATCTGGAGGTCGAGAACCAGGCGCAGATCGAGAGCCTGGAGACGGTCGTGAAGTGCGTCAACTCGAACCCGCACGCGGTACCAGGTGACCGGCGGCACCTCGCCCGGTGCAGCGTCCCGCTGCCAGAACGTCACCTGGTAGGTCAGCTTGTCCGAGCTTTCCGATCGGGGATCCGGCACGCCGGGCCCGATGATCCACATGGCGCGCAGTATCGCACCGAAGCCGCCGGGCCCCGCGGAGCCGTTTGCGGTCGCACACGAAAGCGTGCGCCCGCCGTCGAGCGTTCAGCGGAACGCTCATGCCCGTAGGCTGTCGAGTCCTTCGGGTCGGCGGTCGAATCGCTGCCCGGGGCGCGCCTGGGTCGCGGCTCGGCCAGACTGGGCGGGTGACCTCCGATGAAGATGTGCTGTCAGTCTGCTTCGTCTGCTCAGGCAACATCTGCCGCTCGCCGATCGCGGAGAAGGTCTACCTGACGGTGCTGGAGCGGGAGGGCCTGGCCGACCGGGTGCGGGTGAGCAGCGCGGGCACCGGGCCGTGGCATGCCGGTGAGCCGGCCGACGCGCGGGCCGCCGACGTGTTGCGCAGGAATGGTTACCCGAGCGACCACGTGGCCAGGCAGGTCAACCCCAACCACCTGGACGCCGACCTGCTGCTCGCCGCCAGCGCCGAGCACCTGGGCGCACTGACCAGGGAGCTCGGCGGTCGGGATGCAGCCGAGCGGGTCCGGCTGGTCCGCTCCTTCGACCCGGCCGCCCCCGCCGGCGCCGAACTGCCGGACCCCTACTACGGCGGCGACCACGGGTTCGACGAGGTGCTGGAGATGGTCGAGGCCGCCATGCCCGGGCTGCTCGAGTGGACCAGGAGCCAACTCGAGAACCGCCGCGCCGAGGCCACCCCCTGAGTGACGACGCACCGGCGCAGGTGGTTCGCCGGCTGACCGGCGAGGCGCCGAGGGCCGTGCACGGCGACGGGCGCGCCGCGTCCCGGGTAGAACTGGCGGACGGCCGGCTCGCCGTGCTCAAGTCGGCCCACGAGCAGCCCGGACAGGTGGCCGCCGAGGTTGCCGGGCTGCGCTGGCTGGCCGAGCCCCGCGCGATACCGGTACCGGAGGTGCTCGGCCACGACGCGGACTGGCTGCTCCTGGAGTACCTGCCCGCCACCCAACCGGACCGGTCGGCAGCCACCCGGTTCGGCCGCGACCTGGCCCGCACGCATGCCGCCGGTGCCGCCGCGTTCGGCGCCGCGCCGCCGGGCGGTCCGACCCAGGCCTGGATCGGGCGCGCGCCGATGGCGAACGTGACCGGGGCTGACTGGCCGCACTGGTACGCCGAGCACCGGGTGCTGCCCTATCTGCGGATGGCCAGGGACGGCGGCGGGCTGACCGCCGAGCAGGCCAGCGTCATCGAGGCGGCCTGCCAGGTGCTGCCCCAGGTCGCCGGGCCACCGGTTCGGCCGGCCCGGCTGCACGGCGACCTGTGGTCCGGCAACGTCTGCTGGAGCCCGGCACCGGCGCACGCCGGGCAGGTGGCCGGCTGGCTGATCGATCCGGCCGCGCACGGCGGTCACCCGGAGACGGACCTGGCCATGCTCGCGCTGTTCGGCTGTCCGCACCGGGACGCCGTGCTGGCCGGCTATCAGGAAGTCACCCCGCTCGCCGAGGGCTGGCCGGACCGGATCGCACTGCACCAGCTGTTTCCGCTGCTGGTGCACGTGGTGCTGTTCGGAGCGGGGTACACCGGTCAGGCGGTGGCCGCCGCCCGCTCCACCGCACGGCTCGCCAACGGCATACCGTAGGAACGTGCGTTTCCTGTTCAAACCCGGCTGGGTGGCGTTCGTACTGGTCGTCATCGGGTTCGCGGTGGCCTGCTACACGCTGCTGGCCCCGTGGCAGTTCCGGCGCAACGCCGAGCAGGCCGCGCAGAACAGCGAGATCGCCGCGTCCTTCGCCAACCCGCCCGCGCCGCTCGCCCAGCTCGTTCCGGCCGGCAGTCCGCCGCCGCCGTCGCTGCAATGGCGGCGGGCGGTGGTGACCGGGCAGTACCTGCCGGCCGACGAGGCAGTGGTGCGGCTGCGGACCGTGCTGGGCCGCCCGGCGTTCGAGGTGCTCACCGCGTTCCGCACGGACGACGGGCGGATCATCGCGGTGGACCGCGGCTACGTGCGTCCCGGCGAGGATCGGCAGGTCTCGGAGTATCCGCCGGCGCCGGACGGCACGGTCACCCTGACCGGTCGGCTCCGAATCGACGAGTCCGACCCGCAGCACCGCGCCTCGTTCACCTCCGGCGGGCACCGGCAGCTCTACGCGGCGAACAGCCAGCTGCTCGCCCAGAGCATCGGCGAGCCGGTGGCCAGCGGCTACCTGCAGCTGGTGGACAACCAGCCGGGCGGGGTGGGCGTGCTGCCGCTGCCGGACAGCGATAGCGGGCCGTTCCTGTCCTACGCCTGGCAGTGGCTCTCGTTCGGCGCGATGGCGCTGTTCGGCCTCGGCTACTTCATCCGCCTGGAGCTGCTGCAACGCCGCGCGCCGGACGACCCAGACCCGGGCGAACCCGAGCCAGCCGCCGGCGAAGCGACCACCGCCGCCAACCCGGAGCCGGATCCCGCGCCCGGCCGAGACCGCCTGGCCGAGCGGTACGGCAAAGCGCGGTTCTAGGACAAAAGCCGTGAGTGGTATTGGTCGCTATAGCGACCAATACCACTCACAGGCCAGGGCGGCCAGGGCGGTGGCGGCCGCGCCGAGCAGCCGGGAGAGCCGCACCATCCGGCGCAGGTCACCCGGGGTGGGCGGCGGCCCGTCGCCGAGCGTCGGGCGCAGCTCAACGCCGTGCGGGTACTGAGTCAGCCCACCGAGCTGGATGCCGAGCGCGCCCGCGGCGGACGCCTCCACCGGGCCGGCGTTCGGGCTGGGGTGCCCGGCGGCGTCGCGGCGCCAGGCCCGCGCGGCAGCCACCGGCGAACCACCGAGCAGCGGCGCGGCGGCCAGGGTGATCAAGGCGGTCAGCCGGGCCGGCACCAGGTTGACCAGGTCGTCAGTGCGCGCCGCCGCCCAGCCGAACCGGCGGTAACGCGGCGACCGGTACCCGACCATCGCGTCCAGGGTGTTCACCGCCCGGTATCCGAGCAGCCCCGGCAGGCCGGCCACCGCGCCCCAGAGCAGCGGGCCGACCACCGCGTCCGAGGTGTTCTCCGCGACCGACTCACAGCCCGCGCGGGCCATCCCGGCGGTGTCCAGCGCCTCCGGGTCGCGGCCGCAGAGGTGGCGGATCCGCGCCCGGGCGGCGGGTAGCTGGCCGGTCTCCAGAGTGCCGGCCAGCGCGGCGCCCTCACGGGCCAGCGAGGTCCCGCCGAGTACCGCCCAGGTGGCGGCGGCCACGGCGACCGTCTGGGCCGCCGGCGAGCGCCGGGTGAGCTGGGCCAACACCGCGCCCACGCCGGCCGCCGCCCCCACACAGACGGTGGTGTGGCACACCCCGGCCGCCCGGCTGTCCGCGTACCAGCGGCGCTCCAGCCAGCCGGCAAACCGGCCGAATCCCGCGACCGGGTGGCACCGGGCCGGATCGGCGAACACCGCGTCGGCGGCCGCGCCAAGCAACAGCCCGGCCGCCCTCGGGCTCAGCGAACGTCTCGGCGACGGGCTCAGCAGCTGGCGGGGCACTGCGCGCTGGCGTCGTCGGCACCGCGCTCCGGAGGTAACTCGCCGGCGCCCAGGCAGATCGCCCTGGCGTCCGCCGCGATGACCTGCAGCGTGCACGGCCACGGCACACCCGCGGTGCTGGCGTTACGGCACGCCAGGCACCGGCCGTAGCTGTCCGGCACGTGCTCCTCGAGCAACCGCTGCCAGACCTCTGGCATGCCGGAAATTACCGACGCGAGCGGATTCGTGCCGTCGTCACCGAGATTGTCGTGCGTGGCTTGCAATGCGGCTCCCCTCCGAGTGGCACCGTTGCCGCGTCCTTCGCGAAGCGTCGCATGTCGCGGCACACGAGTCATGCTGGCTCGACAAACGACCTGTGCAGCGCGGTGAACGTGGTGCAGTTGCGCTTACGGCCCGTAACTGACGGTTACGCTCTGGTTAGCGCGGCAGGACGACCGCTCGTCGCACACGGAACAAAACAGCAGCTCAAACCCCGTGAGTGGTAAGTGGTCCTATAGGACCACTTACCACTCACGGGGTCTGACCAGGGCTTCTCGGACGGTGGCGGCGCTGCCGACGGGGTCGCGCAGGACGTCGTGTTCCCACAGCCGTAGCACGGTCCAGCCCTCGGCGCGCAGGGCTTCGGTGACCTCGCGGTCCCTGGCCACGGTGCGCTCGATCTTGGCCACCCACCAGTCGGTACGGGTGGGGAACAGCTCGGCCAGCGACGCCCGGCCGCGCCGGCGGACCTCCTCGGGGTTGCCGTGCCACAGGTCGCCGTCGACGAACACGGCCAGCCGCCGGGAACGGATCACCAGGTCAGGACGGCCGACCACGTCCGGCGCGTGCAGCCGGTAGCGCACCCCGGCGGCGTGCAGCGCGCGGCGCAACGCCAGCTCCGCCTTGGAGTCCTTGTTGCGCACCCGCGCCATCATCCGGCTGGTCACCGCGGGGTCACGCGGCCCCAGCCGCCGCCGGGGCGCTCCCGGTGAAGTCTGCGCCACGGCCGGCAGCGTACTGACCGCCCTGGTCAGGTGTAGATGGACTGGACCTGCTGGTAGTGCCCGATCGCCTCGGGGCCGAGCTCCCGGCCCAGGCCGCTGGCCTTGACGCCGCCGAACGGCGCGGTGGGGTCCGGTGCGTAGGTGTTCACCCCGATGGTGCCGGTCTGGACCCGCCGAGCGACACCGAGCCCACGCTCCTGGTCCCGGGTCCAGACCGAGCCGCCCAGGCCGAAGTCGGAGTCGTTGGCGATGCGCACCGCGTCGTCCAGGTCGGAGTACGGGATCAGGGACAGCACCGGCCCGAAGATCTCCTCCTGGGCGATGGTGTGGTTGTTGTCCACGTCGGCGAAGATCGTCGGCTCAACGAACCAGCCCTTGTCCTGGCCCGACGGACGGCCCCCGCCGACCACCACTCGGGCGCCCTCGGCCTTGCCCTTGGCGATGTAGCCCTCGACCCGGTCCCGCTGCCGGTCGCTGGCCATCGGGCCGATCTGCGTGGTGGCGTCGAGTGCGTCGCCGACCTTCAGCGAGCTGGCCAGCGCGGCGAAGGTGTCCACCACCTCGGCGTAGCGGCTGCGCGGGGCCAGCACCCGGGTGCCCAGGAAGCAGGTCTGGCCGTTGTTCAGCAGCGTCGCGGCGAACAGCTTCTCCCCGATGGTGGCCAGGTCCAGGTCGGCGTCGTCGAGCACGATCGCCGCCGACTTGCCGCCCAGCTCGAGGGTGACCGGCCGCAGCAGCCGTCCGCAGGTCTCCGCGATCGACCGACCGGCCGCTGTGGACCCGGTGAAGGAGATCTTGTCCACGCCGGGGTGCGCGACCAGGTACGCGCCGATCTCCCGGCCGCCCGGCACGAAGTTGATCACACCGCCCGGAATGCCGGCCTCGGCCGCCGCCTCGGCGATCAGCACCGAGTCCAGCACCGTCTCCGGGGATGGCTTGATCACCAGGGTGCAGCCGGCGGCCAGTGCGGGTGCGTACTTGAACGCGGACAGCGACTGCGGGAAGTTCCACGGCACGATCGCGCCGACCACGCCGATGGGCGCCCGGCGGACCAGCGTTTGCCCGCCGAGCATCCCCGGCCGGGTCTCCTCGAACACCGCTTCCTTGACCACGCCCGCGTAGTAGCGCAGCAGGATCGAGGGGAACGCCCCTTCGAACGCGGTCGAGATCGCGATCGGCATCCCGTTCTGCGCGCTGACCAGCTTGGCGATCTCGCCGCTGCGCTTGTCCAACCCGTCGGCGAACCGCTCCATCGCCGCTGCCCGGTCCGCCGGCTCCCATGCCGACCAGCCATTCGGGTCCTCGAACGCGGCTCGGGCCGAGTCCACCGCCGCATCCACGTCAGCTTCCTGAGCCTCCGGAACCGACCCGATGATCTCCTCGGTGCTGGCCGATACCACCGTGATGGTCCGGTTCGAACTCGGCGCGATCCACTCCCCGCCGATGAACAGCGTGTCGTGCTGGGACATTCGATGGTCTCCTTCGCTTGGGCCCGGTGCGGCGCGGCCCGCGCGGCCGGCAACCCACGACGAGGCCAATCTAGTTGTCCAGAGCTCAATGAACCCTGCCACGGGCAAAACCTCACATGCCACCGCAAACAGGTGAAACATGAGGCATATACGGAGTGGCGGGAGAAAACTTAGGCTAGGGCAACCCTAGCTGGCCGGACGGGAAGCGCCGCCTCCCTTCCGGGGCATCTTTCTCTCCCGGTCAGACGGGTTCAGCCCCGACAACGCGAAGATCGTTACACCCCGCGACGGGTCTGGGCCAACTGGTTTAGACCTCTTGTGAGCCGGCTGTGAGAGGTCTATACCTCTTGCATGTCGGACTCGCGAACCGATGCGGTCGAGGCACACGTCGAGGGGTTGTGCTTGACGCTCGGTCCGGGTGCGGTACTGCCAGGCGAACGGGAGTTGGCGCTGCGGTGCGGGGTATCCCGAATGACCGTGCGCCATGCGATCGAGCATTTGATGGCCCGCCGCCTGGTGGAGCGCCGGCACGGCGCGGGGACATTTGTCCGCCGTCCGGCGCACGCCCAACCGTTGATGGCTACCTCGTTCCATGAGGACATGCGCCGCCGGGGGCTCACGCCGTCGTCGCGCCTGCTGTGGTGGGACATGGTGATCGCCGACCTCGAGCTCGCGGAGCACCTGGAGATGCCCGGCGGGGAGCGAGTGCTTCGGGTCTGTCGGGTCCGGCTGGCCGACGACGAGCCGATGACCTTGGAGACACTGCACACGCCCTGCGCTCGGGTACCCGGCCTCACCGGCCAGGATCTGGACGGGCAGGTGTCCTTCTACGAGATCCTGAGCTCCCGGTACGGCCGCCGGATCAGCAACGGCAAGCAGTCCGTCGCACCGGTGGTCCTCGACAAGCGGGAGGCTGAGCTGCTCGGCGTCCCAGCAGGCCGGCCTGCGCTGCGGTTCGTCCGGACCTCCCGCGACCAGCGCGGCGAGGTGATCGAGCGGGTCGAATCGCTGGCCAGAGGCGATCGGTACCTCATCGAGGTGGACATCATCCCGCCCGGCCGGACGATCCGATGACCGCCGAGCCCACGGTGCTGACCACCGTCGCCGTCGACATCGGCCGCAGCACCACCCGGGTGCGGGTGACCGGTGCGTCCGCCTCCGATTCGGCGGCTTCCGATTCGGCTGCGTCCGGATCGGCTGCGTCCGAATCGGGACCGGCAACTGGCGCGCGGCGCGGCGCTGGCGCCGGCCTCGGTGATCAGGGCGGGGCCGACGCGGTGGCCAGGCTGGTCCGGGACGCGGTGGGCGCCGGGCCGTGCACCCCGTGGCGGCTCGCCGTCGGAGTACCCGGTGCGCTGGCCCACCCGGCCGCCGCCGACGCGCTGGCCCGACAGCTCGGCCGGGGTTGGCCACGGCCACCGGAGTTGGTCCTGGTGGCCAGCGATATCGCCGCCTGGCATGCCGGCGCGCTGCCCGATCGGGACGGCGTGGTGCTCTCCGTGGGCACCGGCGCGGTGGCCCTGGGCGTGTGCGAGCACACCGTGCGCCAGGCCGACGGCCGAGGCCTGCTGCTCGGCGACGAGGGCGGCGGAGCCTGGATCGGGCTGGCCGGCCTGCGCGCCGCCGCCAGGGCCGCCGATGGCCGTGGCCCGGCCACCAGCCTCTCCACCATGGCCACCCCGAGCAGCTGGGAGTCCGCGCTGCCCACCGCCGCCGCGCTGGCCGCGCTGGCCCCGGCGGTACTGGCAGCGGCCCGGCACGGCGACCCGGTGGCCACCGGCATTCTCGAGGCGGGCGCGGACGCGCTGGCCCGGACCGCGATCGCGGCGGGCACCGCCACCGGGGTGGCCGGCGAGACCACGGACGCAACCGTGGCGGTGGTCGGCGGGCTGGCCGAGGAGCTACTGCCCCGGCTGCGCCTGCGCCACCCGGAGATCGCCTGGGTGGAGCCCGACGGGGACGCGATGAGCGGGCTGGTCTGGCTGCTCGAGCACACCGGTTCCGCGCTTGAGTCCGGCCTGATCCGCATCCGTCCGGCCCAGGACCGGCCGAGCCTGTCGGCGAACGCCATCACCGACGTGGACGCGCTGCCCACCGAGGCGCTGCGCCCCGGCTCGGAGCAGATCGACCTGCTGCCCACCAGCGACCTGGTGGCCCGGCTGGTGGATGGCCAGGCCGTCGCGGTGCCCTCGGTGGCCCGCGCCGCCGGGGCGATCGCGACCGCGGTGGACTACGTGGCGGCCGCCCTGCGCCGGGGCGGACGGATGGTCTACGTGGGCGCGGGCACCCCAGGGCGCCTCGCTGTGCAGGACGCCGCCGAGCTGACCCCCACCTTCGGCGTCGACCCCGCCCGGGTGCCGACGTTGCTGGCCGGCGGGGATTGCGCGGCCACCGCCGCGGTGGAGAACGCCGAGGACGACATCGAGGCGGCCCGTGCGGCGGTGGCCGAGGCCGGGATCGACGGCGACGACGTGGTGATCGGGGTGAGTGCCTCCGGGCGAACCCCGTTCGTCGCGGCCGCGCTGGCCGCCGCCAGGGAGCGCGGCGCGGTGACCGTGGCCATGGTGTGCACCGCGGCCGCCCCGGCGGCCAGGGACGCGACCGTGGTCATCGAGCTGCTCACCGGCCCCGAGGTGTTGGCCGGCTCCACCCGGCTGGCCGCCGGCACCGCGCAGAAGGTCGCGCTCAACACGCTGTCCACCGCCGCGATGGTGCGCACCGGCGGGACCTACGGCGGCTGGATGGTGGGCATCCGACCGACCAACGCCAAGCTGCGCCGGCGCGCGGTGCGCATCGTCCGGGACGCCACCGGGCTGACCGAGGAGGTGGCCGCCCAGTTGCTCACCGCCTCGGCCGGCGACGTACGGACCGCCCTGGTCAGCGGCCTGACCGGGCTGGACCCGTCGGCGGCCGGGGAGCGCCTGGCCGCCACCGGTTCGGTGCGCGCAGCCGTGGACTCGGTGATCGGCACCGGCCAGGCCGAGCAGCCGTACCAGGCCGAGCACACCGAGCTCCGCACGTGCGACCGCGAGGCCCACCAGCCCACCGAATCCAGCCCGCATACCGAACCCGGCCCGCATGCCGAACACGCCCGGCGTGAACGCGCCCGGCCCGGCGAGGTGGTCAGCATCGGGGCGGCCCGGCGGGCCCGCCGGTGATCGTCGTCGGGCTGCTCTCCGGCACCTCGATGGACGGACTGGACGTGGCGGTCGCGGACATCCAGATAACCGAAGGCACAGTGGCACTGACGCCGCTCGCCGCGACCACCACGGCCTGGCCGACCCACCTGCGTGACCGGCTGCTCGGCGTGCTTCCTCCGGCCACCACCACCGTCGAGGAGCTGTGCGCACTCGACACCCTGGTCGGGCAGGCCGCCGCCGAAGCCGCCGAGTCCGCGCTGGCCGAGCTGGGCACCGACGGCGAGCTGATCTGTTGGCTGGGCCAGACCGTCTTCCACTGGGTCCGCGGCCGGCACGCCGAGGGCAGCCTGCAGCTCGGCCAGCCGGCCTGGATCGCCGAACGCACCGGGCTGCCGGTGGTCTCCGACCTGCGCTCCCGAGACATCGCCGCCGGCGGGCACGGCGCCCCGCTGGCCAGCACGCTGGACGCACTCTGGCTGGCCGGCCCGCACCGGCGCGCCGCGCTGAACATCGGCGGGATCGCGAACATCACCGTGGTCGGACGGCCGGGTGAGCCGGTCGTCGCCTACGACACCGGGCCGGGCAACTGCCTGCTCGACATCGTGGCCACCCGCGCCGGGGACAGCGCGCTCGGCCACCACCCCGCCGGGGCGCCCGGCTACGACATGGACGGCACGCTGGCCGCCGCCGGCCAGGTCGACGTGTCGCTGCTGGCCATCCTGTTGGCCGAGCCGTACTACGCCGCCGAGGGGCCCAAGTCCACCGGGCGGGAGCTGTTCACGGCCGGCTACCTGGACGCCGCACTGGCCGAACGCGCCAGCCACCCGGCCCCTGCGCACGCGGACATCGCGGCCACCCTGGTCGCGCTGACCGCCCGGACGATCGCCGACGCGTGCGCCCGGCACGGGGTCACCGAGGTGGTCGGCGCCGGTGGCGGCATGCGCAACCCGGTGCTGGTCGCCGCGCTGCGCGCCGCCCTGGACCCGGTGCCGCTGCGCAGCTCCGACGAGCTCGGACTGCCGGTCGACGCCAAGGAGGCCTACCTGACCGCGCTGCTGGGCGCGCTGAGCTGGCACGGCCTGCCGGGCGTGCCGCCGGGCGCGACCGGTTCGCGGACGCCCAGGGTGCTCGGCAGGTTCAGCCCCGGCCACGGCCCGCTGCGGCTGCCCACGCCGGCCAGTCCGGTTCACACGCTGCGGATCACGGCGGGCGCGGGCGCGCGGGGAACACCATGCACGACGTGATCAACCTGGCGGTCATCGTGGCCTACCTGGTGGCCATCGCGGTGATCGGGCTGAAGCTCTCCGGCCGGCAGCGCTCGGCCACCGACTACTTCACCGCGGAGCGGTCACTGCCCTGGTGGGCGGTGATGTTCTCCATCGTGGCCACCGAGACCTCCACGCTGACCGTGATCAGCGTGCCCGGGGTGGCCTACCTGGGCTCGTTCTCCTTCGTGGAGCTGGCCGTCGGCTACCTGATCGGCCGGATCCTGGTCGCGTTCGTGCTGCTGCCGCTGTACTTCCGGGGCGGGTTCGTGAGCGCCTACCAGTACCTGGGGCAGCGGTTCGGCCGGCAGGTGCAGGCGCTGGCCTCGGTCACCTTCCTGATCACCCGGCTGCTCGCCGAGGGGGTGCGGCTGTTCGCCGGCGCCATCCCGATCAAGCTGCTGCTGGCCGAGTTCGGGGTGAACATCAACTACTTCGTGATCGTGCTGGCCATCACCGCGGTCACCGTCGCCTACACCTACGTGGGCGGGATCAAGGCCGTGGTGTGGACCGACTTCCTGCAGATGGCGCTCTACCTGACCGGCGCGGTGGTGTGCATCGTGGTGCTGCTCGGCCAGGTCGGCCTGGGTGGGCTGGGCACCGCGTACCAGGCCGGCAAGATGACCGTGTTCAACTTCGATGCCCCCATCCTGACCAGCCCGTACGCCTTCGTCACCGCGATCGTCGGAGGCGCGCTGCTGACCATGGGCTCGCACGGCTCGGACCAGCTGATCGCGCAGCGGGTGCTGTCCTGCCGGTCCCTGTCCGACGGCCGCAAGGCCATGATCGGCTCGGCGATCGCGGTGGGTATCCAGTTCGCGCTGTTCTCGCTGGTAGGGGCGCTGCTCTGGGTGGCCAACAACGGCGCCTCGCTGCAACAACTCGGCCTGAGCTCGGACCAGATCTTCGGCGAGTTCATCCTGCGCGGCCTGCCGGTGGGGCTGTCCGGGCTGCTGGTCGCCGGGATACTCGCGGCCACCATGGGCTCGCTGTCCAGCGCGCTGAACTCGCTGTCCAACTCCACCATCGCCGACCTCCTGCAGTCCTGGGCCGGCCGCACCCCGTCGCCGGAGGCCATGCTGAAGATCGCCCGCTGGGCCACCGGGCTGTGGGCGTTGGTGATGGTGGGCTTCGCCTCGATGTTCACCACCACGGACAACCCGGTGGTCGAGCTCGGGCTGTCCATCGCGTCCTACACCTACGGCGCGCTGCTGGGCGCCTTCCTGCTCGGCCGGCTGGTCCGCCGCGCCGACGAGGTGGCCGCCGGCATCGCCTTCCTGGCCACCCTGCTCGGCACCGGCTGGGCGGCGGTCGGCCTGGACATCGACGGCAAGCCACTGGCCTTCCCCTGGTTCGTCCCGCTCGGCGTGGCCATCACCCTCACCGTGGGCGCGTTGGTGTCGTTGGCCCGCCCAACCCGACCAGCCC
>DATHIT010000342.1:0-2630 GCA_035489915.1 Pseudonocardia sp. | reverse complement strand
GCCGGTGGCCTGGATCGACCCCAGCCGCACGCGGCCGCGCAGCTCGCCGGCCAGCCGCGCCAGATCGTCCCGGGCGCCGTCCAGCTCGTCGAACGTGCGCCGGGCCCGGGCCAGCACCAGCTCACCCGCCCTGGTCAGCCGCACCCGCCGGGTGGTGCGTTCCAGTAGCGCCACACCCAGGTCCGCCTCCAGCCGCCGGACCTGGGCGGACACCGCCGGCTGGGCGATCCGCAGCTGCTCGGCGGCCCGGGTGAACCCGCCGTAGCGGACCACCGCCTCGAAGTAGACCAGTTGGCGCAGTTCCATCCATTCATAATCACCTGCGATGAGCCCTAGAACAAAGCTGTCTTGGACTTCTGAGTCGGACCGGTCGCACGATGGCCGTATGACTGATGTCTGGTTCATCACCGGCGCCTCCACCGGTCTCGGCCGCACCCTGGCCGAGACCGTGCTGGCGCACGGCGACCGGGTGATCGCCACCGCCCGCAACGTCGCCGCCCTCGACGACCTCACCGGCCCCGACCCCGACCCCGACCGCGTGATCCGGCTCCCGCTCGACGTCACCGACCCCCAGCAGGTCCGTGCCGCGGTGGCCGAGGCCATCGAGCGGGCCGGCGCCATCGACGTGCTGGTCAACAACGCCGGCCACGGGCTGGTCGGCGCCCTGGAGGAGCTCGCCGACGAGCAGTTCGCCCGGGTAATGGGGACCAACGTGTTCGGTGTGTTCGCGGTGACCCGCGCGGTGCTGCCGCACATGCGGGCCCGCCGCCGCGGCCACATCGTGCAGCTCTCCTCGGTGGGCGGCATGGTCGCCAACCCCGGGCACGCGGCGTACGCGACCGCGAAGTTCGCCGTGGAGGGTTTGTCCGAGGCGCTGGCCGGCGAGGTCGCACCGTTCGGCATCCGGGTCACCATCGTGGAGCCCGGGCCGTTCCGCACCGGCTTCGCCGGCCGCTCGATGAACTTCGCCGAGCCGATCGACGACTACCGGGACACCCCGGCCGGTGCGCTGCGGGCCCGGTTCTCCGCGCAGGACGGCGTGCAGCCCAACGACCCGGTGCGGGCCGCCGAGGCGATCATCACCGCTGTCCGGGACAGCTCCTCGCCGCTGCGGCTGCCGCTCGGCCCGGAGGCGGTGAGCCGGATCCGGCAGAAGCTGCGGAGCCAGCTCGCCGACCTCGAGGCCTGGGAGAAGGTGTCGCTGGACACCCGGTTCCCGGACAGCTGACCGGCGGGGTTCAGCCGGTCGCGGTCGCCGGGATCGTGGACGCCTCGCCGCCGACCCGGTAGGTGGCGCCGCGGTGTTCCGCCGGCAGCCGGTCGCCGCGGCCGAGCAGCTTGTTGCGCAGCGTGCCGCCGGTGTACTCGGTCGGGTAGGCGCCGCGGCGCTGCAGCTCGGGGATCAGGTGGTCGACCAGGTCCTGGAAGGTGCCCGGGGTGATCGCGTAGGCCAGGTTGAAGCCGTCCACGTCCGTCTCGTCCACCCAGGACTGCAGCTCGTCGGCCACCGTCGCCGCCGAGCCGACCACCCTCGGGCCCATGCCGCCGATGCCGCCCCAGGCCGCGATGTCGCGGACCCGCCACTCCCGGCCGTCCGCGTCGGCCTGCTGGAACGCGGCGACCGCGGACTTGATCGCGTTGCTCTCCACGTCGCCGATCGGGTCGTCCAGGTCGTAGCGGGACAGGTCGATGCCCATCCAGCCGGACATGAACACCAGCGAGCCCTCGTCGCTGGCATAGCTCTGCAGCTGCTCGTGCTTGGCATGGGCGGCGGCGTCGGTGGCGTCGGTGATCACCGTCTGTAGGTTGAAGATGCGGGCGCTGTACGGGTCGCGGCCGGCGAGCTTGAGCTGGTGGCGGATGTCCGCGACGGTCTCCTTCAACAGCGCCTTGGTGGGCGCCGCGGTGAAGATCGCCTCCGCGTTCTCGGCGGCGAAGCGGCGGCCCCTGGGTGACGCGCCGGCCTGGTAGATCACCGGGGTGCGCTGCGGCGACGGCTCGGCCAGGTGGATGCCGGGCACCGTGAAGTGCTTGCCGTGGTGGCCGATCGGGTGCACCTTCGCCGGGTCGGTGAACACACCGCGCACCGGGTCACGCAGCACCGCGCCGTCCTCCCAGGAGCCCTCCCAGAGCTTGTAGAGCACCTCCAGGTACTCGTCGGCGTGGTCGTAGCGGTCGTCATGTTGCAGCTGGTCGTCGTGGCCCATGTTGCGCGCGCCGGAGGGCAGGTAGCCGGTCACCACGTTCCAGCCGATCCGGCCGTTCGTGATGTGGTCCAGGGTGCTCATCCGCCGGGCGAACGGGTACGGGTGCTCGAACCCGGTCGCGGTGGTGATGCCGAAACCGAGGTTGCCCGTCACGTGCGCCATCGCCGAGACCAGCAGCAACGGATCGTTCACCGGCACCTGGGCGGCCTGGCGGATGGCCGCCTCGGCGGTGCCCGCGTACACGTCGTAGGTGCCCAGCACGTCGGCGATGAACAGGCCGTCGAACAGGCCGCGCTCGAGCAGCTGGGCCAGGTCGGTCCAGTAGGACAGGTCCTTGTACCGCCAGGACTGGTCGTCGGGGTGGCGCCACAGCCCGGGGGACTGGTGGGCGACGCAGTTCATGTCGAAGGCGTTCAGCCGGAT
>DATHIT010000341.1:0-2295 GCA_035489915.1 Pseudonocardia sp. | reverse complement strand
GTGCCATGTCGTCGTTGGCCGCCCACACGCCCTTGACCTGGCCGGCGTGCTTGGCCAGCAGGGTCTGGGTGACCTGGAAGGCCTCGTTGCGGGTCCAGTGCGCGGTCTGCTGGTCGAGCATCTGCACACCGGGGGTCTCGGCCAGCGCCTTCTGCAGCCCGGCGAAGCGCTCCTTGGCCGGGACGTCGTCCAGGATGCCCTGCAGGGCGATGATGCCGCCGGTGTTGTGCATGGCGCCGAACAGCGCCTTCGCCGTCTGGTAGCCGCCGGTGTTGCCGTCGAAGCCGATGTGCGCCACCCACGAGTTGCCCACCTGCGCCGGGGTCAACCCGTCCGGCTTGTTCCACTGGGTGACCACGAACCCGCCGGCGTCCTGCACCGCGCGCACGATCGCCTGGGTGTCCGAGGTGGTGTTCGGATCGCAGTTCATCACCACCGTCTTGCCGCTGGCCAGCACCTGCTTGATCTCGTTGAGCTGATCCTGCGAGTCGCCTTCGTTGGTCAGCGTCTGCACCGGCATGCCCACCGAGGCGGCGAACATCTCGCCACCCTTGGCCCACTCCGCGTGGTACGGGTTGGACAGGCTGCGGATCGACTGCACCAGCACCATGTTCTGCGGGTTCGCCGGCTTGTTCTGGCTGGCCGAGTCCTGGCTGGCCGAGGAGCAGCCGGCGGCCAGCAGGCCGAGCAGGGCCAGGCCGGCCACCCCGAGGCGCGACCGGCGTCGCGACGGCCGCGGTCGGGTCAGCCAGGAGCGGCGGTTCGGAGTACTCATCATCGAGCCCCTCAACGGTTTGGCCGACGGGTGCCGGCACGGACGGGTCGGGTGGAGGTGGGCCGGGCTGGGCCGGGTCGAGATGGAACAGGTCGGGACGGGCGGATCGGGGTGGGCATGTCAGCCCGGGCCGGCGACGGACACGAGCACCTTCAGCTGGTCCGGCGCGATCGACGCGGCGAACGCCTCGGCCGCCCGCTCCAGCGGGAACGTCGCGGTGACCAGGTCCTCTGCGGCCACCGCCCCGCCGGCGAGCAGCTCGATCGCCCGCCGCACGTCGTCGTGGACGTACATCAGGCTGCCGATCACCGCGATCTCCCGGTCCTGCACCAGGTGCAGCGGGATGGTGGTCGGGCCGGCGGCGATGCCCACCACCATCACCGTGCCGCCCTTGTCCACCAGCTCGATCGCCTGGGTCATGGAGCTCTGCCCGGAAACGCAGTCCAGCACCACGTCGGCTCCCTCATCAGCACCGCCGCCCAAGGCCCGGCGGGCCTGGTCCACCAGGTCGGGGGCGGCGGCGTCCAGGGCGGCGTCCGCGCCCAGCCGCTGAGCCCGCTCCAGCTTGTTCTTCAGCACGTCGGTGACCACCACGACCTCGGCCCCGGCGGCTCGGGCGGCCACCAGGCAGAGCAGCCCGATCGGCCCGGCGCCGAGCACGGCGACCCGGCTGCCCGGGCCGACCCCGGCACGGCGCACCGCGTGCACCGGCGTGGCCAACGGCTCGACCAGCGCGGCCAGCTCGTCGGACACCCCGTCCGGCACCCGGTGCAGCCGGTCGCGGGGGATCACGAACGCGTCGGCCATGGCGCCCACGCTCTGGCAGCCGAAAACCGCCAACTCCCGGCAGATGTTGTACCGACCGTCCCGGCACTGCCGGCACTTCCCGCAGACCAGGTTGGGTTCCAGCACCACCCGGTCGCCCTCGGCCAGATCACTCACCCCCGGCCCGACCGCCCCGACCACGCCGACCACCTCGTGGCCGGGCCGGTAGGGCAGCGCGATGAACGGGTGCTTGCCGGCGCAGGCGTGGGTGTCCGAACCGCAGATGCCCACCAGCCGGCTGCGCACCAGCACCTCGTGCTCACCGGGCGCGTCCGGCCACGGCACCCGCTCGACCCGGATGTCCTCGGCCGAGCTCACCACTATCTGTCGCATCGCCATCGGCTGTTCGGTGCTCACGCGCTGCCTCCCAGGCCTCAGAACAGGGTGTAGCCACCGTCGATCACCAGCACCGAGCCGGTCATGAACGCCGCCGCGTCGCTGGCCAGGAAGACCACGCTGGGCGCGATCTCGGCCGGATCCGCCGCGCGCAACTGCGGGACGTCGTCGATCCAGTGCCGTCGGAACTCCGGCCGGTCCACCGGCGCCATCTCGGTCTTCACGTAGCCGGGGGCCACCGCGTTGACCCGGATGCCCAGCGGCGCCCACTCGGCGGCCAGCGACTTGGTCAGCTGGTGCACGGCGGCCTTGGAGGCGTTGTAGGCCGGCTGCCACTGCGGCCGGTTGACGATCATCGC
>DATHIT010000340.1:0-12540 GCA_035489915.1 Pseudonocardia sp. | reverse complement strand
GGACGCGAAGTGGTTGTCCGCCGAGGAGAAGTCGGCGCTCAGCGCGGCCATCGCGGACGACCAGCTGGCCCGCAGCGACGCCGACAACGAACGGATATCCCGGTGGCGGCTGTTGGCCAACCCGCAGGTGCTGCTGCTGTGCTGGATCTTCTTCGCCATGTCGCTGACCGGCTACGCGATCACCTTCTGGCTGCCCAGCACGGTGGCCAAGATCGGCGGGCTGTCCGACTTCCAGATCGGATTGCTCTCCGCGATCCCCTGGATCATCGCGATCGCCGCGATGTACACGCTGGCCTGGCACACCGACCGCACCGGCAGACGCCGACCGTGGGTGGCCGTGGGCCTGGTGATAGGAGCGCTGGGCACCTTGCTGGCTACCACCGGATCGCCCTGGTTCGGGCTGGCCGCGATGTGCGTGGCCGCCACCGGCTTCAAGTGCGCCGCCTCGGCGTTCTGGCCGATGACCCAGCACAACCTGGATCTGAAGATCGCCGCGGCGGGGATCGCACTGATCAACTCGCTGGGCAACCTGGGAGGTTTCTTCGGGCCGGCCACCCTGGGCTACTTCGAGGAGGCCACCGGCAGCACCACCGGAGGCCTGTACGGACTGTCGGTGGCCTCCCTGGTGGCGGCGGTGACCGTGGTACTGGTGCGGGCCCGCACCAGTACCACGGTCACCGAACCGCGCCCGGCCACCCCGCCGGGCGCGGCCACCGAGCCGGGCACCACCACCGTCACCTCATGAGCGAGGGTGCGGTGCCCGACCGGCCGTCTTAACTTGCCGCGGCCACCGACTGGTTGAGCAGGTCGGCCACGGCGGAGATAGCGCGCAGTGTGGGCACGTCGGCGCCCACCATGTCGGCGATCTCGACCGTCGCGTTGAGCAGCACGTCCAGCTCCATCGGACGGCCACGCTCCAGGTCCTGCAGCGTGGATGTCTTGTGCTCACCGGTTTTCTCCGCACCGGCCAGCCGGCGCTCTATCGAGACGTCCGGCTGTGCGCCCACCAGCCGCGCCACCTCGAGGGTCTCCTCCATCATGGTGGCCACGAGTTCCTTGGCGCCCTTGTGCCGGCAGATCCCGGCCATGGTCGCCCTGGTGAGCGCGCTGATGGGGTTGAACGCGATGTTCCCCATCAACTTGATCCAGATGTCGTTGCGCAGGTCCTGCTCGACCGGGCACTTGAGCCCGCCGGCGATCATCGCGGCGGAGAACTCGCTGCACCGGGTGGACATCGTGCGGTCCGGCTCGCCGATGGAGAACCGGGTGCCCTCCAGGTGCCGCACCACACCGGGCGACTCGATCACCGTCGCCGGATACACCACGCAGCCGATCGCCCGGTGCAGCGGCAGCACCTTGGTCACCGCTCCGCCTGGGTCCACGCTCTCGATCCGGCGTCCCTGGTAAGGGCCCGGGAGCCCGTAGAAGTACCACCACGGGATGCCGTTCTGCGCTCCGATGACGGTGGTGTGTGGGCCCAGCAACGGCTCGACCAGGGGGCCGGCCGCCGCGTAGGCGTTCGCCTTGAGGCCCAGGAACACGTGGTCCACCGGGCCGATCTCCTCGGGCTTGTCGGTCGCATAGGGACGTGCCTGGAAGTCACCTCGGGGGCTCCGCACCTGCACGCCGTGCTGCCGCATCGCGGCGAGGTGCGGACCACGGGCCACCAGGTGTACTTCGACGCCCGCCCGGCAAAGGCTGGCCCCTACATATGCGCCAATCGCGCCGGCTCCGAGCACAGCAACTCGCATGGTCGCTCCCGTCGTCGTTGTATCTAGTATGCAGTATGCGACAAACGGGTCAAGCTTCGAGTTTGGTTCGAACGGCAGGTCCGCCAGGTCTGGACAAGTGCGCAAGCTAGGAGTACCAACTATGGGCATACGGTATGCAGTATGGACACCGCTGCGCTCGGTGCTGAGTGGGAGAGGTTGTAATGACGCAGACGATCCCCGGAAGCAGCGCCGCCCGGAGTGATACGGCTGAGACGCGGGCGACCCAGGAGCTGATCTCGGGTGGTCACCTGGTTGCCAAGGCACTCAAGGCTGACGGCGTCGACACCATCTTCACTTTCCGCGGTAGCCACATCATCGACATCTACGACGGCTGCGTCGACCAGCGCATCGCTCCGGCACTACGCCGGGCCCGCGAGTCCGGCCTACCCTCGCTAATCAATGTCTGGGCCGACCCGGACGTCTACGCACCCCGAACTATGAATCCAGACGATGTACAAGTGACCGCCTTTTCCGCCGTCGGGAGAGCAGAGATATGAGCAAGGCATTAGAAGGTGTCCGCGTCCTCGACATGACCCACGTCCAATCCGGGCCCTCGGCCACCCAAATTCTCGCCTGGTTGGGCGCCGATGTGGTCAAGGTGGAAGCGCTTGGCGGGGACATCACCCGCAAGCAACTGCGCGACGTTCCGGACGTCGACAGCCTCTATTTCACGATGCTGAACTGCAACAAGCGC
Source organism: Pseudonocardia sp. (assembly GCA_035489915.1). GTDB lineage: Bacteria > Actinomycetota > Actinomycetes > Mycobacteriales > Pseudonocardiaceae > Pseudonocardia. The sequence continues at coordinate 10,074 of DATHIT010000340.1, read as the reverse complement.
AGCGTCACGCTCAATATGAAAAGCGAAGAAGGCAAGAAGATCTTCACCGAGCTGGTCCGGAAGTCGGACGTGATGGTGGAGAACTTCGGCCCCGGCGCGGTGGACCGGATGGGCTTCACCTGGGACCTGCTCCAGGAGCTGAACCCCAAGCTCGTCTACGCCTCCATCAAGGGATTCGGCGAAGGTCCGTACACCCACTACAAGGCCTACGAGGTGGTCGCCCAGGCGATGGGCGGCTCGATGAGCACCACCGGCTTCGAGGACGGCCCCCCGGTGGCCACCGGGGCCCAGATCGGTGACTCCGGCACGGGTATCCACGCGGTCGCCGGCATCCTCGCCGCGCTGGTGCAACGTGGGGTGACCGGACGGGGCCAGCGGGTCACCGTGGCCATGCAGCACGCGGTGCTCAACCTGTGCCGGGTGAAGCTGCGTGACCAGCAGCGCCTGGGGCACGGACCGCTGCCCGAGTACCCGAACAAGGAGTTCGGCGACTCGGTGCCGCGCTCGGGCAACGCCTCCGGGGGCGGGCAGCCGGGCTGGGCGGTCAAGTGCGCGCCGGGCGGCCCGGACGACTACATCTACGTCATCGTGCAGCCGCCGGGCTGGGTGCCGATCGCCGAGCTGATCGGGCGGCCGGAGCTCGCCGAGGACCCGGAGTGGAGCACTCCGGAGGCGCGGCTGAACAAGCTGGACAAGATGTTCCAGCTGATCGAGGAATGGTCGGTCCACCACAGCAAGCTGGACGTGCTGGCCATGCTCAACGCACACAACATCCCGTGCGGACCGATCCTGTCCACCAAGGAGCTGATCGAGGACGCGTCCCTGGCGGACAACAACATGATCGTCACCGTGGACCACCCCGAGCGCGGCAGCTTCACCACGGTGGGATGCCCGATCAAGCTGTCCGACTCGCCGGTGAAGGTGGAGACCTCGCCGCTGCTGGGCCAGCACAACGAGGACGTGTACGTCCGCGAGCTGGGCATCGACCCCGATCGCTTCGCTGAGCTGCAGAAGAACGGAGTGATCTAGGGATGACCTCATACGACAAGGACACGGTTCGCGAGATCCTGGACAAGGCACTCGCCGAGAGCCGCGACTCGCTCACCGCTCCGGAGGGCCGGGCGGTCTGCGAGGCCTACGGGATCCCGACCCCGGGTGAGGGCCTGGCCAGCAGCGCCGACCACGCCGTCCAGCTCGCCGAGGAACTCGGCCACCCGGTGGTATTGAAGATCGTCTCGCCGGACATCCTGCACAAGACCGAGGCCGGTGGGGTCAAGGTCGGAGTGGCCAGCGAGGCCGAGGTGCGGACGGCACACGAGCAGATCATCACCTCGGCGCGCAGCTACAACGCCGACGCCGTTATCCATGGCGTGCAGGTGCAGCAGATGCTGGGCGGCGGCCAGGAGGTCATCATCGGTGCCACCACCGACCCGACCTTCGGCAAGGTGATCGTGTTCGGGCTGGGCGGCGTGCTGGTCGAGGTGCTGCGCGACGTCACCTTCCGGCTGGCCCCGGTGGACACCGACACGGCGCGCTCCATGCTGGACGACATCGCCGCCGCCGAGATTCTCCGCGGCGCCCGAGGCGCCGAGCCGGTGGACGCCGATGCGCTGGCCGACATCATCCGGCGGCTGTCCGATCTGGTCACCGACTTCCCTCGGATCCGGGAGTTCGACCTCAACCCGGTCTTCGCCCGCCCGGACGGCGCCTCGGCGGCCGACGTGCGGATCCTGCTGGAGACCGAGGAGATCGCGGCGCCGGTGCAGTACAGCCAGGAGGAAATCCTGGCCACGATGAACCGGCTGATGCACCCGAGGGCAGTGGCCGTGATCGGGGCGTCCAACGAAGCCGGCAAGATCGGCAACTCGGTGATGAAGAACCTCATCAACGGGGGCTACGCGGGGGAGATCTACCCGATCAACCCGAAGGCCGATGAGATCCTGGGCCGCACCGCGTACCGATCCATCGGTGATGTGCCCGGCGAGGTCGATGTCGCGGTGTTCGCCGTGCCGGCGAAGTTCGTCCCCCAGGCGTTGCGCGAGGTGGGTGAGAAGGGGGTGCCCGCCGCGGTGCTGATCCCGTCCGGCTTTGCCGAGACCGGGAACGTCGAGGGCCAGAAGGAGATCGTGGCCATCGCCCGCGAACACGGGGTGCGGCTGCTCGGGCCGAACATCTACGGCTACTACTACACACACGAGAGCCTGTGCGCGACGTTCTGTACCCCGTACGACGTCAAGGGCGGCGTCGCGCTGACCTCGCAGAGCGGTGGCATCGGCATGGCCATCCTCGGCTTCAGCCGCACGTCCAAGATGGGCGTCTCGGCCATCATCGGGCTGGGCAACAAGTCCGACCTGGACGAGGACGACATGCTGACGTTCTTCGAGTCCGACGACAACACCACCTGCGTGGCGATGCACCTGGAGGACCTGAAGGACGGCCGGTCCTTTGTGGCGGCCGCCCAGCGCATCACCAAGAAGAAGCCCGTGGTGGTGCTCAAGGCCGGGCGCACCGCGATGGGCGCCAGGGCGGCCAGCTCGCACACCGGCGCACTGGCCGGCGACGACAAGGTCTACGACGACATCCTGCGCCAGTCCGGGGTTATCCGGGCGCCCGGGCTGAGCGACATGCTCGAGTACGCCCGCGGGCTGCCCGTGCTGCCCACCCCCAAGGGTGAGAACGTCGTGATCATCACCGGTGCCGGGGGCTCCGGTGTGCTGCTGTCGGACGCCTGCGTGGCCAACGACCTGACCCTGATGGAGATCCCGCCGGACCTGGACGAGGCCTTCCGGGCGTTCATCCCGCCGTTCGGCGCGGCCGGCAACCCGATCGACATCACCGGTGGTGAGCCGCCCTCGACCTACGAGGCCACCATCCGGCTCGGGCTGGAGGATCCCCGCATCCACGCGCTGATCCTGGGTTACTGGCACACCATCGTCACTCCGCCGATGGTCTTCGCCGAGCTCACCGCCAAGGTCGCCGCCGAGGCGAGGGCGAAGGGCATCGACAAACCGATCGTGGCATCGCTGGCCGGCGATGTGGAGGTCGAGGAAGCCAGTGACTACCTCTACCAGCACGGCATCGTCGCCTATCCGTACACCACCGAAAAGCCGGTCGCGGTCCTCGGCGCCAAGTACAAATGGGCGCGTGGAGCTGGTCTGCTCTAAGCGTTCTCTCAGCGTCTCAGAATAACCCTTCAGTCTGGCATTCCAACAGCGACAATAGAAGGTTTAGAATAGGATTCTCAGACTGGTGCCTGTGTCCGAATCGTCACACCGAAACGATGATTATCTTTTCGGACACGGCGCACAGCCCCACCCCTACCAAGGGCCTCGTCAAGGGGGACGACTTTGACCGCAACGGCATCGGTGTCCTACCGCGAAATAAGCGACGACAACGGTCGCATATATCGCGTCGGAGAATCCGCCGAACAAATCATGGGTAGATCTCGATCCTGGATGATGTGGCTGCCCTGGCTCGCCATGATCGGGGTCAGCGTTTTCGAGTACGGCTTCGGCGCGGCCGAGGCGACTCTCCAGAAACAACACGGATGGACCCTGGCCGAGACGTTCTGGATCCTGGCCATCTGGAACGTCTTCCAGTCGGGGATCGCTTTCCCGGCCGGCCGGCTGCGGGAGAAGGGCATCGTGTCGGCCAAGTCGGCCATGTTGACCGCCGCCGTGCTGGTCTTCCTGGCGTTCTTCGCCCTCGGCGTGTCCGACAACTGGATCGTCAACGTCCTCGGTTACTCGGTCCTCGGCGGGACCGGCGCCGGCCTGGTGTACGCCACCTGCATCAACATGGTCGGCAAGTGGTTCCCGGAGAAGCGGGGTGGCAAGACCGGGTTCGTCAACGGCGGTTTCGCCTACGGCGCCCTGCCCTTCATCTTCGTGTTCAGCTACATGTTCAACGCGCACAACTTCGCCTGGATCATGGGTCTGATCGGCCTCTACATGATGTTGGTCGTCGGGGTGTGCGGGTTCCTGTTCAGGGATCCGCCGAAGAACTGGTGGCCGGAGTCCGTGGACCCGGTGAGGTGGGCCTCCAACCCCAGCCGCAGCCTGCGGAAGAACCCGCCCGCCGTGCGCCAGTTCACCCCCATGGAGGCGATCAAGACCGGCCAGCTGCCGCTCATGTGGCTCTCCCTGGCGATCATCGGCGGGGTGTCCCTGTTCGGCATCGGCTACCAGGTGCCGTTCGCCAAGTCGCTCGGCTTCGGGCCGTTCGTGGCCGCCTCCTCGGCCGGGGTGCTGGCACTGGTCAACGGCCTGGGCCGGGGCGTGGTGGGCTGGCTGTCCGACCAGATGGGCCGCAAGCAGGCGCTCATCCTGGTGCTGCTGGTGGAGGCGGTCGCCCAGTTCGGGCTGATCTGGAGCGGCAAGAGCCACAATGAGGTGCTCTTCATCGTCTTCGCCTTCGTGGCCGGCTTCGGTGGCGGCGCGTTCTACCCGATGTTCGCCGCGATGACGCCGGACTACTTCGGCGAGAACAACAACGCGTCCAACTACGGGCTGATCTACACCGCCAAGTTGGTCGGCGGGCTGCTCGGCCTCGGTGCGGCGTCCAGCGTGGTCACGCACATCGGCTATACCGGGGCCTACACCGTCGCGGGGATCATCGCGGCGCTCTCCGCCGTGATCGCGCTGTTCCTGCGACAACCGGGACGGGGAGGTCACGTGCCGGCCAGCTCGCCGTCGCGGGCGGAGTCTCCTGCCAACAATCCGCTGGCCGGCCGGGACAGAGCCGAACCGGCCTGATCGGCCGAGGGCGAGCTGGCCGGTACCACCACCGGCACCGGCCAGCTCGGATCCCTGGACTCCGCCTCCCGCGGAATGCCCCGCCCACCGTGGTCTGCCCCACGGTGGGCGGGGCATTTCCGGGCCCGGAACACCGGACGCCCCGGGCAGCTCGAGCCGACTGGCCGAGCGACCCGGGGCGTCCGCGACATCGCGGTCAGCTCCGCGTGCTGTAGGAGTGCGCGCCGGTGCCGGCCAACTGGCCGCCGTCCACGATGAGGTACTCGTCGCGGATCGGGGTACCGGCGAAGTACGCCTCGAGGATCTCCCTGGTCCCGGCCGCGTAGCGAGCCTGCGCGGACAGCGACGAGCCGGAGATGTGCGGGGTCATCCCGTGATGAGGCATGGTCCGCCACGGGTGGTCCGCCGGTGCCGGCTGCGGGTACCAGACGTCGCCCGCGTAGCCGGCCAGCTGACCGCTGTCCAGCGCGCGCACCACCGCGTCCCGATCGACGATCAGGCCACGAGCGGTGTTGATCAGGTACGCGCCCCGGCGCATGGTGCCGATCAACTCGTCGTTGAACAGGCCCTGGGTCTCCGGGTGCAGCGGCGCGTTGATGGTGACCACGTCGCAGTGCGGCGCCATCTCCGTGGCCGACGCGTGGAAGGTCAGCCCGAGCTCCCGCTCGACATCGGCGGGCAGCCGGTGCCGGTCGGTGTAGTGCAGCCGGACGTCGAACGGCTTGAGCCGGCGCAGCACCGCGAGCCCGATCCGGCCGGCCGCGACGGTGCCTACGTCCATGCCCTCCACGTCGTACGAGCGGGCCACGCAGTCGGCGATGTTCCAGCCTCCGTCGCGTACCCACTGGTGCGAAGGCAGGTAGTTGCGCACCAGCGCCAGAATCATCATGACCACGTGCTCGGCCACGCTGATGCTGTTGCAGAAGGTCACCTCGGCCACCGTGACCCCTCGGGCGATCGCCGCGTCCAGGTCGACGTGGTCAGACCCGATGCCGGCGGTCAACGCCAACTTGAGGTTCGGCGCCTTGGCGATCCGCTCGGCGGTCAGATACGCCGGCCAGAAAGGCTGCGAAATGACAATCTCGGCGTCGGCCAGATGCCGGTCGAATTCCGAATTCGCGGTGTCCTTGTCAGAGGTGACGACCAATTCATGGCCGAGACCCTCCAGGAAACTGCGCAGCCCGAGCTCACCGGACACACTGCCCAGTAGCGCGCCCGGGGTGAAGTCAATTGCCGATGGCGTCGGCAAAGTCTGTCCGCCCGGGTAGCCCGACAATTCCGGAAGCCCGTCACGTGCATATTCCTTGGGGTATCCGTCGATTGGGTCGTCGTACAAGACACACAACACCTTGGCCATTTCCGCCTCCTCGCGGTTTGGGGGGTGATTGGGTACACTCCACCCTCCTGCGCTGGACGAGGCACGACAAGGCACCGAGGTCATCGCGTTACCGATGCACCGATCAGCCGCATGAATCGCCCCCACCCACCGCACAAATCACCGCCCCACGCAACCCACCCACCGCACAAATCACCGTTACCCCCCGACTTGTCGCGTCTTTTTCCAACGACAGGAGCCACTTGTCGCGTCATTTTCGAACGACAAGTGGGTCCGGTGCGGGTGCGGGGCGTGCCTGGTGCGGTGGGCCCGGTACCGGGTCTGTGCCGCCGGTACCGGGTCTGTGCCGCCGGTGCTGGGTCTGTGCCGCCGGTGCTGGGTCTGCGCGGCCGGTACTCGGTCTGTGCGGCCTGGACGACGGCGGGTCTGGCCCGGCACGCGGTCTGTGGGGCCAGTACTGGGTCTGCGCGGGCGCTGCTGGGTCTGCGCCGCCGGTATCGCGTCTGGCGCGGCACTAGGGTGAGGTGGTGCCGGGCGACATTCTGATCCGCCAGCTGGAGTATCTGGTCGCGCTCGCTCGGGAGCAGCATTTCGGGCGGGCCGCCGCCGCCTGCCACGCCAGCCAGCCGGCGCTGTCCACCGCGCTGCGCAAGCTGGAGACCGCGCTGGGTGTGACGATTGTGCAGCGCGGGCCACGGTTTTCCGGATTTACCCCGGAGGGGCACCGGGTGGTCGGCTGGGCGAACCGGATCCTGGCCGAGCGGGATGCCCTGCGCGACGACCTGGATCGGATGCGGCACGGACTGGTTGCCACCGTCCGAATCGGCGCAATCCCCACCGCGGTGCCGGCCACCTCGCTGCTCACCGCCCCGTTCTGCGCCCGCCACCCGCTGGCCCGGGTGCGGATCGAGGTCCTCTCCTCGCGGGAGATCGTCCGCCGGCTCGGCGAGTTCGACCTCGACGTCGGACTGACCTATCTGGACGGCGGCGCGCCTGCCGCGCACACCGCCCTGGAGCTCTACCGGGAGCAGTATCTGCTGCTGACCACGGCGGACAGCCCACTGGCCCAACTGCGGACGGTGGGCTGGGCGGCGGCCGCTGAGCTCCCGCTGTGCACCCTGGGCCCGAACATGCGGAACCGGCGCATCCTGGACGCGGCGATGGAGGCCGCCGGGGCCCGGCTCACCCCGGTGGTGGAGGCGGACAACGTGGCCGCCCTGTACGCGCACGTGGCCACCCACCGGTGGTCCAGCATCATCGCGCACACCTGGCTGCACGCGTTCGGGGTGCCGCCGGGCATGCGCGCCATCCCGCTGGCCGACCCCGGTCCCCGGCCGGCGGTGGGCATCGTCATCGCGGATCACCACCCGGGCTCGATCGTGGCCACCGCGCTGATCGACGCGGTGCGTGAGGTGGACGTCTCCGAGGTGCTGAACCGCTCGGTCGCGGCGGCGATGGCCCGGCATCCGGCGGAAGACGCCCCCGCCTCGAGTTGACCCCGCACCGCTCAGCACTGACTCGGCTGGATCACCGCGCCCAGCGCAGGGCGAACCACAGCTCCATCCGGATTTCCGGGTCGGCCAGGTCCACTCCGAGCTCCCGTTCCACCCTGGCGATCCGGTGCCGCACGCTGTTGCGGTGGATACCCAGCGCGGCGGCGGTGCGATCCCAACCGCCGTGCTGGGCCAGCCAGGTACGCAGGGTGTCGATCAACGGCTCGGCCGGCCGGGACCGCTCCAGCTCACGCAACGGGGCGAGCAGCCGGGCGGCGAAGTCGGCGGCGGCCTCCGGGGCGACCACGGCGGCCAGCCCGGCGGAGGACGCCAGGACCGGGCGCTGCAGCGCGATCGCCCGCTCACGCAGCGCATCCACCTCGGAGACCGCTTCGGCCAGCCGCTCGGCGGGCACCGGGCTGCCGGCCACCGCCAGCCAGCCCTCCGCGCGCAGCCCGGCCAGCAACGGCATCCCCACCGCGGCGGGCACGATCGCGGTGAACCGGGGCCCGTCGGCGAGCGCCACCAGCGGGGTGTCCAGCCGGGCGCGCAGCCACTGGTAACCGACCGCCGACGCCGCCGGTCCGCGCCGGTAGGGCACGCCGGACAGCACGCGGTACTCCCCCGCGCCGAGCAGCGCCGACGCCGGCTCCCCCGGCCCGTCCAGGCCGAGCAGCAGGCGGGTGGCCACCGCACCGAGCGCGGCGGTATCCGCCCCGGCTCCGCCGACCAACCCGAGCAGCGCGGCGCCCACCCCGAGGATGGCCCGCTCGGCCGCGCCGAACCGCCCCGGCCGCCCGGCCAGGACCAGGTGCGACGCGGTGGCCTGGGGATATACCGGCTGTGCGACCACCACGGTGCCGTCGGCCAGCTCGGTGCTGGCGCTGCGGATGCCGCTGCCCGCGCGGGTGCGGGCGAGCAGCTCACCCGCCTCGGCCGGGAGTGGGCGGGGAGCCCGGTGTTCCACCACCGGAAGGTTCCCGCCGCCGATCAGGCACACCCAGCCGCCCAGCCGGCGGCCGAGCTCGGCGGCCACCTCGTCGCGCCCTTCGGCGGCCGCCCTGGTCAGCGCCTCGCGCGCCTCGACAATCCGGCGCTGTTCCCGCTGGCCGGCCTCGCCCAGCGCCACCGCCACCGCCCGGCTGACCGCCAGGAAGGGCACCCGCTCAGGCACCACCAGCAGCGGCAACCCGTGCCGAGCGCAGGACCGGCGCAGCGTCTCGGGCAGCTCCACGTGCATCGGCGGGGTGACCCCGAAGCCGAGCGCGGTAATGCCGGCGGCGCGCAACCGGCGGACGTACCGGTCGACCTCGGCGGCGTCGGCGGGCAGGTTCACCCCGGCGGTGAGCAGCAGTTCGTCGCCGAGCAGGTAGTTCTCCGGCTCCGCCAGCTCGCACACGTGTGCCCAGCGGACCGGCAGCTCCAGCGCGCCGGGTCGCAGGCTCTCCCGGACCAGCTCGATGGCCAGCTGGCCGTTGTTCACCACGGTTCGTAGTGGGACCGAAACCTGATCTTCGAGAGCTACCAAGGAGTGGGTCATTTCGTCCCAGAATACGACAGATTGGGATAGTTCGTCCCATTCATCCTGGCGCATATCGAACCTACGGTGTCCCGAACAGCTCGTCCCACGGCTCTCGCACGACGAGGAGGACACCATGGTCGGCGACTACCTGGTGATCGCGGTCTACATCGCCGGCATGGTCGGCATCGGCTGGCTCAGTATGCGGCTGGCCAAGACGAAGAGCGACTACCTGGTCGCCGGCCGGCGGCTGGGCTGGTTCATGTACTCCGGGACGATGTCGGCCGTGGTGCTCGGCGGCGCGTCGACCGTCGGCGGGGTCAAGCTCGGCTACACCTACGGCATTTCCGGAGCCTGGCTGGTGATCACCATCGGCCTCGGCATCCTGGTGCTGCACGCGCTGTTCGCCCGCCGGCTGGTGCGGCTGCGGGTCTACACGGTCGGCGAGATGCTCCGGCTGCGGTACGGCGGCGGCGCCATCACCACCATGTCCAGCGTGGTGATGTGGGCCTACACCTTGATGATCACCGTCACCTCGACGCTGGCCTTCGCCACCATCTTCAAGGTGCTGCTGGGTATCCCGGACGTGGCCGGGATCGCGATCGGCGGCTCGATCGTCGTGCTGTATTCGGCGCTCGGTGGCATGTGGTCGATCACGCTGACCGACATCGCCCAGTTCGTCATCAAGACGATCGGTTTCCTGCTGATCCTGGTCCCGGTGGCGATCAGCGCGGCGGGCGGGTTCGCCGGCATGCGGACCAAGCTGGAGCCGAGCTACTTCGACTTCGGCGCGATCGGTGGCGCCACCATCGTCGCCTACCTGGTCACCTACAGCCTCGGCCTGCTCATCGGCCAGGACATCTGGCAGCGGGTGTTCACCGCGCGCACCCCGAGGGTGGCCACCGTGGGCGGCATCATCTCCGGGTCGTACTGCCTGATCTACGGGCTGGCCGGGGCGGTCATCGGCATGGC
>DATHIT010000339.1:0-2890 GCA_035489915.1 Pseudonocardia sp. | reverse complement strand
GCCCGCACCATGGGGGTGAGGATCTGAGTGCCGTAGGAGACGATGTCGAGGGTCTCTTCCTCGTCGGTGGTGGGCACCGCCGAGTAGATGGCCGTGTCGAGAGTGACGTCGATCTTGGTCTCGACCAGGTTGTCCATCGTGATGATGCCCTCGCCCTCCGAGGCAGTACCTCGGGCCTGGCGGAGCACGCGGGTGCGGGCGGTCGTGCGGGCGGGCACCCGGATGGAGACGGTGTCACCCGCGTTGCCGACCCAGTCGGCCGCCGTGGTGGCGTCCATCCACACCAGCGACGGGAGAATGATCTCCCGCTGGAGCAGCCCTAGGGCCGCAGCCGCGATCTTCTGCGACTTAATAAAGGTGTTCGCCACGGGGAACCTCCAAAGGTTCTAGAAGCGGAACCGCGTCGGCCGTGGCGAACGGGCCGTGCGGGATTACCGATTACGGGGAATAAGCGCGGCGAGCTTCCGCGGATCGGTTTCGTCGTCCCCGGAATCGGGGTCGCCGCCACCACGCAGAGATGCCTTCGGCTTGCCGGGCTGTTGGTTCTTCGGCGGAGTTGCCTGTGTGGTCGGCGCTGGTGCGATCAGCGCGAACAGCTCCTCGGCGTCCTTCTCTAGCTCGTCGTCGCTCTCGCCGGTCAGCCGCTTGGCGACTGCTCTGATCTGGGCGACGGTGGCGTGATCGGGGGCCAACTCCTCGGCGATTTCACGCCGCTTGTGGAGGGCCTCGGCCCGCTCTGCGCGGGTCTTGTAGGAATCAGCGGTCTCTTGGAGGCGCTGCGCGTCCGTCTTGTCCTTGTCGTCGATCTGTTGGAGCTTGGTGCGGGCCTCTTCCAGCTCGGCCTTGTACTTGTCCCGTTCGGTTCGAGCGGCCTTGCGCTGCTCCTTGATCGCGTCCAGTGCGCGCTTTCCGGCATCCCCGAGTTGATCGGCGCCGGCCGGGTCGTCGTCGCCCTCATCGTCGGCGAGCAGCTTCTGCGCTGCGTCGTCGTCGATTTCGAGCTTGTCGTCGCCCTTGGGGTCCTGCTCGTTGCCTTCAACAACAGCCATTGCGGCCTGCTTTCTTGCCCCGTTGCGGGGTACATCCGGTGCCCATTGCGGCACCGGGGGGTCTTGGGCGGTAACGGTTCGGGGTCATTCCGCGATAAGCTCGGGTACAACTCCCAGAGAAACGAAAACGATCATGGCTCGAAAAGCCTTCGCTCTCACCGCCATCGCGGCGGCCATCGGCACCCTGTTGGTATTCACCCCGGCCGCGTCGGCTGCCCCGGCGGCGGTCGGTGAAGTCGCCGTCGCGGAGATCATCGACGGGGACACGTTCATCACCGCCGACGGAACCAAGATCCGGCCACTCGGCATCGACTCGTGCGAGATGGGCACGCCCGGTGGCCAGCAAGCCAAAGAGGACGCCGCGATCTGGCTCAACGGGACCGTCGTCCTACGCACCGAGCCCGGGGTGGACTTGGACGTCCACGGCCGGTCGCTGCGCTACGTGGAGGTTCTCGGCGGCATCGACTTCGGCGGGCTGATGGTCACCTACGACCACACCGGGGTCTACCAGGGCAAACTCGCGCCGAAGTACAGCGCCAACCCGGCCTACCTGGCCGAGCTACGAGCCCAGGACTCCGAAGGCCGTACCTGCGCCGGCACCGCGTCAACCGGCCCGCCGGTGATCGTCAACAGGGACGGGGACGACGATCACCGGGAAAGCCGGTGGTGCCGCAAGCGCAAGTTCCCCTGCTAGGCGATCTGCTCGGCGGCGCGTTGCGCTTCGCGCTGCTGGGCTTCCCACAGCCGGCGCCACGCGTTCCGCGCGTCCTTACCGGAGTAGCGGCCCTTGATGTTGTCGTTCCACATCGTCTGGTAGGCCCGGTTGTTCCCTGGCCACTCCGGGTTGGACTCGAACACGGCCTTGGGGTAGCAGGCGCAGTGGTCGTGGACCTTGATCGTCCCCGTGCCGTCGAAACTGGAGTCGGCTTGGGCGATCGAGGACTCGGAGAACACCGGGCCACGCGAGGCCAACATTGCGCAGAATGAGCACGGGTTCGGGCCGAGCATCCGGATCCAGCCCTGCGCCACATCGTCGGTGTCGATCAGCTCCATGGTCGCGTCCCGGCCGCCGTTGAGGACGTGACGGGTGGCGGCGCCAGAGGTCTGCACCACTGCATTGCGCATCGCCCGGCGCTCGTCCAGGCCGTTGCGGGCGGCCTTCTTCAGCGCGGCCGGCCCGGTCACCAGTAGCGAACGCTCCGCCCGGTCGTCCGCGTCGCCCCAGTCGAGCACCGCCGGCTTGAACTCACCGAAGTGCGCAACGTCGTCCCACCTCGAGCGCGCCCGGCCGGCGTCGCGGCTGACCTGCCGACTGGCGGTGTCGAGGTGGCCGGCGACCCGGGCGTTGCGGCCGGTGTCCAACCGCACCGGACCGGGCAGCGTCTCGGGGGTGTTGCGGAACTCGATCCTCGGCGGCGGCGGAGCCGAGGGGGCTTCGACGAGGCGGATCCGGTCGTAGTAGTCCACCGCCAGGTCCGCCGAGGCCTGCCGGAACGGGCGAAGGATCCCCATCACCGCGCGGATCCACGACGGGTAGCTGTCGTCGATCCGCGCCCAGGACAGCAGCTGCAAGGTGGGCAGGAACTGCGCCAGGAACCCGGCCCGCAGCGCGACCTGAGCCTCCCGATGTTCCTCCGCGAGCCGGTTGCCCTGACGCGACATTTACCGAGGTCCGACGGGGGTTCGGTCCACCGCCGGGTCGTTGCCGGGGACTCCCGCCGGCGGCAGCGCCGAGGAGTTGCCTTGGCGGTGGAGCTCCTGCTGCATCTTGGTGATCGGGTCGGCGTTGAGCGACATCTGGATCCACTCTTCGACGTCGGACTTCTCCACCCCGGGGATGC
>DATHIT010000338.1:0-2865 GCA_035489915.1 Pseudonocardia sp. | reverse complement strand
GTGCCGGCCGGCGGTGACGCCTACGTGCTGAAGAACATCATTCACGACTGGGCCGAGTCCGAAGCGCTGACCATCTTGCGCAATATCCGCGAAGCGATCAAACCGGACGGGCGGCTGCTGTTGATCGAGCTTGTGCTCCCGGAAGGAAACAGCGGCCACATCGGTAACATTATGAATCTGGAGATGCTGCTGGACCTCGGCGGCCGCGAGCGCACCGAGCGCGAATACCGGGAGTTCCTGGCGCGGGCGGGATTCGAGCTCACCAGGGTCGTGCAGACCGCGGCGCCGGTGAGCGTCGTGGAGTCGAAGCCTGACTGACAGCGGCTGACCGCCTGTCACTCTACGTAACGATACTTAGGCGCATGCTCGCCAGTTTCCCCAGTGTGGCGCGTGAAATATCACAAAGAGTAGTTGAAATTCACCAGCACGAGACCGCAACCTTTTCGCCCAATCCGACCTGACACGATCAGGTCACCAATTGGCGCTATGCGGAGTTCATTCTCTAATCTTGTGTATTGCCATCACCAGCTCCCCAACCGGCGTTGGCACCAGTGACTTACAAGGCATCTGAACAGGAGAACCACTGTGCTGAAGAAGGCTGGAGTCGCGGTGGGTATTGCCACCGCCGCCCTGCTGGCGATCACTCCGCTCGCGTTCGCTAACGACGACGGGGACAGCGGGTACGGAAACGGCGCCCATTTCCAGTTCCTCCCCGGTGTGCAAGACCATGTCTTCTCGCACCCCTATAAGTACTGCAACAAGTCGGAATACTCGGGCGTGGCGGACTACTACTCCCACGATCAAGAAAACAGCGACAGCCACGACGGAGATTGCGACCAGACGAACGAGGCGCACGGCTTCGACGACTGAGGGACCTAACTAAAGTTCCTGGTAGGAGGGCGTCGGGCATTGCCCGGCGCCCTCCTCGTCTGCGCCCACGCGCTCAGTCCAGCACGGGCAGCGGAATGCCGACCACCTCGGCCGAGTCGTCAGGATGTCCGAGCACCACCTGGTCCGCGATGCCGACGAAGAGCCCGTTCTCCACCACCCCGGGGATCTGATTCAACGCGGTGGCCAGCGCCCCGGGATCGTGGACGGCACCCAGGTGCGCGTCGAGGAGGTAGTTGCCGCTGTCGGTGACCACCAGCTCGCCGTTCCTGACCCGTCGTTCGAGGGGTCCGTCGGGGTACCCCGTGTCCGCCAGCAGTTCGCGGATCAGCCGCTGGCTGCTCACCCAGCCGAACGGCAGCACCTCGAGGGGCAGCGGGAAAGCGCCGAGCCGATCCACCACCTTGGTGTCGTCCGCCACGACCACCATCCGGCGCGAGGCCCGCGCCACGATCTTCTCCCACCACAGGCAGGCCCCGCCGCCCTTGATCATGTTTCCCTGGTGGTCGATCTCGTCCGGCCCGTCGATGGTGAGGTCGAGCTCCCCGAGGTCGTTCAGGTCGGCCAGCCTGATGCCCAGGTCGCGGGCCAGGTCGCGGGTCGCCGTGGAGGTCGGCACGCCGACCACGTCAAGGCCGGCGCGGACCAGCTCGGCCAGCTCCCGGACGAACCAGTGCGAGGTTGTCCCGGAGCCGAGGCCCAGCTTCATCCCGTTCTTGCAGTACGACCGCGCCGCCCTCCGGCCGGCGGCCCGCTTCGCGACGTCCTGGCCGCTCAGCCCGTCCGCCGAGGGCGCCGAGGTCACCGGGGCCGCCTGGGGCCCGGTCATGCCGTCTCCACCGCGGCCAGCTCGGCGAACGTCGGCTCGAGAGCGGTGAACAGCTCCCGGTGGATCCGGTACAGGCCGTCGTAGCGGTCGGCGAGCGAGGCATCCGGCGCGGTCGGGTTGGTCTCCTGTACCACCGCCGTGGCGTCCTCCAGGCCGCTCCAGTTACCGGTGCCCACCCCGGCGAGCAGGGCGGCCCCGAAGGCACCGCCATGCTCGGCACCGACGACCGGAACAACCTCGGTCTGCAGAACGTCGGCGAGCAACCGCAACCACAGCGGTTCCACGGTGGCGCCGCCGGACACCCGCACCCGGTCCCCCCGCACGCCGACGTCGGCGAAGACCGCGAAGATCTCCCGCAGGTTGAACAGGGTGCCTTCCAGCACGCTGCGGGACAGGTGCGCCGCCGAGTGCCGAGGGCTCAGGCCCACCCAGCTGCCCCTGGCGTCCGGAGCCATGTGCGGGCACCGCTCGCCGACCAGGTACGGCAGGAAGAGCAGCCCCTCCGAACCGGGTGGGGCCTGCTGGGCCAACTTCACCAGGGTGGCGTAGTCGAGGTCGCGGTCGGGCAGCAGCGGCCGCAATGCGGCGCGCAGCCACTGGAAGGCCCCTCCGGCGTTCAGCGCGACGCCCATGACGTGCCAGCGGTCGGGCGCGTTGCCACAGGAGATCTGCAGCCGCCCATCGGGCTCGGTCGGGCAGCTGCCGCTCGCGCCTCCGACGATCCCCGCTGTGCCGAGGGTGACACCGACGACCCCTCCGCCGAGGACACCCATCGAGGTGGTCTGCAGTACCGCGTCGCCACCGCCGCCGACCACCGGCGTACCGACCGGCACTCCCCAGCTCCGGGCGACCTCCTCCGACACCTGCCCGGTGATTTCGGCCGACTCGACGACCCGGGGCAGCAGCCGCTCCGGAAGGTCCAGCAGGCCCAGTAGCTCGCTCGACCAACGGCGGTTGCGCACGTCGAACAGACCCGTGCCGGAGGCGTCGGACACGTCCGTGACGTGGTCCCCGGTCATCCGCAGGCGCAGGTAGTCCTTGGGGTTGAGCATGTGTCGCATCCGGGCGTACGCCTCGGGTTCGTGCTGGCGCAGCCACAGCAGCTTGCCTCCGGTGAAGCCGGGCAGCATCCGGTTCTGCGTCAGCTC
>DATHIT010000337.1:0-2070 GCA_035489915.1 Pseudonocardia sp. | reverse complement strand
GCATCCCCGGGTGCTCTCCTCGGCGGTGATCGGGCTGCCGGATGAGGACCTGGGCAACCTGGTGCACGCCATCGTGCAGACCGACGACGGCTCAGTCACCGACCAGGAACTGACCGATCACATCCGCGCCAAGCTTGCCCCGTACAAGGTGCCGGCCAGCTTCGAGCGCAGCGCCGAGCCGTTGCGCGACGACGCCGGCAAGGTCCGCCGCGCCGCGCTCCGAGCCGCCCGTCTCTAATCCGAAAATGAGTCGGGGACGGGCGAACGGCATCACCGGCTGGGCGTTGCGTCGTGCCGGGGTGGGGACGAGCGAGGTGGTGTTCAGGCCGCTGGTTGGAGGGTGACCTTGAAGCCGAGGGCTTCGAGCTGACGGACGTGGTTGCGTTTCTTGCGGTCCGGGCCGATGCGGTTGTCGTAGAAGTCTGGGCCGAGGTCGTGGTAGCGGGCCTCGGGGTCGGACAGCAGGTGCCAGACGATGACCAGGATCGAGCGGCCGATCGCGACGATTGCTTTCTTCTTGCCTCGGCGCCGGGCGATGCGACGGTAGCGCTCCCCGAGGAAGGTGTTGGTCTTGCCCGCGCTCACGGCGGCCTCGCCCAGAACTCGGGCCAGGTAGGGGTTGCCGTGCCCGGTGGCACCTCGGCCTTTGTTCTTGCCGGCCGACTCCTTGATTCCGGGAGCGAACCGAGCCCAGGAACACAGATGGGCCGCGGTGGCGAACCTGGTCATGTCGACGCCGATTTCGGCGATCATGACGTGCGCCGCGGTCAGGCCGACACCGGTGATCTCATCGAGGCGGACGACCGCTGGGGCGAAAGGGGCGATCAGCTCCTCGATCCGGGTCTCGACCGCGGCGATGTCGGCGCTGGTCTCGTCGATCCGCGCCAGCATCGTGCGCAGCAGGAAAGCGTGGTGGTCGGTGAAGTGCCCGACGAACGCCTCCTCCAATAATCCGATCTTGGCGCGCATCGCGGTCCGGGCGAACTGGGCAAGTGCTTTCGGGTCGCGTTCCCCGGCAATCAACGCGGCCATCATCTCTCGACCCGACATCCCGAAGATGTCGCTGGCCACCACGCTGAGTTTGATCTGGGCGTCCTCGAGCAGTTTCTCGACCCGGTTCTTCTCCGCGGTACGCGAGTTGACCAGGTCGGCCCGGTAGCGGGTCAGATCACGCAGCAACCGGATCGGCGCGGGCGGGACGAAGCTGGCACGGATCATCTGCCGCTCGGCGACCTTGGCCAGCCACACGGCGTCGAGTTTGTCGGTCTTGGGCCGGCCCGGTAGGTGCTTGACGTCCTTGGCGTTGACCAGCCACGGGTCCAGACCTTGGGCTTCGAGCAGGTAGAACACCGGTTTCCAGTAATCCGAGGTCGCTTCCATCACCACCCGGGTCACACCCAACTCGCGCAGTCGATCAGCCAGAACAAGCAACGCCCGGGTCATCGTCGAGTAAGTGGTGATCTCCTGCGACCGCCGACCCGGTCTGTCTGGGTTGGGCACCCGCACACAGGCCACCAGCTCGGCCTTGCCGATGTCCAGAGCCGAGACCCGCTCGATGATCTCCTCGGAATCCTCGCTGTCGTTCAGCACCACCGCCTCCTCTCACCACCACCAAGGCGGTCGCCCGGGGGAGCCACGAGGGAACAGGCGAATCTAATCCGCGTGCTCGAAGCAACACTGAAGGGCCCACAGGTGCAGCTCCCAGCGCCCGACTAACCCACGACCTCGAACGGGCCATAGAGCAACGACGTCACCGGACAACCACCCCCATTTTCAGCCCGGAACGGGCCTCCCGACAGGAGAACAGGGACTAACCCGTGAGTGGTAAGTGGTCTCATAGGACCACTTACCACTCACGGGGTCTGGGGGCGGGCCAGCGGGACCGAGGTGAGCAGGAGCCGGACGCAGTAGTCGGTGAGCTCGGTGGGCGTCACCGCGAGCGAGCCGTCCAGCCACCGGATGAACAGCTGGGTCAACGCGCCGATCAGCGCGGACGCGGTCAGCCGCTGCTCGAGCGGAGCCGGCTGTGGTGAGCTCGCGGCGGCGGCCAGCTGCACCCGGATGAGCTCG
>DATHIT010000336.1:0-11930 GCA_035489915.1 Pseudonocardia sp. | reverse complement strand
GCCGTGGCGCCCCTGAAGGACAACCCCAGGGCGGCCAAGTCGCTGGCCCTCGCGGTCGCCCTGGTGGAGCTGCTGCTCACCGCGATCACCTGGTTCTCCTACTCGGTGGCGGGCGCCGCCACCGAGCGGTTCCAGCTGGTCTTCGACATGGCCTGGATCCCCACCTTCGGCACCCGGATCACCCTCGGTGTGGACGGCATCGCCCTGGTGATGCTGGCCCTGATCGCGGTGCTGGTGCCGATCGTGATGGGTTCGTCCTGGGCGGACCGACTGCCCGAGGGGCGCACCGCGGCCGGGTTCTACGCCCTGCTGCTGACCACCCAGGCCACCCTGGTCGGGGTGTTCGCGGCCACCGACGTGTTCCTGTTCTACGTGTTCTTCGAGGCCATGCTGATCCCGGTGTACTTCCTGATCGGCCGGTTCGGCGGCCCGAAGCGGCAGTACGCGGCGGTGAAGTTCTTCCTCTACTCGCTACTCGGCGGGCTGATCATGCTGGCCTCGGTGATCGGCTTGTACGTGGTCAGCGCGCAGCGCCTGCCGGCCGGGACGTTCAGCTGGTCGGCCCTGCAGTCGATCGCCGCCTCGGTGCCCGAGTCGGTGCAGATCTGGCTGTTCCTCGGCTTCTTCGTGGCGTTCGCCATCAAGGCGCCGCTGGTGCCGCTGCACACCTGGTTGCCCGACGCCGGTGCGGAGGCGCCGATCGGGGCCGGTGTGCTGCTGGTCGGCGTGCTGGACAAGGTCGCCACCTTCGGCTTCCTGCGCTACTGCCTGCCGCTGTTCCCCGCTGCCTCCAAGACCCTCGCGCCGCTGGTGCTGGTGCTCTCGGTGATCGGGATCATCTACGCCGCGCTGCTCGCGGTCGGCCAGAACGACATGAAGCGGTTCGTCGCCTACACCTCGATCGCCCACTTCGGCTTCATCTCGCTGGGTATCTTCGCGTTCTCCACCCAGGCGTTCGCCGGATCCGTGCTGTACATGGTCAACCACGGCATCACCACCGGCATGTTGTTCATCGTGGTCGGCATGCTGATCGCCAGGGGCAACTCGCGGCTGATCACCGACTACGGCGGGGTGGCCAAGCTGACCCCGGCGCTGGGCGGGGTGTTCCTGCTGGCCGGCCTGGCCTCGCTGGCGCTGCCGGGCACCAACTCGTTCGTCAGCGAGTTCCTGGTGCTGATCGGCTCGTTCCCCCGCGAGCCGGTGTACACGATCATCGCCACGGTCGGCATCATCTTCGCCGCGCTGTACGTGCTGTGGGTCTACCAACGGCTCTTCCAGGGGCCGGTGCGCGGGAACGCGGTGCTGGCCAGCGTGCCCGGCCCGGGCACCATGACCGACCCCGGCACGGCGGCCGGCGAGGCGAAGAGCACCTTCGCCGACCTCACCAAGCGGGAGATCGGGGTACTCACCCCGCTGGTCGCGCTGGTGCTGCTGCTGGGCATCTTCCCCGGCCCGGTGCTGGACGTGATCACGCCGTCGGTGACGGCGACCATGCAGGAGGTCGGCCTGGCTGACCCGGTTGGAGGAGTGACCCGGTGACGGTCCAGATGCTCGGCGTGTTGGCGCAGGGGCCGATCCAGACACCCTCGGTGGCCTACTTCGCGCTCTCCCCGGTACTGGTCATCCTCGCCGCCGCCTGCCTCGGAGTGCTGGTTGAGGCGTTCCTGCCCCGGCACCAGCGGTGGGCCGCCCAGGTCAGCTTGGCACTGCTGGCGCTGGTGGTGGCCGGGGTGCTGCTCGGCGCCTACGCCAGCTCGGGCGCCCCGGCGATCAGCACCGTCGCCGGCGCGATCTCGGTGGACCGACCCACGCTGTTCCTGTGGGGCACGCTGCTGGCCCTGGGACTGGGTGGGGTACTGCTCATCTCGGATCGCTCGGTCGAGCCGGGTGGCGCGTTTGTCACCGACGGGCCGATCCCGCCGGGTACCCCGCAGGACCGGATCACCGCGTCCCAAGCGGGGATGCAGACCGAGGTGCTGCCGCTGACTTTGTTCGCGCTCGGCGGCATGATGTGCTTCTGCGCGGCCAACGACCTGCTCACCATGTTCGTCGCGCTCGAGGTGCTGAGCCTGCCGCTGTACCTGTTGTGCGGGCTGGCCCGGCGGCGCCGGCTGCTCTCCCAGGAGGCGGCGGTCAAGTACTTCCTGCTCGGCGCCTTCGCCTCGGCGTTCTTCCTCTACGGGGTGGCGCTGCTGTACGGCTACGCCGGCTCGGTGAAGCTCTCCGACATCGCGATCGCCTCGACGGCCTCGGAGCGGTCCGACACGCTGCTGTTCAGCGGCCTGGCCCTGCTGATGGTGGGTCTGCTGTTCAAGGCCTCGGTCGGCCCGTTCCACACCTGGACCCCGGACGTCTACCAGGGTGCCCCGACGCCGGTCACCGCGTTCATGTCGGCGGCCACCAAGGTCGCCGCGTTCGGCGCGATCCTGCGGGTGCTCACCGTCGGCTTCGGCGACACCCGGTGGGAGTGGCGCGGCGTGCTGTGGGCGGTGGCCATCGCGTCGATGGTGATTGGCGCGGTGATCGGCCTGACCCAGACCGACGTCAAGCGGATGATCGCCTACTCGTCCATCGCGCACGCCGGGTTCATCCTGATCGGCGCGATTGCAATCACCGAGCAGGGCCTGTCCGGCACCATGTTCTACCTGCTCACCTACGGGTTCACCACGTTGGCCGCGTTCGGTGTGGTGAGCCTGGTGCGGGACGGCAACGGCGAGGCCACCCACCTGTCCCAGTGGGCGGGGTTGGCCAAACGCTCGCCGGTGACAGCCGCGGTGATGTCGTTCCTGCTGCTCGCACTCGCCGGCATCCCGCTGACCAGCGGGTTCACCGGGAAGTTCGCGGTGTTCTCGGCTGCCCTGGCGGACGGCATGGCCCCGCTGGTGGTGATCGCGCTGATCGCCAGCGCGGTGGCCGCGTTCTTCTACGTGCGGGTCATCGTGCTGATGTACTTCAGCGAACCGGCCGCCGACGGACCGACGGTGACCGTGCCCGGCGCGTTCACCACGGCCGCCATCACCCTGGGCGTACTGATCACTTTGCTGCTCGGGGTGGCCCCGACGCTGGCCTTGACGTGGGCCGGTGGCGGGCCCTTCGTAAGCTGACGGGTGTGGGCGGAACGAATCGGGTGGCCGGGGTCGAGTTTCTCGACGCCAACCTGGCCGAGGTCATCGACAGCGGGCTGACGCGAGTCGAGGAGTTGCTGCACCGCGAGGTGCACAGCCAGTACGACTTTGTCACCGAGACGTCGCTGCATCTCATGGATGCCGGCGGCAAGCGCTTCCGGCCGCTGTTCACCCTGCTGGCCGGTCAGGTCGGGCCCCGGGGCGACTCGCCCGACGTGGTCACCGCCGCCGCCGTGGTGGAGCTGGTGCACCTGGCCACGCTTTACCACGACGACGTGATGGACTCGGCCACCATGCGCCGGGGCGCGCCGAGCGCAAACGCCCGGTGGGACAACTCGGTGGCCATCCTGACCGGCGACTATCTGTTCGCGCACGCCTCCCGGCTGGTCGCCGACCTGGGCCCGGATGCGGTCCGGATCATCGCGGACACCTTCGCGGAGCTGGTCACCGGGCAGATGCGGGAGACCAGGGGCCCGAGGGCCGGAGACGACCCGGTCAAGCACTACCTCGCCGTGGTGGCCGAGAAGACCGGATCGCTGATCGCCACCGCCGCCCGGTACGGCGCCATGTTCGCCGGCTGCCCACCCGAGCAGGTGGCCGCGCTGCGCCGGTTCGGGGAGATCATCGGCACCGCGTTCCAGGTCTCCGACGACGTGATCGACATCGCCTCGCCGGAGGAGGACTCGGGCAAGACACCGGGCACCGACCTGCGCGAGGGCGTCGCCACGTTGCCGATGCTCTACGCGGCGCAGCAGGCCGGCCCGGCCGCCGAGCGGCTGCGCGAGCTGCTGGCCGCCCCGCTCACCGAGGACGCCCTGGTGGACGAGGCGCTGGAGCTGCTGCGCTCCAGCGACGGGCTGGATCGGGCCAGGGACACCCTGCGTGAGCAGGCCACCCAGGCCCGGGACGAGCTGGCCGTGCTGCCCGACTGCCCGGCCCGGGACGCGTTGGCCTCGCTCACCGTGTTCGTGGTGGACCGGACCGGCTGAGCGGCTCCGCCTCCGCTGCGGCCGCCGGCCGGTTCCGGTTCCGCCACAGGTCCGCGGTGAAGATCGCCAAGGCGACCCAGACCAGCACGAATCCGGCCAGCTCGCTGGCCGGCATGGGCTCTCCGTTGACCAGCACCCCCCAGAGGAACTGCAGGGTAGGGGTCAGGTACATCAGGGTGCCGACCGTGGCCAACGGGATGCGCCGCGCGGCCGCGCCGAACAGCAGTAGCGGGATCGCGGTGATCGGGCCGCCGATGATCAGTAGCGCGGTGTGCCACGCGCCGTGGCCGAACGAGCCATGGCCGGCCGCGCTGAGCCAGACCAGGTAGCCGACCGCTATCGGGGCGAGCACCAGGCTCTCGGCGGTGAGGCTGGCGGTGGCCGGCAGCGGAACCGTCTTCTTGAGCAGCCCGTAGACCCCGAACGAGGCGGCCAACGTCAGCGCCAGCCACGGCGGCCGGCCGTTCTCCACGCTGAGGATGAGCACCGCCACCACCGCGAGCCCCAACGCCACCCACTGGGCGCGGCGCAACCGCTCACGCAGCACCAGGACCCCGAGCAGCACGCTGAGCAGCGGGCTCATGAAGTAACCGAGCGCGATCTCCACAACGTGCTGGATGCCGACACCGTGGATGAACAGCCCCCAGTTGGCGGCGATCGCGATGGCCGCGCCGGTGACCATCAGCCAGCCGCGGCCGCCCAGCCCACGCAGTAGCGACCAACTACCTCGGTACAGCGTCAGCACGCCGACCATCAGGACCATCGTCCAGACGATCCGATGGGCGAGGATCTCCACCGCGCTGGCCGGCTGGAGCAGCCCCCAGAAGGCCGGGAACAGGCCCCAGAGCGCGTACGCGGAAACGCCGAGTGCGATGCCTCGTCCGTCCGTGGTCCGCTCCCCGAGGGGGTCGGCTCCGATATCCGCGCAGGTGGTTCCCGGGCTGATTCCAGGCTCGGATGGACAGGGCCTCGCTGCGTCCGCCACTCACCCATCCGAACATGCCACCCGCTGCGCTGTCGCCTGGGTTGTGGCGGATTTCTCCAGGTCGGTTTGGCCCAGAGAGCGCGTTCCCGGCGCTGCGCCCAAACGAGTCGGCGCGGCTGGCCGCACAGCCGTGGCCTCAAGCGGATCTTTCTGTGATTATCGTGCGTGATCGTGCCGATCGGCACCGGTGACGCGGGGTGAACGTGGCCGCCTGGCGGGTGCGGAGGAGGGCAGGGCGATGGCAACGGTCTTGGGCCGGGGCTGGCTGGTCCCGTGGATCATCGCGGCCGTCGTTGTGCTGGTCGCGCTCATCGCGGTCTGGTTCGTGGTCCGCCGGGCGCGCCGGCGGAGATCTCCGGTCGCGGCCCCGGCCGACGCCGCTTCGATGGCCGCCGCTCCCGCCGCTTCAGCTATCCCGGATACCGATCGGGCGGAGCCCGCCGCCGCGCCCGGCACCGCGGCTACCCCGGATGCTGCTCCGGCCGCTTCAGACACCCCGGACACGGCTCCGCCGGAGGCCGCCGTCCCGACAACGCCGGAGGCCGCTTCGGCGGAGGGTGCCGCCACCTCGGCTAACCCACCGGCGGAGGTCGTCGAGGCGCACGCCGCTGTTGCTGGTGCGCCAACCGGCCTGGCGGCCGAGGAGCCGGAGAGCGGGTCGTCCGCCGGACCGGCGGCCGACGAGCCCGCGGAGACCGGGCCGCCACAGGCACAGCCCGAGGAGCCCGCGCAACCGACCAGCGACGAAGAACCGGCCTCGACGGCCGAGGTCGCCCAGCCGGAGCCCCGCTCGGCCACCGACACCCAGCCCGAAGCGGATGTCCCGGCCGGCGAGGCAAAGACCGATCCGGAGCGCACCGAGCCGCCGCCGGCAGCCCCCGAGCAGCCCCGGTCGCCGTCCTGGCTGGGCGGGGCCGGGTCCGACTCGGCGCTGGCTGCGCTCGACTCGGGCCGCTTCGTGACCAGCCTGCCCGAGGCGGCTGGATCAGCGCCGGCGGAGCGGGCTGGCCGGAGCATGCCGATACCCAGGCCAGCCCCCGACGACGCCGGCCCCACGGACGACGTGGGCACCGCGCCAGCCGCTGACCCCGACGCCGGCCCGTCCCAGGTTGAGGCCTCCGAGGAGGCCACCGCCGCGCCCGGGGTAGCCGTGCCCGCCCAGGGCGGCCCGCGAACCGACCCCGTGGCCGACACCCCCGCCGAGACGCCGAGCGGCAGCACCGCCGAAACCCCCACCGGCAGCACCGCCGAAGCGCCCGCCGACGCCCCAGCCGACTCCGCCGAGGAGACGACTGAGCCACCAGCGGGGCAGCCAGATACACCAGGCGACTCCGAACATCCTCTGGTGCCCCCGCTGGTACCGCTCTTCGAGCCGGAGGACGCCGGGCGGCAGGACGCCGAGCCGGAGAACGCCGAGCCGGAGGACACCGGGCCGGAGGACGCCCCGGCGGAGGACGCCGAGCTGGCGGAGGACGCCGAGCCGGAAACTCCCGACTCGGAAGAGGCCGCGCCGTCAGAGGCCGCGCCTTCGGGGGAGGATGCCGAGCCGCCGGAGGAAGCCGCCCCGTGGGATGCCGCGGTCTCCGAGGGCGCCACGCCATTTCCGGGAGCCGCTCATTCGATGCCGGACGGGTCCGCGCCGTCACCGGAGTACCGGGTTAAGGCCAACCTGGCGGTGAAGCGTTACTACACCGATCAGTCGGCGTACTTCGCCCGCACCGAGGCGCAGGTATGGTTCCGCACCGCCGAGGACGCCGAGCGGGCCGGCTTCACCTCGTCCGGCTAACCGCTCGTCCGGCCAACGGCCCTGCTCAGTCCCGCGGCGGGACCGGGCTCAGTCCGTGCCGACGGTCCAGGTGTCCTTGCCGCGCAGCAGCGTGCCCAAATCGGCCTGGCCGGTGGAGCGGGCGTCCTTCAGCTGCTGGCGGGCGCCGTCGTCGTAGGCGAGCCGGTCGACGTTGCGGAACACCCCGGTGACCGTGTGGGTGAGATCCTGGTCGGACAGCCGGGACAGGGCGAACGCGAAGCTGGGATCGTCCCGGTGCTCGTCGTGCACCACGACCGCGTCCTCACCGACCTCGGCGATCGGCGCGACGCGCAGCCCGTAGCCGTCCTCGGAGTGGACCACGCCGAACTCGCCGTCCAGGCCGAACCGGATCGGCTCGCCGTGCTTGAGCGGGATGATCCGCTGCTTGGCCTCGTCCCCGCCGCGCCGGATCACGTCGAACGCGCCGTCGTTGAAGATCGGGCAGTCCTGGTAGATCTCCACGAACGAGGTGCCCCGGTGCGCGGCGGCCGCGGTCAGTACCTCGGTCAGCTGCGCGCGGTTGGCGTCGATGGTCCTGGCGACGAAGGTGGCCTCCGCGCCGAGCACCACGGAGAGCGGGTTGAACGGCTGGTCGAGCGAGCCCATCGGGGTCGACTTGGTGATCTTGCCGACCTCCGAGGTGGGCGAGTACTGGCCCTTGGTCAGCCCGTAGATCCGGTTGTTGAACAGCAGGATCGTCATGTTGATGTTGCGGCGGACCGCGTGGATCAGGTGGTTGCCGCCGATGGACAGCGCGTCGCCGTCGCCGGTGACCACGAACACCGACAGGTCGGGACGGGTGACCGCCAGCCCGGTGGCGATTGTCGGGGCGCGACCGTGGATG
The DNA here is from genome assembly GCA_035489915.1 of Pseudonocardia sp. Lineage (GTDB taxonomy): Bacteria > Actinomycetota > Actinomycetes > Mycobacteriales > Pseudonocardiaceae > Pseudonocardia. Next base: position 4,180 of record DATHIT010000336.1, on the reverse strand, counting down.
GAGTGCATGCCGTAGGTGTTCAGGTAGTACGGGAACCGGCTGGAGCAGCCGATGCCGGACACGAACACCACGTTCTCCCGGCGGAGCCCGAGCTGCGGGAGGAACCCGCGCACGGCGGCCAGCACCGCGTAGTCACCGCAGCCGGGGCACCAGCGGACCTCCTGGTCGGAGGTGTACTCCTTGGCGGTCTGCTTCTCGTCGGTGGTGGGGACACCGTCCAGCCCACCGAGCGAAGGTAAACCCAGATCCAGAGCGCTCACAGCAACTCACCCTTCAGCGCGTCGAGGAAGAGGTTCTGCAGCTCTTCGGCCTGGAACGGCAGCCCCGACACCTTGGTGTAGGACTTCACATCAACGAGGTAGCGGCCGCGCAGTAGCAGCGCCAGCTGGCCCAGGTTCATCTCCGGGAGCAGCACCGTCTTGTAGCCGCGCAGTACGTCACCGAGGTTTGCCGGCAGCGGGTTGAGGTGCCGCAGGTGCGCCTGGGCGACCGAGAGGCCCATCGCGCGGACCCGGCGGGCGCCGGCGCCGATCGGGCCGTAGGTCGAGCCCCAACCCAGCACCAGCAGCTCGGCGTCCCCGTCCGGGTCGTCGACCACCAGATCAGGTACCGGAATGTTGTCGATCTTGGCCTGGCGCAACCGGACCATGCGGTCGTGGTTGTCCGGGTCGTAGGAGATGGAGCCCTTGCCGTCGGCCTTCTCCAGGCCGCCGATGCGGTGCTCCAGCCCCGCGGTTCCGGGCACCGCCCACGGCCGGGCCAGGGTGTCGTCGTCGCGCTGGTACGGCCAGAACTCGCCGGACCCGTCGGTGGCGTTCGCCTCGGTGGCGAAGCCCGGGTCGATCGTGGGCAGGTCGGCGACGTCCGGCACCTTCCACGGCTCTGAGCCGTTGGCCAGTGAGCCGTCGGAGAGCAGGATCACCGGGGTCCGGTAGGTCACCGCGAGCCTGGTCGCCTCGATGGCGGCGTCGAAGCAGTCGCCGGGCGAGCGTGGCGCGATGACCGGCAGCGGCGACTCGCCGTTTCGGCCGAACATGGCCTGCAGCAGGTCGGACTGCTCGGTCCTGGTGGGCAGCCCGGTGGACGGCCCGCCCCGCTGCACGTCAATGACCAGCAGCGGCAGCTCCAGGGCGACCGCCAGGCCGGTGGCCTCGCTCTTCAGCGAGATACCGGGACCGGAGGTGGTGGTCACGCCCAACGCGCCACCGAACGCGGCGCCGATCGCCGAGCCGATGCCGGAGATCTCGTCCTCGGCCTGGAAGGTGGTCACGCCGAAGGCCTTGTGCTTGCTCAGCTCGTGCAGGATGTCCGAGGCCGGGGTGATCGGGTAGGAACCGAGGAAGACCGGCAGGCCGGACTGCTGCCCGGCCGCCACGATGCCGTAGGCGAGCGCGGTGTTGCCGGTGATCTGCCGGTAGGTCCCGGTGTCGAGCGGGGCCGGGTCCACCTCGTAGGTGACCGCGAAGCTCTCCGTGGTCTCGCCGAAGTTCCAGCCGGCGCGGAACGCCAGGACGTTGGCCTCGGCCAGGTCGGGGCGGCGGGCGAATTTCTCCCGGAGGAACCGCTCGGTGCTCTCCGTCGGCCGGTGGTACATCCAGCAGAGCAGGCCGAGGGCGAACATGTTCTTGGCCCGTTCGGCGTCCTTCTTGGACAGGCCGGTCTCGGCCAGGGCGCCCCGGGCCAGGGTGGCCATCTGCACGCTGTGCACCGTGTAGGCGGACAGCGAGTCGTCCTCCAGCGGGTTGGCCTGGTAGCCGACCTTGGTCAGGTTGCGCTTGTTGAACTCGTCGGAGTTCGCGATCAGGATCGCGCCAAGCGGCAGGTCGGCGATGTTCGCCTTGAGCGCGGCCGGGTTCATCGCGACCAGCACGTCCGGCCGGTCACCCGGGGTGAGGATGTCGTAGTCCGCGAAGTGCAGCTGGAAGCTGGACACCCCGGGCAGCGTGCCAGCAGGGGCCCGGATCTCGGCGGGGAAGTTCGGCAGCGTGGCGAGGTCGTTCCCGAAGGCGGCGGCCTCGGAGGTGAACCGGTCACCGGTCAGCTGCATGCCGTCGCCCGAGTCGCCGGCGAACCGGATGACAACGCGATGGCGCTTCTGTACCTCAACCGCGCGATGGTGGCCGTTCGTCCCGGTGGACGAGGGGGAGCCGTCGTTGGTTGAGGCCTGGACGGTGGTGTCCGGGATGGTCATGTGTCGTCTTCCGTCGACTGCGGATTTCGTGCAGGCACTGCCCCGCCTAAAGGGTAGTCCCCTTGCCGCTGACTGTCGGACACGTCTAGGGATACGTCACATCGGCGTTCTGATTTCCGGAACAGTGGGTGAACGTCAGATCACTTCGTTCCGGAGACCCGAGCCTTCAGCGCGGCCAGCCGCTCGGCGAACGCCGGCGACTCCAGCGAGGCGACCTGGGCCCGGATTTCCAGCTCGACCGCGTCCAACTGGTTGGCCTGGCTGGCCGTCACCCGCATCGTCCGCTTCGTGGTGATCACCAGGTCCCGGGGTGCATCGGCGGCCCGACCGGCCAGTTCCACCGCGGTGGTCAGCGGGTCGTCCACCGCGCGCCACACCAGGCCGGCCCGCTCGGCTTCCTCGGCGCCCAGGTTCTCCCCGAACAGGGTCACCGCCGCCGCGCCCTGCGGGCCGAGCACCCGGTGCGCCATCCAGGTGTACCCGCCGCCCGGATGCAGCCCGAGCTGCAGAAATCGCGAGTCGAACCGCGCCTTGGGCCCGGCCAGCCGCAGGTCACAGGCCAGCGCGAGGTTCACCCCGGCGCCCACGGCGGCCCCGTTCACCGCCGCGATGGTGGGCAGGGTGCACTGGGCGACGGCAAGAAAGCCCTGGTAGATCGTGCGCAGACCGTCTTCCTTGGACGCGCCCAGCTGGCTCAGGTCGGCGCCCGCGCAGAATGCCGGCGGCTCGCCGGTGACCACCACCGCGCCCACACCCTCATCCCGCTCGGCGGCCCGGATGGCCTCGACCAGCTCGCCGGCCAGGTCCACCGCCATCGCATTGCGCCGCGCCGGGTCCGACACGGTGATCACCGCGACCCGTCCGTGTCGCAGGACATGGATCCCCCTGGCGGCGGGGGATGCCTGCGCCGAGGAGGGATCCGCCGGTCGCGGGGTTGTCGGGGCTTGCGTCGTCGCGGAGTCAGCCATACCGCCATCCTCTCGCGCCCCGCGCGGAGCCGCCGGGCGACTTCCCGGGCCCGCGCTTGGCGCGCGAGTGGGGCGTGGCTGGACCGGCGGGTGGCTGGCGTCGCGTGCGTCACGCCGAGTGGCGGAACCGGCATGAGCGCTCAATCGTTCACCGCACGAGGAACGGGATCGGGCGGTCCCGTTTCACAGAAGGAAGTGAAGCGTCGTGCACAACCACCACATGAACGGTTTGAAAACCGCCGTTCTGCTCGGCGGGCTCAGTGCGCTGGTGCTGCTCGTCGGGTCGCTGATCGGCGGCCAGACCGGGCTGGTCATCGCGCTGGTCATCGCGCTGGGCATGAACGGCTATGCCTACTTCAACTCGGACAAGCTCGCGCTGCGGGCCATGCATGCCCGGCCGGTCACCGAGGCCGAGCAACCCGCCATGTACCGCATCGTGCGCGAGCTGGCCAACGCTGCCCGCCAGCCGATGCCCCGGCTCTACATCAGCCCCACCGCCGCCCCGAACGCGTTCGCCACCGGCCGCAACCCGCGCAACGCCGCGGTCTGCGCCACTACCGGCATCCTCGAGCTGCTGGACGAGCGGGAGCTGCGCGGGGTGCTCGGCCATGAGCTCTCGCACGTGTACAACCGGGACATCCTGATCTCCTGCGTCGCCGGCGCGCTGGCCTCGATGATCAGCTTCATGGCCAACATGGCGATGTTCGCGTCGTTCTTCGGCGGCGGCGACGAGGATCGCCCCAACCCGCTCGCGATGCTGCTGATCATGTTGGTTGGGCCGATCGCCGCCGGCGTGGTGCAGATGGCGGTGAGTCGGTCGCGGGAGTACCAGGCGGATGCCAGTGGCGCCCAGCTCACCGGCGATCCGCTGGCGCTGGCGTCGGCGCTGCGCAAGCTGCAGCTGGGCACCCAGTTGGCCCCGCTGCCACCGGACCCCCAGCTGGTCTCCCAGTCGCACCTGATGATCGCCAACCCGTTCCGGCCCGGCGAGCAGATGGCCAGGCTGTTCTCCACCCACCCG
>DATHIT010000335.1:0-16239 GCA_035489915.1 Pseudonocardia sp. | reverse complement strand
CGGCACGTTCGACGAATCCTCAATCATCAAATAATCAAACCCAGCCCGCTCCATCGACCGAGCCAAATCCACCGCCATATCCGGCCGCGCAAACCGACCCACCGCCGAACCAGCCCACGCATGCCGCCACGCCTTCGGACCGAACCCCTTCGAATAAAACCAACCCAAATGAAAACGATCAGCAGACACCAAACCTCCACCAGGTGAGGAACCTGAACATGACGGTGGTGGCTCGCTGTTACCGGATCGGGCCTTGTCCGTGAAGTGTGGATTGCGCCACCCGTTAACGCCGGGTGAGCTGCGGAAACCGCGTCGATAGGCCGGTCAGGCGGCAGGGCCGGGATCGACTTCCGTCACAGCGCGCAGCGAGACCTTGCCGCCGGGGAAGAACGTGTGGTTGCACTCCCGGGGAACACCATCGACGTCGATCATCACCCGTTCCCGGAACAACAGCGGTGAGCCCGGCTCCACCCCCAGCGCGCGACCGGTCCGCTCGTCACAGGTCACCGATTCGACCGTCGTGTCGATTCTGGCCAGTTCGGCCCCATAGGTCCGCCGAAAGATGGCCTGCAGCCCATCTGAGGCCTCATCGGTACCGAGCTCGCGGGCACTGCTCCCCAGCGAATAGTTGATGTAAACCAGGAGCGGCTCTCCACCCCGCAAGGTGAGCCATTCCGTCACCCAGACCCAGGGCTGCTTCGTGCGCAACCGGTTCCGCAGCAACGGGGTGAGCGGGATACAGGCGGTCTCGATCTCCACGTTCGAGTACTCGTGCTGACCACCTCGCCCGGTGTCGGACAGGCTCCCTCGGCGCGGCGAGATGTCCTCCAACGCCAGCTCATGGATCATCCCGGCCACTACTGTTCCTCGCCCTGGGCTGCGGGAGACGAGGCCTTCCTCTGCCAACCGAGACATCGTCTCGCGGACGGCATTGCGGCTGGTCGCGTAGGCGTCGATGAGCTGCCCCTCAACCAGCTGCGCCATGCTCGGCAGCAACCCCAGCCTGATTCCCGACCTGATCAACGCATGCAGGCGCAACGGGGACCGCTGACGGACCACACCAGCCGACCGCGCGCGCTCCCGTGCGCGAGTCATGTATTCGTGCCCGTCGATCTGTCTCAGAGCCACCGCGCCGACCTCCCTGATGAGTCCGCCGCGGGCCTCCAGCACGACAAAGTGACGGCGGAGCACCCTCACGGTCTCCCCGCCACGTTGCGATCCTTCGCCGCGCGGGTAACGGATCAATTGCGATGGCAAAAAGCGGTCAACACCGACATGGTGCTGGACGTCGGCGTCCCGTGCAGTTCGGCAACCCCACGCCGGCTCGCCAACCCGCCAGCCTGCCCAATGTCAGGCCGCTGCCACGCTGCGAGCCCCCGAACGCGGTCCTCACCACGGCAGGGTCGTCCATAATTGGCCGGTGGCTCCTACCTTCGTCTTAGTGCACGGGTCAGGCAGCAATGCACGCACCTGGTCGACCGCCCAGCAGGAAATGACACTGCGTGGGCACCGGACGATCGCGGTCGACCTGCCAGGGCGCGGCTCGGGATTCTCCTTGGCGTATCACCTGCAAGACCTGGAGACGTTCGCGGCTGAGCCCTCGGCGCTGGCCGGTGTGACAGCGGCGGAGACGATCGGGCACGTGGTGGATGTGGTGCGCCAGGTGCGCGAGCACGGGCCGGTCATCCTGGTCGGGCACAGCTTCGGCGGACTCGTGATCACCGGCGTGGGCAATGCAATCCCCGACCTGATCGACCGGATCGTCTACATCGCCGCGCAATGCCCGGTGGACAGGGCGGCCGGTGAATATCCGACGCGCCCCGAGTGGGCGGCCAGCGACCTGCTGCCCGCGACCGCGTCCATCATCGTCGGAAACCCGATGAAGCTCGGTTTCATCCGGCTGAACTGGCGCGGCGCTGACCCGGCGTCGCTGGCCGCGCTGCGGAACGCGGTCAGCGCCGAACTCACCGAGCCGGAGTTCCTCCAGGCCCTCAGCGCTTCACAGCCGGACGAGGTGCTCTGGCAGAACGACCCCGAGTGGGACCACCGGGCCGAGAAGGACACCTGGGGGCGGATCCCGCACACCTTCATCCGGCTGACCAACGACAGAGCCATGCCGTTGGCCGCCCAGGATCTCTACATCTCCGAAGCCGACCGGCTCACCCCGGACAACCCGTTCGAGGTGCACTCGGTCAAGAGCAGCCACGCCGGTTTCTTCCGGTACCCCCGCGAGATCGTGGACATTCTGACCGGCACCAGCTGAGCCGGGCTGGGCGTTCACCGGGGTGTCGTCGAGGCTTCGCTTGCCCCGCCCCGGGTGAACCAGCAAGGTCACGGCATGCCGCTAACCCTCATCGCTGGCCAGTACCGGATCGTCGGCGCCGCTCCGGACGGAGACTCGGTTCGCTTCTACCCGACCGCCGCCGACGCGTTCATCCGCGCCGGGATCAACGCCAGGACGAACGCCTCTGGCGGGGCGCAGATGCGCCTGGACGGGATCGATGCGCTGGAGACCCACTACACCCCGTCCCAGGGTGGAGCCGGCACGTTGCATCAGCCGGCCGAGTTCGGCGACGCGGCGGCGGCCAGGCTGCTGGACCTGCTCGGTTTCAGCGGGGTGCAGCGGAACGATCGCCAGGTCGTCACCTCCGCCGGCCCGGACGCGGTGGACGGGTACATCCTGACCCGGTTCGCCGACCAGTACGGCCGCTGCGTGTCCTTCCTGTTCACCGGCGCCCCACCCGGCGAGGACCTGAGCCAGCTGTTCCTCACCCCCGAGCAGGTGCGCACCAGCGTCAACGTTTCGCTGCTTGCCGACGGGATGGCCTATCCCACGTACTACAGCAAGCTCTTCCCGGATCTGCGCGCCGTGATGACCGAGGCGGTGCAGGCCGCCCGCTCCGCCGGTAGTGGACTGTGGCCGACCGACGTCACCTCGGCCGGCTTCACGGTGACCGGGGAGGCCACCATCACCACCGACGTGGTGATCCTGCCGAAGTTGTTCCGGCGGCTGGCCGATTACCTCGCGCTGAACGACGGAGCTTCGTCGCTGGCCGGCCTGCCAACCTTCCTGGCCGCTCAGGACGATCGGCTGGTGGTCATCTCGGAGGGCCGCTTCACCGGCTTCGACAACGTCATCGAGGTCACCGGGCAACAGGTCAAGCTGCTCTACCCGCCGGAGGACCTGGTGTTCATGGAGAAGTGACCTAGCGCCGGCGGCCGGGCCGGGGATGCCAGATGGTCACCGAGGCGAGCGTGGCCCGCCCGCGCAGCACGAACTGGACGGGCGTCACGGGCTCCGGCTCCCGGCCACTGCCGGGCAACAGCCGGCGCAACCGGCCTCGGGGCTTCTCCCGCCGCCCGGTGGGCCCCCGGTGCCGCACCGAGCCGGCGACCAGCTCCAGGCCGTCGGTGTCCACCTCAGCGTCGGCCGGCAGCACCACATGGGTCGCGCTCATGGTGGCGGCCACCTCGATGGTCACCTCGGGCCGGCGGATCACCGCCTCGGTGAAGTCCAGCATGGTGCGCTGGCCGAACCCGTTCACCCGGACCAGCTCGGGTACCGCCCACTGGCCGCTGCGCCGCACCTGGCCGAAGGGCACGTCGAGCACCAGCGGGGCCAGCTCCGGGGGTGGGCCACCGGGGAGGTCGGCCAGCACCGCGAGCAGCTCCGCCCGGGTGCGCGCGGCCCAGGCCACCTCGCAGCGCTCACTGAACTCGGCCGGGGTGATCCGGCCCTGCTCCATCGCGGTGGCCAGCATCGCGGCGGCCCGTTCCCGGTCCAGGTCGGAGATCCGCAGCTCGCTGGGATCTCTCTCGCCGGACACCCGATCACGGTAACCAACCTCGGACACCCCGACACGGTTACAGGTGGTGCTTCAAGAACGTGTCGATCTTGGCGAGGGCCGGGGTGAGGTACTCGGGCAGGTCGTAGAAGTCGAAGTGTGTGCCTCCCTCGATCAGGAACAGCTCTTTGGGCTGCTGGGCCTTGGCGTACAAGGCTTGGCTCTGGCCCAGAGTCTCGGCCTGGTCACCGGCGATCACCAGCAGCGGGGTGGGGGCGAGTAGCTCGACGGCGTCCAGCGCGGAGAACTGGATCATCTTGTCGTAGGACCACAGCAATGTCTGGTTCCGCCAGTTCGGGTCCTGGTTGCGCTCGGTCAGGTAGAACTTCTTGCCGTTCTCCCGCCAGGGGTCCAGCTGGCCGTCGGCCAGGAACGGGACATAGGTCGCCCGGCCGGTGGCCTCGTAGGACTCGCGGGAACCCTGGGCGGCGCCCATGATCGCCCGCCAGTCGCCGGCGGCCATGACGGTGGAACGCAGGTCGGGCAGTGCGCTGACGGCGGCCACGGCCTTGATGCGACGGTCGGCCACGGCCGCCGCGGGCGCGTAGCCACCGCCCGCGCACACGCCCACCGCCGCGATCCGTGTGGCGTCCACCTCGGGGCGGTGGACCAGGAACGTGGCCGCGCTCTTGATGTCCTCGATCTTGGTGAATGGATCCTCGTCGGTGCGCGGCGTGCCCTCGCTCTCGCCGTAGCTGGTGTGGTCGAAGGCGATGGCGGCATACCCGAGCTCGCTCAGGCGCCGTGAGTAGATGGCCGGCACCTGACCCTTGGTGCTGGACGCCGGGCCGACGACTACCACCGCCGGCAACCTCTCGCCCTCGGCGAGCTGGTCGGGCAGGTACAGGTGGCCGAGCAGCTGGCGGCCGTTGCTCCGGAAGCTGATGTCTTGACGCATGGTGGCCTCACATCCTGGGATATTAAAGGGGGAACACCATCCATCGTTGCGGCCAGTTCAGCATGCTGACCAGGGAAGACAGTTGCCTATGAAGGATCCTTCCTAGGATAGAATTGGGTAAGGGTCTCGATTTCTTCATGGGAGACGGTGGGAAGCATGGGCACTCGCAGCCACAGCCCCGAGGAGTTGGGGGCCTTCCTCAAAGCGCGCCGCGGCGATATCGACCCCGCGGCCGTCGGTCTTGTCGTCGGTGGCGGGCCGCGTCGCGTGCCGGGTCTGCGTCGTGAGGAGGTAGCGCAGCTCGCGATGATCAGCACCGACTACTACACGCGTTTGGAGCAGGGTCGCCTGGCTGGCGCATCGCCCACTGTCCTCGATGCCATGGCCACCGCCCTGCGTCTCGGGCCGGACGAACGGAGCTACCTCTACCAGCTGGCCAACAAGAGCGACCGGCAGCAACCGCGCAAGCCCCGCGTCGAGCGGGTCCTCCCGCAGACCCAGCAGCTGCTGGACAACCTACGAGACAGCCCCGCGCTGGTACTGGGTCGCTACCTGGACATCGTGGCTTGGAATCGGTTGGCCACCGCGGTGTTTACCGATTTTTCCGCGATCCCACGGCGGGAGCGCAACTTCCTGCGCATGCTCTTCCTCGACCCGACCGTCCGCGGACGCTACCTGGACTGGTCCTCCATCGCCCGGATATGCGTCGGGTACGTCCGCGCGGCAGCCGAAGGCCAAGGCGAGGTCGCCCTGTCGGAGCTGATAGGAGATCTGTCGCTGCGCGACCCCGACTTCCGCACCTGGTGGGCCGAGCGTCACGCGAACTACCAGAGCCACGGCACCAAGACCCTTATCCACCCGAGGATCGGGGAGTACACGCTCGATTGGCAGACACTGCACACCCCCGACAATCACCAGACTCTCATGGTGATGACCGCACCCGCCGGGAGCCGCGGCCTCGAGGTCCTGCGCCAGTTGGATGCGTGTGCCGAAGCGTCCACAGTCGTGAGTGGCGATGGTCGCTACAGCGACCATCGCCACTCACGACCTATCCGCCCAGGTGTGAGGTGAGCAGGGTGTTGACCTCGTCGGCCCGCTCGATGTTGAGCAGGTGCGCGCCGTCCACCCGCTCGAACCGCACCCCGGGGATGCCGGCGGCGATGGTGGCGCCGTGCGGTTCCTCCGGGGTGGCCGGGTCGGCGGTGCCCCAGATCGCCAGGGTCGGCGCGGTGATCGCGCCCAGCCGGTTGGTGTGGTCCCAGTCCCGGATCGCCTGGCAGCAGCCCAGGTAACCCAGGTCCGGGGTCTTGCGCACCGAGTCCTCGGCCCACGCCACCCGGTCCGGCTGCGCCGCGGCGTAGTCGGGGGTGAACCAGTTCTTCACCACCGCCGGCGCGATCGCCTCGGTACCGCCGTTGGACACCGCCTCGATCCGGGCCTGCCACGGCGTCGGGTCCGGCCAACCCGCCGAGGTGGCCATCAGCGTCAGCCGGTCGATCCGCTCCGGCGTCTCGGAGCCCAGGTACATGCCGACCATGCCGCCCAGCGATAGCCCGGCGAAGTTGACCCGGTTCAGCTCCAGCCGGTTCAGCAAGGCGAGCACGTCGCCGGCCAGCTCGGCCACCGTGTACGGCCCCGGCGGCACAGGTGAGCCGCCGTGCCCCCGGTGGTCCACCCGGATCACCCGCCACTGTTCGGTCAACGCCGGCAGCTGCGGTTCCCACATGTCCAGCGCACTGCCCAGCGAGCCGAGCAACACCAGCGGTGGGCCGTCGGCCGGACCGTCGATTACGTAGTGCAGCGCCACCGCGCTGTGTTCGCCCATTGCCATGATCAGATCACTGTCCCACGGTGCGCAGCGAGCGGAGCACCTCGAGCTCGCGGCTGGTCGGCGGCGGGGTGGACACCAGCGGCTCGGGGCTCAGCGCCAGCGGCCAGCCCGTCTCGGCGCGTACCTGCTCGACGGTGATCCCCGGATGCAGCCCGGTGAGGGTGAGCTCGCGGGTCTCCGGGTCGGGCTGCAGCACGCCAAGGTCGGTGATCACCCGCAGCGGCCCGGCCCCGGTCAGACCCAGCCGGCGCCGATCGTCCGGACCGCTGCCGTGCCCCAACGAGGTGATGAAGTCGACGCCCTCCACGAACGCGCGCAACCGGTGCCGCATGACGATCATGACCTCGCCGCAGGACGCGGCGATCTCCGGTGCACCGCCGGATCCGGGCAGCCGCACCGAAGGCTCGTCGTAGTCCCCGATCACCGTGGTGTTGATGTTGCCGTAGCGGTCCAGCTGGGCCCCGGACAGGAAGCCCACATCGATCCGGCCCGGCTGCAGCCAGTAGTTGAACACCTCGGGCACGCTGACCACGGTCAGCGCCGAGTCGGCCAGGATGCCGTCCCCGATGGACAGCGGCAGTTCCTCCGGACGGGTGTCCAGGGTGCCCGACTCGTAGATCAGCACCAGGTTGGGCGCGTGCAGCCGACGGGCCAGGTTGGCCGCCGTGGACGGCAGCCCGATGCCCACGAAGCAGACCGCGCCGTCGCGCAGCGCCCGGGCGGCGGCCACCGACATCATCTCGTCGGCGGAGTACTCCAGTACCGCCGCCTCAGTAGCAAGCTCGGTCAGCACTGATGGTTCCCTCGTTGCCTCGGTCACGGTGCCACCAGCTCCTCCAGCCACACGGAGAACTTCTCCCTGTCCCGGCTCACCGCGTCCCAGGCCCGGTACGCGGCGTTGTCCCGGTCGTAGTACCCGTGCGCGTAGGACGGCTTCGCCCCACCGGGGGCCACCGCCACCGCGTCCACCACCCAGGACGGCAACAGCACCGCGCCGGGCACCGGGTCCAGCGTCTCCACGATCTCCTCCACGGTCACCAGCGAGTGCTTGGCGGCCAGCACCGCCTCCTTCTGCACCCCGGTGATGCCCCACAGCTGCACGTTGCCGGCCCGGTCCGCCCGCTGCGCGTGCACGATCGACACGTCCGGGTTCAGCGCGGCCACCGCGGCCAGCTGCTCACCGGTGAACGGGCAGGTCACCGTGCTGATCGTGGTGGTGTGCGCGGGCAGGTCGGTGCCGGCGTAGCCACGCAGCACGCCGAACGGCAGCCCGGACGCGCCGGCCACGTAGCGGTTGGCCATGCCGGCGTGGCTGTGCTCCTCGATCTCCAGCGGCACCGGCCAGCTGTGGCTGAGCGCATCCCGCATCCGGTGCAGCGAGCCGACGCCCGGGTTGCCACCCCAGGAGAACACCAGCTTCGACGCGCAGCCCGCGCCGATCATCCGGTCATAGATGAGGTCGGGGGTCATCCTGATCAACGTCAGGTTCTTCTTGCCCTGCCGGATGATCTCGTGGCCGGCGGCGAACGGGATCAGGTGGGTGAATCCCTCGAGCGCCACCGAGTCGCCGTCGTGCACCAGCTCCGCGACCGCGTCGGTCAGCGTCTTGATCTCGGCCATCGGCTCCGTCCGTGCTCACATCGGCCACCCGCGCCGGGTGGTCCGTCGGGGCGAACGTTAACCGCAGCGACCGGGCGCCGCCAACGGGCGGCTACCGCTGAGCGGAAGCCCTTCGGAGTGGAATCCGCGTCACAGCCGTGCCGGTGGGTGCTCGGCGAGGTCCGCCGGTGGTCGCAGCGCGTCGCCGAGCACCCGGGCCCACTGCGCGACGATCTGGGTGCGCCGCGCGGCATCGTCGGCGAGCAGGTTCGCCAAGCCGAGGCCCCTGGCCAGGTCCATGGTGGCCTGCACCAGCTCGCGCACCCCCGGGTGCGACTGGTCCGCGCCGAGCACCTGGACGGCCATCCGGTGTGCCTCTCGCCCGACCTTGGCCTGCAGCGGAACCACCACATCGCGCAGTGTCTCGTCGGTGGATGCGGCCACCCACAGGTGCAGCGCGGCCCGGAACGCCGCTCCGGTGTACAGCTCCAGCAGCATCTCCACCACGGCCTCCACCCGGGGTGGCCCCGGCGGCAGCGCGGCGGTCCCTTCGCGCAGTTGCCGCACCTGCTCCTCGCCGAGGTACTCCACCGTCGCCACGACCAGGTCCTCCCTGGTCGGAAAGTGGTGCTGGGCGGCGCCCCTGGACACCCCGGCGCGCTCGGCGATCACCGCGACGGTCGCCCCGGTCCAGCCCAGTTCGCCGATGCAGACCACCGCAGCGTCGACCAGCGCGCGCCGGGTGGACCGGCTGCGCTCCTGTTGAGGCCTCCTGGCCGTCGCGGTCATTCGGTCCCGGGGGCTTCGTCCCCGACCACCGCGTCCCCGACCACCGCGTCCCCGACCACCGCCAGCACCGAGCCGACCTCCACCTGCTGGCCGACGGCCACCGGCAGCTCGGTGACCACGCCGTCGGCGGGGGCGCTGATCCGGTGTTCCATCTTCATCGCCTCCAGCCAGAGCACCGGCTGTCCCGCGCTGACCCGGTCGCCCACCGACACCGCCACACGCAGCACGGTGCCCGGCATCGGGGCCACCAGCGAGCCGCTGGCCAGGGCCGACTCCGGGTCGCGGAACCGTGGCACCGGGGTGAGCGATACCGGGCCCAACGCCGAGTCCACCGCGACCAGCTCGTCGGCGTAGCGGGACACGGTGAACGAGCGGCGCAACCCGCCGACCCGCAGCACCACCCGCTCCGGGTCCGCGCTGAGCAGGGACATCCCGTCGAAGCCCTCGGCGCGCAGCCCGTCCCGGGTGAGCAGGTAGGCCACCTCGATCTCCCGCTCGCCGGCCAGGAATCTGGCGCGCCGGGGGCCGGATGCGACGTTGCGCCACCCGCTGGGCAGCCGGCCGAGCACGGTGGCGGCCGCGCGGTTGGCGGCCGCCGCGGCCAGCGCGGCGGCCAACGCGGACAGCCGCACGGTGTCCGGGTCGGCCAGCGGGGCGGCCAGCCCGGTCGGCCCGGACAGCCCGTGCCGGTCGAAGAACGCGGTGTCGATCTCGCCGGCCAGGAACGCCGGATGGCGCAGCACGTTGACCAGCAGGTCGCGGTTGGTGCGCGGACCGTGGATCTGGGCCCTGGCCAGCGCGGTGGCCAGGGCGCGCGCGGCGCTGGACCGGTCCGGCGCCCAGGCGATCACCTTGGCCAGCATCGGGTCGTAATGCACGCTCACCACCGAGCCGTCCACCACGCCGCTGTCCAGCCGCAGCCCGTACCCCGGCGGCACGGCGAACTCACTGTGCACCCCGGGGACGGCGAACCGGCGCAGCGTGCCGCTCTGCGGCTGCCAGTCCAGCGCCGGATCCTCGGCGTAGAGCCGCGCCTCGATCGCGTGGCCCTGGAACGCCGGCGGCCCGTCCGGCGGCAGCGGGCGCCCCTCGGCCACGGACAGCTGCAGCGCCACCAGGTCCAGGCCGGTGACGCACTCGGTGACCGGATGCTCCACCTGCAGCCGGGTGTTCATCTCCAGGAAGTAGAACTCGGTACCGTCCGGCGAAGCCAAGAACTCCACGGTGCCCGCGCCCAGGTAGCCGATCGCCCGGGCCGCGGCCACCGCCGCCTCGCACAGCTGAGCCCGCATCGGGTCGTCCACCAGCGGCGAGGGCGCCTCCTCGAGCACCTTCTGGTGCCGGCGCTGGATGGAGCACTCCCGCTCGCCGAGCGCCCACACGGTGCCGTGCGCATCGGCGAGCACCTGCACCTCGATGTGCCGGCCGGTCTCCAGGTAGCGCTCGCAGAACACCGTCGGGTCGCCGAACGCCGAGCCGGCCTCGGCGGACGCGCTGGACACCGCGTCGGCCAGCGCGTCCAGCGAGCGGACCACCCGCATACCCCGCCCGCCCCCGCCGGCGGAGGCCTTGACCAGCACCGGCAGGTCGGCCTCGGTGACCTCGGCGGTGGCCAGCTCGGGCAGCACGGGTACCCCGGCGGCGGCCATCAGCCGCTTGGACTCCACCTTCGAGCCCATCCGCTCGATGGCCTCCGGCGGCGGCCCGACCCAGGTCAGCCCGGCGTCGGCGCAGGCCCGGGCGAACGCGGCGTTCTCGGAGAGGAACCCGTAGCCGGGATGCACCGCGTCCGCGCCGGCCTCTTCGGCGGCCTTCACCAGCAGGTCGGCCCGCAGGTAGGTATCGGCGGGGGCGTTGCCGGGCAGCGGGACGGCGGCATCCGCCTCGGCCACGAACGGCGCGTCGGCGTCTGCGTCGGAGTACACCGCGACGGTGCCGATCCCGGCGTCCCTGGCGGACCGGAACACCCGGCGGGCGATCTCCCCCCGGTTGGACACCAGCAAATTAGTGATCATCACTCACATCCGGAAGACGCCGAAGCCGTCCGCGCCGCGGACCGGCGCGTTGTGCACCACGGACAGGCTGAGCCCGAGCACGGTGCGGGTGTCGCGGGGGTCGATGATGCCGTCGTCGTAGACCATCCCGGACAGGAACATGGGCAGCGACTCCGCCTCGATCTGCCCCTCCACCATGGATCGCATGGCCGCGTCGTTCTCCTCGCTGTACTCCGCACCCCGCGCGGCCGCCGCCGCCCGCGCCACGATGGACAACACCCCGGCCAGCTGCGCCGGGCCCATCACCGCCGAGCGCGCGCTGGGCCAGGCGAACAGGAAGCGGGGGTCGTAGGCCCGCCCGCACATGCCGTAGTGCCCGGCCCCGTAGGACGCGCCCATCAGCACGGACAGGTGCGGCACCGTGGAGTTGGACACCGCGTTGATCATCATCGAGCCGTGCTTGATGATCCCGCCGCGCTCATAGTCCCGGCCGACCATGTAGCCGGTGGTGTTGTGCAGGAAGATCAGCGGCGTGTCGGTCTGGTTGGCCAGCTGGATGAACTGGGTGGCCTTCTGCGACTCCTCGCTGAACAGCACGCCCTGGGCGTTGGCCAGGATGCCGACCGGGTAGCCGTGCAGCCGCGCCCAGCCGGTCACCAGCGAGCTGCCGTAGAGCGGCTTGAACTCGTCGAAGTCCGAACTGTCCACGATCCGGGCGATCACCTCGCGCGGGTCGAACGGCACCTTCAGGTCGGACGGCACGATGCCCAGCAGGTCGTCCGGGTCGAACAGCGGCTCGGTGTAGTCGGTGCGCGGCGCCGGCCCGTGCTTGCGCCAGTTCAGCCGGGCGATGATCCGCCGGCCCAGCCGGATCGCGTCCTCTTCGTCGACCGCCAGGTAGTCGGCCAGCCCGGAGGTGCGGGCGTGCATCTCGGCGCCGCCCAGCTCCTCGTCGTCCGCCTCCTCACCGGTGGCCATCTTGACCAGCGGCGGCCCACCCAGGAATACCTTGGCCCGCTCCGCGACCATCACCACGTAGTCGGACATCCCGGGCAGGTAGGCCCCGCCGGCGGTGGAGCTGCCGAACACCAGCGCGATGGTGGGTACCTTGCGCTGGCTGGACCGGGTCAGGTTGCGGAACGTCTTGCCGGCCGGGATGAAGATGTCCTTCTGGGTGGGCAGGTCGGCGCCGCCGGACTCCACCAGGTTGATCAGTGGCAGCCGGTTCTGCTCGGCGATCTCGGCGGCCCGCAGGGTCTTCTTCAGGCCGGACGGGTTGATCGTCCCGCCCTTCACCGTGGGGTCGCTGGCGATCAGCATGCACTCCACGCCCTCGACCACGCCCACGCCGGTGACCACGCTGCCGCCGACCGTGTAGCTGGTGCCCCACGCGGCCAGCGGGGACAGCTCCAGGAACGGGCTGTCCTCGTCGATCAGCAGCTCGATTCGTTCCCTGGCCAGCAGCTTGCCGCGCTTGCGGTGCCGGGCGACGTACTTCTCCCCGCCCCCGGCGATCGCCTTGTTGTGCTCGGCGTCCAGCTCGGCGAGCTTGACCAGCATCGCCTCCCGGTTGGCCGCGTGGTCCTCGGTGAGCGGCCCGGCGGTGCGCACCGCGGTCATCGCAGCGTGTCCGGGATGTCGGCGGTCCGGGCGCGCAGCCACTCCCCGAGCGCCTTGGCCTGCGGGTCGAACCGGTGCTGGGCGGCCACCCCGAGCCCGAGCAGGCCCTCGATGACGAAGTTCACCGCGCGCAGGTTCGGCAGTGGGTGGCGCTGGATGGGCAGCTCGGCGGTCTCCGGGAGCAGTTCGCGCAGTTTCTCCGTGGTGAGGGCGTGCGCCAGCCATCGGTAGCCCTCGTCGGTACGCGCCCACACGCCCAGGTTGGCGTTGCCGCCCTTGTCCCCGGAGCGGGCGCCGAGCACGGTGCCCAGCGGCGCCCGGCTGCTCGGCCCGCCTGGGAGTGGGGGCGGCGGTTGCGGCTCGTCCACGTCGGCCAGCGGGAGGGTGTCGGCGGCCGGGGCGATCGCCACCCGGCGCCCGTCCGGCAGCACCGCGATGTGCTCGACCGCCTCGGCCGGCACGTACTCGGCCTGGTAGACGCCGTACGGCGAGGCGTCCGAGGGCGGCGCGGTGACGTGGAAGCCGGGGTAGCTGGCCAGCGCCAACTCGATCGCCGCCCCGCTGAACGCCCGCCCGGCCACCTTCGGGTCGGGGTCGCGCACCGCGCAGTGCAGCAGCGCGCTGGCCGCCTCCTCGGTGTCCGCGTCCGGGTGGTCGGTGCGGGCCAGCGTCCAGCGCAGCTCGGCCGGCCGCTTGGCCAACCCGCTCTCCAGCTGGGCCTTGGCCAGTTCGGCCTTGGCCTCGATGTCCAGCCCGGTGAGCACGAACGTGGTCTCGTTGCGGAACCCGCCAAGGGTGTTCAGGCAGACCTTGAGGGTGGGCGGCGGGGCCTCACCTCGCACGCCGGAGATGCGCACCCGGTCCGGGCCGTCCTGCTCCAGCCGGATGGTGTCGAAGCGGGCGGTCACGTCCGGGCCGGCGTAACGGGCGCCGGTGATCTCGTAGAGCAGCTGGGCGGTGACCGTCTCGGTGGTGATCGCGCCGCCGGTGCCGTCGTGCTTGGTGATCACGCTGTCCCCACTGGCCTCGATCTCCGCAATGGGGAAACCGAACGGGGCGCGGCGTTGTTCGGTGCTCAGCTCGGTGAAGAACGAGTAGTTGCCGCCGGTGGTCTGCGCCCCGCACTCCAGCACGTGCCCGGCCACCACCGCCCCGGCCAGCGCGTCGTAGTCGGTGCGGGACCAGCCGTAGTGCGCGGCGGCCGGCCCGACCACCAGGGAGGCGTCGGTGACCCGGCCGGTGACCACCACGTCCGCTCCGGCCCGCAGGCATTCCGCGATGCCCCAGCCGCCCAGGTAGGCGTTCGCGGTGAGTGGCTCGCCGAGGTTCAGCTCCTCGGCGCGGTCCAGCAGGTCGTCGCCGGTGACGTAGGCGATGTTGGCCGGGATGCCCAGCCGGTCGGCCAGCTCGCGCAGCGCTCCGGCGAGGCCGGCCGGGTTCAGCCCGCCGGCATTGGTGACGATCTTGACGCCCCGGTCCACGGCCAGCCCGAGGTTCTCCTCCAGCTGGCGCAGGAAGGTCCGCGCGTAGCCGCGGTTGGCGTCCTTGAGCCGGTCCCGGCCCAGGATCAGCATGGTCAGCTCGGCGAGGTAGTCGCCGGTGAGCACGTCCAGTGGGCCGCCGGTGAGCATCTCCCTGACCGCGGAGAACCGATCACCGTAGAAGCCCGATGCGTTGCCGATGCGCAGGGTCACGATCGGCAGCCTGCCAGCCGGGTGGGCTAAAAACAAGCACGCGTGATTGTTTTCATGTGCCGAACGTCCCACCAATGGGGTAGACCACGTGTCGGACGCGTCACGTCCGGGCGCGCCGCGCGCATCTCGCCTGTCACGCTGGAAGCCTTCCGACCAGCGACTTTTCTCGGGGAGAACACGTGAGCAGTACCACTGCTACCGGTATCGGCACTGATCGACCGGCGGCCGAGAGTGGGCAGGTCCGGCTCGGTGACTCGGTCCCGGTGACCCGGTTGGGCTTCGGCGCGATGCAGCTGACCGGACCGGGTGTCTGGGGTCCGCCGGCCGATCACGACGAGGCTATCCGGGTGCTGCGCCGCGCCGTCGAGCTCGGGGTCAACCTGATCGACACGGCCGACGCGTACGGCCCGTACGTCAGCGAGGAGCTGATCAGGGAGGCATTGCACCCGTACGACGAAGGCCTGGTGATCGCCACCAAGGCCGGCTTCCTGCGTACCGGCCCTGGCGAGTGGTTCCCTTGCGGGCGCCCGGAGTACCTGCGCCAGCAGTGCGAGATGAGCCTGCGCCGCCTCGGGGTGGAGCGCATCGACCTGTTCCAGCTGCACCGGGTTGACCCGACCGTGCCGGCCGATGACCAGTACGGCGTGCTGGCCGAGCTGCAGTCCGAGGGCAAGGTCGGCCTGGTCGGGCTGTCCGAGGTGACCGTCGACGAGATCGCCGACGCGTCGGTCATCGTGGACGTGGCCACCGTGCAGAACCGCTACAACCTGACCGACCGGGCCGCCGACGACGTGCTGCGCTACTGCACCGAGCGGGGCATCGGCTTCATCCCGTGGTTTCCGCTGGCCGCGGGCGAGCTGGCCAAGCCGGGCGGGGTGGTGCACGAGGCCGCCGAGCGGCTGGACGCCACGCCGTCCCAGGTGGCGCTGGCCTGGCTGCTGCAGCGCTCGTCGATCATGCTGCCGATTCCGGGCACCGCTTCGGTGGCGCACCTGGAGGAGAACGTGGCCGGCGCCGGCCTGAAGCTGGATCTGGCCACGGTCAGCGCGCTCGACGACGCGGTCTGAGGGTCCCGCCGGCTCAGCGCTGAGCCGGGAACCGGCTGCGGATGGCGTTGGCCACCCGGAGCAGCCGGCGACGCTCCTTGGGCTCCGCCGGGCCGGCTCTGGCCTGGAGCGGATCCAACGGGTCGATGTCCTCCGGGCCCGGTTCGTGCGGGGAGAGCAGCGAGCGCACCGCGGCGGACAGCACCGCGATCAGGGGTACCGAGAGCAGCGCGCCGACAATGCCGGCGAGCACCACGCCGCCGGCCACCGCCAGCACCACCGCGAGCGGGTGCAACTGCACCGCCCGGCCGAGCAGGATCGGCTGCAGGACGTGGCTCTCCAGCTGCATCACCGCGATCACCACGCCGAGCACGATGGCCGCCGGCACCAGCCCGTTGGCCACCAGCGCGACCAGCACCGCCACCGACCCGGACAGCACCGCCCCGACCACCGGGATGAACGCGCCCAGGAACACCAGCGCGGCCAGCGGCACGACCAGCGGTACGCCGACCGCCCACAGGCCGATGCCGATGCCGACCGCGTCCACCACCGCCACCACGACGGTGGCCCTGGTGTAGCCGACCAGCGAGGCGAACGCCCGCTCGCCGGCGGTATCCACCCGACGCCGCTGCGCCAGCGGGATGATGCGCAGCACGAAGTGCCAGATCCGGGCGCCGTCCTGCAAGAAGAAGATCAACACGAAGAGCAGCAGCAGTGCGCCGGAAGCCAGCTCGCCGACGGTGGCGGCGGTGCTCAGCGCACCCGAGGTGATCGCGGACATGTTCGCCGAGATGGACTGCTGCAGCTCGCCGGAGAGGTTGTCCAGCCGTTCCATCGGGATGTTCAGCGGCGGCCCGGCCAGCAGCGGCCGGATGCTCAGCTGGTAGCTCTCCACCAGTCGGGCCTGCAGGTCGGGCAGCCCG